>JBBQOK010000181.1:0-1735 GCA_038330765.1 Caulobacterales bacterium | reverse complement strand
CGGATCTGGCGGTTGCGGCCCTCGCGCAGGATGAATTTCAGCCGGAAGGATTCCATCCGGCTGACATAGGCGGGGCGCAGCTGGCGACCGTCCAGCATCAGGCCGTGGCGCAGGATCTTCAGCTTCTTCTCGGTGACGTCGCCGGCGATCCGGACCAGATACTCCTTGTCCAGATCGGACTCCGGCCCGATCACCGCCTTGGCCACCACCCCGTCGGACGACAGCAGCAACAGGCCGCGCGAATCCTCGTCCAGTCGTCCGATCGGGGGCAGGGAGTGGTCGTCGGCCGGCACTGCGCCGGGTCCGACCCGGTTGCCCTCGGTGACCAGCCGCACCGCCGGGAGCTTGTTCGGCTCGGGCTGACCGGAAACATAGCCGAGCGGCTTGTGGATGACGATGGTCACGCCCTCGGCCAGGGTCGCGGTGGCCCGATCGCTCAGGGTCAGGGTCTGGCCCGGTTCGAGCTTGCGGCCGGCGTCGGTGACGACCTCGCCCTCGACCGAGACCAGGCCGTCGGCGATCAGGGCGTCGGCCTCACGCCGCGAGCAGACCCCCGACTGGCCCAGCCATTTGTTGATCCGGACCGGCTCGGGGCCGTCATAGGTCTTCGAGAAGCTCATGGCACCCGCCGGAACAGCAGCATCAGATTGTTGGCCGGCATCTCGACCCGCTGTGTCAGCGCCAGCCCCTCAGCCTTCGCCGCCGCCGCCACGTCGTTCAGATCGCGCAGTCCCCAGGCCGGGTCGCGCGCCTTCAGGCTCTCGTCGAAAGCGGTGTTCGAGGCGGCCAACGGCGTCTCCGCCTCGCGGTAGGGACCATAGGTCGCCAGCAGCCCGCCGACCGGCAGCACCCGCCCGGCCAGCCGCATCAGCGCCTCGGTCGCCGTCCACGGACTGATGTGGATCATGTTGATGCAGACCACGGCCCCGAACGGCCCGCCCGGCCAGTTTGCCTCGTCCAGCACGTCCAGCGCCAGAGGCGGGCGCAGGTTCGGCAGCGCGGCCGCCCCGGCCCAGGCCGCGATGCTGGCCCGCGCCTCCGCCGACGGATCGCTGGGCGTCCACTCCAGCCCCGGCAGGCCGCTCGCGAAGGCCGTCGCGTGCTCGCCCGACCCGGCCGCGATCTCCAGCACCGCGCCCCGGCCCGGCATATGCGCCTTCAGCACCGCGAGGATCGGCACCGTGTTCCGCGCCACGGCGGGCGAGGCGAGGGCTCCCCGGGGAGTGGTGTTGATCGGGTCCATCGTCTGCATGGCGGTCCGGATACCCCCTGCGGCCCCGCTCCGCGACTGGAAAAATGCCGATCCCGGCGCCCCGCCGCTTCCTGCAGGGTTGAAACTTGCACCGGTTGACGCGGCGTCCGCTTCGGTGTCATTCCGCGCTGAAACATAGCGTGATCGCACGCAGGGAGGGCCACGGCGGCGTCAGATCGCCGGGCCACGTTCAGGAGAGTGACAGTGACCGCTTCCGCCATCCCGGGCCTGCATCCGGCCCCCACCCGCCACGCCGGCCTGGTCGCCTGGGTCGAGCAGATCGCCGCCTTGACCCGGCCAGAGCGGGTTCACTGGTGCGACGGCTCCGAGGCCGAGAAGGCCGCCATCATCGCCGACCTGATCGGCAAGGGCACCCTGCGCGCCCTGGACCAGACCAAACGCCCCGGCTGCTACTACGCCGCCTCGGACCCCAAGGACGTGGCCCGCGTCGAGAGCCGCACCTTCATCTGCCCGGCTGACAAG
>JBBQOK010000180.1:0-2576 GCA_038330765.1 Caulobacterales bacterium | reverse complement strand
TAGGCGGTCTGGAACATGGCGATGTCGGCGAAGGTCATCAGACAGCCGCCGTGCATCCGGTGCCCGGCGTTCATATGTTTGGGCTCGGCGCGGAAGGCGCAGCGCATCCGTCCGTCGGGGTCGGGCTTGAAGTAGAACGGCCCCACCACCTGATCGAAGGTGCCGTGCAGGTCATAGGTCTGCCAGCCGGCGAACTCGCCCTCTGTGACCGTGACTTTCTGGACCATGGAATCCTCTTGGGCTAACGCGCGTCGCGCTACTTGAGCCCGGCGCCTTCATTCTGCTCCCGCAATGCAGCATATAGGCGCAATGAGCGACCCCATCGAATCCGCCATCTTCGAAAAACTGGCGAAGGCCGACCCCAAGGGCGTCGGCGGCAAGAGCATCGAACCGGCCGACGTGGCCAAGGACCTGCAGCCCGAGCAGTGGCAGCGCATGCTGCCCAAGGTGCGCCATTGCGCGCTGGCCCTGATGCGTCAGGGCAGGCTGACCATCACCAAGAAGGGCAAGGCCATCGATCCGAACGCCTTCAAGGGCGTCATCCGCCTGCGCCTGCCGACCGAGGCCGAGACCGCCGCGGCGCTGGCGGCCCTGCCCCCGGCCGTCGAGGACGATGGCGACTTCGCCTGAACCTTCCGGCCTCGACGCCGTCCTCGCCGACATCCGGGCCTGCCGGGCCTGTCTCGGCCAGCTGCCTCACACCCCGCGCCCGGTCGTGCATGTCTTCCCCGAGACCCGGCTGCTGATCTGCGGCCAGGCCCCCGGCCGCCGCGTGCATGAAAGCGGTCTGCCGTTCACCGACCCGTCCGGCGACCGTTTGCGCGACTGGCTGGGCGTCGACTACGCGACCTTCTACGCCGACCGCCGCATCGGCGTCGCCGCCCAGGCCTTCTACTATCCCGGCACGGCCCCGAAGGGCGGCGACTATCCGCCGCCCAAACGCTGCGCCGAACTGTGGCGTCCCCGACTGCTCGCGGAACTGCCCCGGGTCGAACTGACCCTGCTGGTCGGCGGCCATGCCCAGGTCTGGGCCCTGGGCGACCGGGCGAAAACGAACATGACCGGGACCGTCCGCGCCTGGCGCGACTACGCCCCCGACATCCTGCCCCTGCCGCACCCGTCATGGCGCAACACGGCCTGGCTGCGCCGGAACCCGTGGTTCGAGGCCGAGGTGCTGCCGTATCTTCGCCAGAGGGTTCAGGGCATTCTCGGCGGATGATCCGCGCGCTCGCCGCCCTGTTGTTCGTCCTGACCCTCGCCGCCTGCGCCACGCCGGCGATCCAGCCCCCCATGACCCCGCCGCCCGGTTTCGCCGGTCCGGCGCTGGAGCCACAGGCCGTGGTCATGGACGACGGTGCCTGTCTGGCGCTGGCCCGCTGGACCCCCGAGGGCGAGCCCTGGGCCGTCATCGTCGCCCTGCACGGCATGAACGACAGCCGCGCCGCCTTCCGCCTCGCCGGACCCTGGTGGGCCGAACAGGGCATCGAGACCTGGGCCATCGACCAGCGCGGCTTCGGCCAGTCGCCCGGCCGCGGCGTCTGGGCCGGCGAGGCGCGGATGGTCCAGGACCTGCGCACCACCGTCGCCCTGGCCCGCGCCCGTCACCCCCGCGCGGTCATCGCCGTGGCGGGTGAGAGCATGGGCGGCTCGGTCGCCGTCGTCGCTTTCGCCTCGGACCGCCCGCCCGACGCCGATCGGGTCATCCTGCTGGCTCCCGCCGTCTGGGGCTGGTCGGCGCAGGGACCGATCAACTCGGCCGGCCTGTGGATCGCGGCCCGCGCCGCCGGCGACCGCGCTGTCGAGGCACCCGAATGGGCCGTCCGCGCCCTGCCGGCCTCGGACAACCGGCTGGAGCTGTTCCGCAACTACCGCGATCCCAACAGCCTGATCACCACCCGGTTCGACGCCCTCTACGGCCTCGTCGACCTGATGGAGAACGCCTCGCGCGGCCTCGGTGCCATCCGCGCCCCGACCCTGCTGCTGTATGGCGCGCACGACAATGTCATCCAGCAGGACCCGATGCGCCGCGCCCTCGGCCGGGCGGGCGAGCGTCCCGGCTTCCGCACCGCCTTCTATCCCGACGGCTGGCACATCCTCAACCGCGACCATCAGGCCGAGACGGTCTATCGCGACGTCGAGGCCTGGCTGAGGGATCCCGCCGTGCCGCTGCCGTCCGGGGCGGGGGAGGTGACGCCGGCGCTGGCGGGAAAGTAGCGCGGCCGAAGGCCGGAAGCGGACCGGCGGAATGTCCGCTGAGGGTGGTGAGCGGACATCGCCGATCAATCGCTCATGATCGTCGGCAGTATGGCACCTTGCCGGTAGGCCACCTTATGCCGTTTCCACCTTCCGCTTGGGCGTGAGGCTTCCAGACTGATTTGATCGCGAATGATCTCGCACATAAGCAGACCGAGGCATTCGTGACGGTCGAGACCTATGTCCCGGTCGCTCTCCACGTGAAGCATGAGGCGGCGGGGGTCTGGTCCCCAGTTTCGAACTACGGCGTCATCGCCGTAATATGCCCGGATGGTCTTCAGAATATAACGCTCTTCCTCGGCACTCAGAGGTGCGGGCTGTTC
>JBBQOK010000179.1:0-3129 GCA_038330765.1 Caulobacterales bacterium | reverse complement strand
ATGCGCGACGCCTTCGACGGCTTCGATCCCGAGATCATCGCCCGCTACGGCGAGGCCGAGATCGAACGGCTGCTGGGCGACGCCCGCATCATCCGCTCGCGGGCCAAGATCAACAGCGCCATCACGGGCGCGAAGGTCTGGTTGGACATGCGCGAGAACGGCGAGGACTTCAGCGAATGGCTATGGTCGTTCGTCGGCGGCGCGCCGATCCAGAACGCCTCGCCCGACAGCGCGGGGCGGCCGACCCAGACCCCGGAGTCCGAGGCCATGGCCAAGGCGCTGAAGGCCCGCGGCTTCACCTTCTGCGGTCCGGTGATCGTCTATGCCTTCATGCAGGCCGTCGGCATGGTCAACGACCACGGCGTCGAATGCTTCCGCCACCGGCAGGTTCGTGCGATGGCGGACGCGTGACGCCCCCCCGGAAAACATCCTCCACCGGCAAGCCTGCGGCCAAGGTCGCCCGCGCCTTCCCCACGCTCGGCCTCGAAATCCTGCTGATCCAGTCCAGCGGTGGCCCGGTCTGCGGCGTGGACGAGGCCGGGCGCGGTCCGTGGGCCGGGCCGGTGTCGGCGGGGGCGGTGATCCTGAACCCCGACGACCTGCCCGCGGGCATCGACGACTCCAAGGCCCTGACCCACGCCCGGCGCGAAGCGCTGGAGATCGAGATCAAGGCCCGCAGCCTGGCCTGGGGCGTCGGCTTCGCCTCGGTCGAGGAGATCGAGGAGCTGAACATCCTGCACGCCACCGGCCTGGCCATGTGCCGGGCGATCGAGGCGCTGTCCGTTCAACCGGTGGCGGCGCTGGTGGACGGCAACTACCGTTTCAAACTGCCGTGCGCCGTCCAGACGGTGGTCGGCGGGGATGGCCTGTCGCTGTCGATCGCGGCGGCCTCGATCTTGGCCAAGACGGCGCGGGACCGGCTGATGGTGACGCTGGACGAGCATTATCCCGGCTACGGCTTTGCCGGACACAAGGGCTATAATGCGCCGGTGCATCAGGAAGCGCTGCGGACGCTAGGGCCCTGCCCCGCCCACCGGCGCAGCTGGGCTCCGATCCGGGCGCTGCTGGAGAACTGACCGCCTCAGATATGCAGGGCTCCGCCCAGCATGGCCCCCATCAGGGCGGCGACCGCACCGCCGGCGACGATCGTGACCCAATCCGGCAGGCTCTTCAGGATTTCAACCACCGTCGGCTCCGGCACCGCAGGATCGTTGGCCACCCGGTCATCGAACCGCGCAGTGGACGTCGCGCGCCAAGCCACGGTCTCGAACGCATCAGCGGCCCGACCCCAAGATTGCCGGGCGTAGAGACGGTGGGACGGGGTCATCGGCGACGTTTCCATGACAACTTAACGGCAGAAGACGACATACCGTTCCGCTTGCCCCAGGGCGGCCTCGTCACGCCGCGTCGGCGAGGTTCAGACGCCGGTCGGAGACCACGAACAGGTATTCAACATTGCGCAGTCGGCCGACCGCCCCGACCTTCTCGCCCTTGGGATTGTGGATGCCGATGCGTGCGCCGACGTAACGCGGACGGGCGATCTCGATCACCTGCACCTCGCCGCGCCCCGACAGCATCTGCACCAGCTGGTCGCGACCCAGATAGCCCTCGTCGTTGAACGAAACGATCAGATTCGGGGCCTTCAGCCCCTCGATCACCGACCGCAGCGCCGGGGCGATGCCGGGCCGGCTGTTGAAGGCGCTCTTGCGGGTGCGGACGTCGATCCGCTTGTTGGCGATCCCATAGGTCTCGGGTTTGTCCCACAACACCAGGCTCTCCCAGCAGTGATAGTTGCCGAGATAGGAATGCTGGTTGTACGGCGGGTCCAGATAGACGAGATCGGCCTCGATTTGGGGGGCCAGTTCGACCGCATCAGCGCGGGTGGCCTTGCACGGCCCGGCTGCCACGCCCGGCAGGATGTCGGGCATCCGCAGCTCCAGCGGCTTCAGCGCCCGGCTGGCCCACGACTTCATATAGGCCATCTGCAGACCCGCCGTGGAATCCACCCGGTCGGCGGCTTCCATCAAACTGACCAGAGCGATCGCCTCCAACTCGGGCTCCAGCGCCAGGGCGGCAATACGATCGCGCATGGCGTCGATGCGCGCCCCGTTCTCCGGCGTGAAATAGCGGGCGTCCTCGCAGAAGGTTTTGGTGAACCAGCCGGCTTCCGGCGTCACGGTCCGCAGTTCGGCCAGCACCGCCTCGGCCCGGTCGAGCCAACGATCACGGTCCGCCTGCACATAAGCCGTGGCGAGGGTATGAGCATAGGCGTTGTGGTCGTTGGACCAGACCCGGAACCCCTCGCGCTTCAGGGCGTGGCCGACGCGAGCGCTGCCGGAAAACAGGTCGCACACCGTCCCTCCATCGGGCAGGCCGGCGCGGACCGCGGTCGCGATCTGCGTCAGCAATGCCCGCTTGGAACCGATGTATTTGATCATGCGCCCTCGCGTCCTTCTCCCCTTGGGGGAGAAGGTGGCTCGCGGAGCGAGACGGATGAGGGGGCTGCCAGCCGCGCGCTCATCTTCAACCGACCTGCCTTGGGACAGAGCCCCCTCATCCGAGCGCCTCCGGCGCCCACCTTCTCCCCCGGGGGGAGAAGGGCTCAGCGCCCCTTCTTGGCCGGAGCATGGGCCAGTCGCAGCAGATTCGCAGCCCCCGGTGCACCGAAGGGCGTTCCAGCCAGAATCAGGATCCGCTGGCCCGGTTGCGCCATGTCGTATTCGACCGCGCTGTTGACCGCATCCTCGGTCACGTCTTCCAGCGACGCCGGCTCCTTGCCCAGCCGCGTCTCCAGTCCCCAGACCAGCGCCAGCCGCCGCGCCGTGTCGGGATTGGGCGTCAGGGCCAGCACCGGTTGCAGCGGCCGCTCACGCGCCATCCGCCGCGCTGTCCCGCCCAGCGTCGTGAACACCACGATACAGGCCGTCGACTGCGCCTCGGCCGCCTTGCGCGCGGCCGCCACCAGGGCATCGGCGTCGAAGTCGTCCATGCCCGCGTGTTCAGCGTCCATCAGACTGGGCCAGATCGGATCCTGCTCGACCCGCTCGATGATCCGGCTCATCACCCCGACCGATTCCAGCGGATAGTCACCCGACGCCGTTTCGGCCGACAGCATCAGGGCGTCGGCCC
>JBBQOK010000178.1:0-3141 GCA_038330765.1 Caulobacterales bacterium | reverse complement strand
CCTGCGCGAAAGCAGAGACGGTCTTCACCGCGATGCGCCCAAGCGCCATTCCCTGAGCCGTCATGGTCAGTTTGATTGCGCCGTGCTCTGAAAGCCCGCTAGGCCGGTCGGGCCTCGCCCCACTCACACCAGCCGAGCGCTCGGGGTGCCTTGGGCAGATACATCATTTCAACCTCCTCGATTACGAAACCCGCCGCTTCGATCGAAGCGGTGACCGGCCGCGTGAGGTGACAGCCACCGGCCAGCGGCGTCCAGAAGGGCTCGATGCGGCGCTGCCAACGCCGCACCTCAGGATCGGGTGAGAGACCATGTTCGCTGTACAGGAAGGTGCCGGAACATTTGAGCACCCGGCGGGCCTCGGCCAGAACGGCGGCAGGGGTATGCACCGAGCAGAGCGTGAAGGTGCACACGACAGTGTCGAAGCTCTGGTTGTCGAACGGCAGTGCCTCGGCTTGTCCGGCCACGATTTCGACTCTCAGGTTCGCGGGTCGGGGGGCAGCCTCCGCCAGGCGGCGCAGGCTATCAGACGGATCGATGCCCGTGACGCTATCGACCCGGTTCGGGTCGTAGAAGGCCAGGTTAAGACCGCCGCCGATCCCGAGTTCGAGCACGCGTCCCCGGGCACGGGGGACGATCTTGACCCGCTGCCGCCGGATCGGCCCGGCCCCGCAGGCGCAGCCGATCAGGCGGGGCAGGACATGACGGTCATAGAAATTGGTCATGCAGTTTCCCTGGACAGGGATCAGATATCGTCGACGGCGGCATTGAGGTGTTTGCCGACCTGGTTGGCATGTTGAAGCAGGGTGGCATTGTTGATCGCGCTCATCGAACTCGCCGGATCAACCGCGAACACCTCCACTCCCCCTTCGACCGCCTGGACCACGACATTGCACGGCAGCATGACGCCGACGTGGGGCTCCATTGTCAGGGCCTCGTAGGCCATGACCGGGTTGCAGGCCCCGAGGATGCGGTAGGGGCGGAAGTCCTGGCCGATCTTGGTCTTCAGTGTGGCCTGGACGTCGATCTCGGTTAGGACGCCGAAGCCATGCTTCTGCAAGGCCGCACGGGTGCGCTCGACGATGGCGTCAAAATCGCCTTCGACGGTGCGGGCGTGGAAATAGCTCATGGAGTCTGTCCCTTCGGATTGTCGCGATAGATGTCGCAGAGCAGGGTGATGACCCGGGCGGCGGCCGGATCGACGATGCCGTAGTAGATGGTCTGTGCGTCGCGGCGCGGGGCGATGACGCCGGCGTCGCGCAGGCGGGCAAGGTGCTGCGAACAGGCCGATTGCGACAGGCCGACGAAGCCAGCCAGCTCGCCGACGGCGCAGTCGCCGTCAATCAGCCGGCACATCAGCATCAGACGCTGTTCATTGGCGAACAGCCGCATCAGGCGTGCAGCCGGGGCGGCGCTCGCTTCAAGTTCGGCCAGGGCGGCCGCGTTTGGCCTGGGGAGGGCGTCGGTCATGGCGTCTCTTCCGCAGGTTCCGACCCAACCAAGGGGCGGCCATCGTCCTTCAACGCGATATAGATGGCCGGGATCACCAGCACCGTCAGAATCGTCGAGGATATCAGACCGAAGAGTAGCGAGATCGCCAGACCTTGGAAGATCGGGTCAAACAGGATCACGGCAGCGCCGATCATGGCCGCCAGGGCGGTGAGCAGGATCGGCTTGAAGCGGATCGCCCCGGCCTCCAGCAGCACCTCGCGCAGCGGCCGTCCCGGCGTTCGGGCGTGACGGATGAAGTCGACCAACAGAATGGAATTCCGCACGATGATCCCCGCCAAGGCGATGAATCCGATCATCGAGGTGGCGGTGAAGGGTGCGCCGAACAGCATATGGCCGATGACGATGCCGATCAGGGTCAGGGGGATGGGCGTCAGGATCACCAGCGGAATGCGGAAATCCTTGAACTGGGCGACGACGAGAACATAGATCCCCAGCAGGGCCACGCCGAAGGCGGCGCCCATGTCACGGAAGGTCACCCAGGTGATTTCCCATTCGCCGTCCCACAGTACGCTGGGAACCGTCTCGTCTGTGGGCTGCCCGTTGAGGCGGACCTCGGGGCGCGGCAGACCCTTCCAGTCGTGCGCCTTGATGGCGGCGTCGATGGCCATGATGCCATAGATCGGGGCCTCAAACTGGCCGGCCAGTTCGGCGGTGACCATCTCTGCGGCCCGGCCATCGCGGCGGTAGACGGGCCAGCTGGCGAGTTCGTTGCGAGCCTCAACCACCTCGCCCAGTTCGACCAGCCTCCGGCCGCCATCGATGGTGGTCACGGCCACCGGCATCACGGCCATCTGTTCGTTCCACGTCCGGGCCGACTGGGGCAGGCGGACGGCGATCTCCACCGGGGTCCGCCCGTCGTCGCGCGCGGCGTAGCCCAGGATCTGGCCGCCCATGACGGCGGCGATGGAGTCATGCACCTCGCGCTCGGACAGGCCGAAGCGCTCGATCTTCTCGCGATCGGGGATCAGGCGAAGAACCGGGCGACGGACGCCATAGCTGTTGTCCACGTCGACCACTGACGACTGGGCGCGGAACAGGGTCTCCAGCTCGGCGGCGACGGCGCGGCGCGTGGCGGGATCGGGGCCGTAGACCTCGGCCAGGAGGGTCGCCAGCACCGGCGGCCCCGGCGGGGCCTCGACCACCTTGAGCGAGGACCCGGCCGGCAACGGCAATTCGGCGAGGCGGCGGCGCAGGTCGAGGGCGATGGCGTGGCTGCTGCGGTCGCGCTCACCCTTGGGTGCGAGCATCACCGCCAGGTCGCCCTGTTCAGCGCCCGCGCGAAGGAAGTAGTGGCGCACCAGGCCGTTGAAATTGAACGGCGCTGCGGTCCCGGCATAGCTCTCCAGCGACTCCACCTCGGGCAGGGTTCCCGCCACGGCCGCGGCCCCGGCCAGCGTGCGTTCGGTGGTCTCGAGGCTGGTTCCTTCGGGCATGTCCAGCACGACCTGCAGCTCGGACTTGTTGTCGAACGGCAGCAGCTTCACCGGCACTGCCCGGAAGCCGAACATCGACATCGACAGAAGGGTGGCGAGGCCGACGACGATCAGGAAGGTCCAGGCGCTGCGGCGCGAGCGGATGACCGGCGTGGCCACCTTGCGATAAAGGCGGCCCAGCAATCCCTCGCCGTGCTCG
>JBBQOK010000177.1:0-3170 GCA_038330765.1 Caulobacterales bacterium | reverse complement strand
CTGACCCGCCGGATCGACCCCGCGACCCCGCCGCCGCCGCCCGCCACCGTGGCGGTGCGCCGGCCGGTCGGCGCCGCCGTGCGCCTGCTCGGCTGGGGCTGGGTGCTGGTCCGGCACGACGCGCTGGTGCCACGCGAGATCACGCCGCTGCTGCCGGTCTGGGTGCGCTGGATCGCTCATCTGCTGCACGCCTTCGCCGGGCGGGAGGGCCGCGAGGGCCGGCCCGGGCAAAGGCTGGGCAAGGCGTTTGAGCACCTCGGTCCCGTGGCGATCAAGCTGGGGCAGGTGCTGGCCACCCGCGCCGACATCTTCGGGGTCGAGTTCGCCCGCGACCTGGGCCGCCTGAAGGACGCCCTGGCGCCGTTCCCGCTGGATCAGGCCCGGCGCGAGGTCGAGCGGTCGCTGGGGCGGTCGGTCGAGTCGCTGTTTACGGATTTCGGGCCATCGGTCGCCGCCGCCTCGCTGGCCCAGGCGCATCCGGCCTGGCTGGCCGACGGACGCAAGGTGGCGGTCAAGGTGCTGCGGCCCGGCGTCGAGCGGCGGGTGGCGCAGGGGTTGGATTCGATGCGACTGGCCGCCCGGCTGGCGGTGCGGTTTGTCGCCCCGGCGCGGCGGCTGGAGCCGTCCGCCTTCGTCGAGACCATCGCCCGGGCCCTGCAGCTGGAACTGGACATGCGGCTGGAGGCGGCGGCGGCGTCCGAGCTCAAGGACATTATGGACAAGGCCCGCGATATGGACGGGGGCCATATGACGGCACCGGCGGTGGTCTGGGACGGGGTCGGCAAGCGGGTGCTGACGCTGGAATGGGCTCCGGGCGTGGCCATGACCGATCCGGCCGCGGCGGAGCAGCCGGGGCTGGATCGCAACGCCCTGGCCGACAATGTGGTGCAGGCCTTCCTGACCCAGGCGCTGGACTACGGCACCTTCCACGCCGACCTGCATGAGGGCAATCTGTTCTGCCACGCCCCGGCCGAGCTCACGGCGATCGACTTCGGCATCGTCGGGCGGCTGGGGCCGGCGGAGCGGCGCTATCTGGCCGAGATCCTGTGGGGCTTCCTGAGCCGAGACTACGACCGCATCTCGCGGGTGCATTTCGAGGCCGGCTATGTGCCGCCGCAGCATTCGGTCGAGGCCTTTGCCCAGGCGCTGAGAGCCGTGGGCGAGCCGGTCATCGGCAAGGCGGCCTCGAAGGTGTCGATGGGCCGGCTGCTGGGCCAGCTGTTCGAGATCACCGCCCTGTTCGACATGCATCTGCGGCCCGAGCTGATCCTGCTGCAGAAGACCATGGTTTCGGTCGAGGGCGTGGCGCGGCGGCTCAATCCCGATCACGATCTGTGGGCCGCGTCCCAGCCGGTGGTCGAGCGCTGGATCCGCCGCGAACTGGGACCGCAGGCGCAGATCCGTGATGCGATCGAGGAACTGAGGGCGACGCTGAAGGCCCTGTCGAAGCTGGCCCAGAACCCGCCGACGGCCCAGACCGTCGTTATCCGCGAGACCCGGACCCCGGCCTGGGTGATCGTCTGTGTGACCGTGGCGACGGGGGCCTCGATCGCCGCCCTCGTTCTGTCGCTTTGGCCTATCATCGTCTGAGACCAGTCTGGAGACGATCCCATGAAGCCGCTTTTGCTTGCCGCCGCCCTTCTGTTCGCGCCCGCCGCCGCCCACGCCCAGGTGGCCGCAGGGTCGATGCCCAACACCTTCGACGGCCCGCCTGCCCAGCGCGCGGCGGCTCCGGCCAGCCCGGTGCCCGCCGAGGTCGAGGCCGAGGCTGCGGCCAATCCGGCCGCTGAAGAGACGCTGCGGACCATCATCGCCGGCGCCCAGGCCGGAAAGATCGACTATTCCCTGATGACCGACGACCTCGCGGGCAAGGTCCGCGAGCAGGAAGCGGTCGTCACACCGGTCGTCCAGGGGTTCGGTCCGCTGGTCTCGGTGGGATTCGTCGGCAATCAGGGTGGTGCAGACCTATTCTCGGTGATCTTCGCCAATGCCGAGACCCAGTGGGTGATCGGCTTCAACGAGACAGGCAAGGTCGCCGCCCTGCTGTTCCGTCCGGCCGAATAGGTCCGGCCTAGTCCGACACGCCGGGTTTGCCGCGACCGCTCTTTATGGTCGACCGTTTGGCCTTGCCCTCGAGACGGCGCTCCTTCGAGGCGCGCGTGGGCCGGGTCGGCACGCGATAGACCGGCGCGATCGAGGCCTTGTCGACGAGGCCCTGCAACCGTTCGAGGGCGTCAGCGCGGTTGCGTTCCTGGGTGCGGAAGCGGACGGCGGTGATCAGGATGACGCCGTCGAGCGTCAGTCGGCTGCCCGCCAGCTTCATCAGCCGCGCCTTGACCGCCTCGGTCAGCGACGGGGAGTTGCGCACGTCGAAGCGCATCTGCAGGGCGGTGGCGACCTTGTTGACGTTCTGACCGCCGGGGCCGCCGGCGCGGAAGAAGCGGAACTCCAGCTCGGTCTCGGGAATGACGGTCATCATCGCACCGCCCGCCGGGCCGTGACCACGGCGCGGTCCAGCGCCTGCAGGAAGGCCGAGCGGTCCTTGGGGCCGAAGGGCGGCGGCCCGCTGGTGGCGACGCCGATGGAGCGCAGGTGTTCGCCGACCATCCGGCCGGCCAACGCCGAACCGATCGAGTCGGGGGTGAAGGGCTGGCCGTTTGATTTCAGGGCCTGGCCCCCGGCCTTCAGGCAGCGGTCGGCCAGGGGGATGTCGGAGGTAATGACGATGTCGCCCGGCCCGGCGCGTTCGGCGATCCAGTCGTCGGCGACATCGGGGCCGGCGTCGACCAGAACCCGCTCGATCCACGCCTCGCGCGGCGTGTTGACGAAGGCGTTGGAGACCACGAACACGTGCAGGCCATAGCGGCCCGCCACGCGGTAGACCTCGTCCTTCACCGGGCAGGCGTCGGCGTCGATGAAGATGCGCGGCGGCGTCATGGGGCCTTGCTGGCCGTTTCGGATTTGGTTGTCAAAGTGGAGGCGAGGGGCAGGCACGACTCTGCGCTTTCCGGGTTGGCACCCGGAAAGGTTGGGGAGGTCGGCGGAGCGCGGGCGTTCGGCCCGGAACCGTGTGTGTGGCCCCCGTGCTTTCGCCGTAGGGAGCCTTGATGAATTTTCGGCTGAACGCCTTCGCTCCGCCGTGATCGCGGCTTCCGAGCGCTTCGGGGCGG
>JBBQOK010000176.1:0-3185 GCA_038330765.1 Caulobacterales bacterium | reverse complement strand
CCGCGAAACCCTCCCCGAGGCGCTCGAAATCACCGCCTGGACCGATGACGGCGAAATCATGGGCCTGGCGCACCGCGCCCGCCCGCTGCACGGGGTCCAGTTCCACCCCGAGTCCATCGCCACCGAGCACGGCCACGATCTGCTCGCCAACTTCCTCGACCTGGCCAACATCAAACGCCGGGCGATGGTCTGAGATGGCCGACGGTTTCAAGCCCCTTCTGGCCAAGCTCGTCGACGGCCGCGTGCTGTCGGCCGACGAGGCCCATACCTTCTTCGCCGCCTGCCTGAGGGGCGAGCCGACCCCGGCCCAGGTCGCCGCCGCGGTCACCGCCCTGCGTATCCGTGGCGAGACCGTCGAGGAAATCGCCGCCTTCGCCACCGCCATGCGCGAGGCAGCCCTGACGCTGGACCATCCGTACGACGTCATCGACACCTGCGGCACCGGCGGCGATGGCCAACACACCTTCAACATTTCCACCGCCGCAGCTCTGGTTCTGGCCGGGGCGGGCCTGAAGGTCGCCAAGCACGGCAACCGGGCCATGAGCTCAAAATCCGGCTCGTCGGACGTGCTGTCGGTGCTGGGCGTCAATCTGGCCGCCAACCCGGCCCAACAGCGCCGCTCGCTGGACGACGCCGGCATCGCCTTCCTGTTCGCCCCCGCCTACCACGGGGCCATGCGCCACGTCGGGCCGGTCCGCGCCGAGATCGGTTTCCGCACGGTGTTCAACCTGCTGGGGCCGCTGTCCAACCCTGCGGGCGCCAAACGTCAGATCATGGGCGTCTACGACCCCCGCCTGCTGGAGCCGCTGGCCGAGGTGCTGGGCCGGCTGGGCGCGACCCGGGCCTGGACCGTGCACGGACAAGGCCTCGACGAACTGACCACTACGGGCGAGACCGAGGTAGCGGAATGGAAGGACGGCATGGTCCGCCGCTTCACCGTCACGCCTGAGGACGCCGGCCTGCCGCGCGCCTCGATCGAGGACCTGCGTGGCGGCGACGCGGAGGAGAACGCCGTCGCCCTGCGCGGCCTGCTGGACGGGGCGAAGGGTGCTTATCGCGACATCGTCCTGCTGAATGCCGCCGCCGCCCTGGTCGTCGCCGACCGTGCCACCGATCTGGCCGAGGGCGCGAGACTGGCCGCCGCCGTCATCGACGATGGTCGCGCGGCCAAGGCCCTGGCTGATCTGGTCGAGGCCACCAACGCCGTCATCGAGGAAGACCCCGCGTGAGCGACGTTCTCGCCGGCATCGCCGCCTACAAGCGTATCGAGGTGGCCGCACGAAAGGCGGCGACCCCGCAGGACGCCGTCGAGGCTCTGGCGCGTCAGGCATCCGCCCCGCGCGGTTTCCGCGCCGCCCTCGAACGCCGCGCCGCGCCCGGCCGTCCGGCGCTGATCGCCGAGATCAAGAAGGCCAGCCCGTCCAAGGGCCTGATCCGGGCCGATTTCGATCCGCCGGCCCTCGCCCGCGCCTATGAGCGCGGCGGGGCGTCCTGCCTGTCGGTGCTGACCGACGGACCCAGCTTTCAGGGCGACGACGCCTTCCTCGCCGCCGCCCGCGACGCGACCGCCCTGCCCTGTCTGCGCAAGGATTTCCTCGTCGATCCCTGGCAGGTGGCCGAGAGCCGCGCCCTGGGCGCCGACTGCATCCTGATCATCCTCGCCATGATCGACGACCACCTCGCCGCCGACCTTCTGGCCGAGGCCGAACGCTTCGGCATGGACGCCCTGATCGAGACCCATGACGAGGCCGAGATGGCCCGCGCCAGCGCGCTGGGCGGGGACCTGATGGGGATCAACAACCGGTCGCTGCGGACCTTCGAGGTTGATCTGGCGGTAACTGAGCGACTCGCCATGCTGAGCCCCGTCCGCGCCCTGCTGATCGCCGAGAGCGGCATCTTCACCCCGGACGACGTGGCGCGGGTGTCGGTCGCCCGTGCGCAGGCGATTCTGGTTGGCGAAAGCCTGATGCGTCAGGCCGACGTCGAGGCGGCGACGAGGGCGCTGCTGGCCGTTTAAACCTGCTGCATCTTCCCAGCGGGAGCGAGAGCATCGCTGAATAGTGCACCTGCCAATGGGCCGGAAGGATGTGGTTCAAGTCCCAGCTCCTCCCGTTCCCGCCGTTAAGTTGACATTAGGCAAGAACACTTACAGAACATCGGCAACGGTTCACGCCTTGTTCTGGACGATACGACGCCATGCTCACGCGCAAACAGCACGAACTCCTGATGTTCATCCATGAGCGGATTCAGGAAACGGGCGTCTCCCCCTCCTTCGACGAGATGAAGGAGGCGCTGGATCTGGCGTCCAAATCGGGCATCCACCGGCTGATCACGGCGCTGGAGGAGCGCGGCTTCATCCGCCGCCTCGCCCACCGCGCCCGGGCCCTGGAAGTGACGAAGCTGCCGGAACAGGCGACCCAGGGCGCACCGCGCGGCCGGGCAGGCTTCACCCCGGGCGTCATCGAGGGTGGCGGACGACTGCGGGCGGTGGAAGCCGCCAACGACACGCGCGAGCTGTCGCTGATGGGCAAGATCGCCGCCGGCACGCCGATCGCCGCCATCGAACACGAAACCGCCCGCTATCCGGTGCCGGAAGCCATGCTGGGCGCGGGCGAACACTATCTGCTCGAGATCGAGGGCGATTCGATGATCGAGGCCGGTATCCTGAACGGCGACCTTGTCATCATTAAATCGGTCGACACCGCCAACTCGGGCGAGATCGTCGTGGCCCTGGTCGAGGGTGAAGAAGCTACGCTGAAACGCCTGCGCAAAAAGGGAGCCTCCATCGCCCTGGAGCCGGCCAACCGCAACTATGAGACCCGCATCTTCGGCCCCGACCAGGTCGAGGTTCAGGGCAAGCTGGTCGGGCTCATCCGCCGCTATCACTGACTTCCGGGTCGCCGATCCGGCTCCACGGCCGGTCGCCGCGCACCTGTGCCGACCAGACGGCCCGCCAGCGGTTCGCCGACGGCGGTCCTTCACGCCACAGCTCGACCGCCCCACCCCGCGCATAGTCCACCCCGTCCAGCACCAGCCGTGCTTCGCATGACGCCGGCAAGGCGTTGACGGTTGTGCGGACGCTGACGACCGGTGCGGCGCGGCACAGCCCGTCCAGTTGCTCTGCGGACGGCGCGCGCCGGCCCCACCAAAGGGCCAACGGACCGGCCGCTGGTGTTGCCGGGGCG
>JBBQOK010000175.1:0-3278 GCA_038330765.1 Caulobacterales bacterium | reverse complement strand
ACGCCTGAAACGACCATGCTCACCATCTCCAACCTCCACGTCACCATCGGTGACAAACCCATCCTCAAGGGCCTGACGCTCGACGTTCCGGCGGGCGAGGTGCACGCCATCATGGGGCCGAACGGGGCGGGCAAGTCGACGCTCGGTTATGCCGTGGCCGGGCGGCCCGGCTATGAGGCGACCGAGGGGGCCGTGTCGTGGAAGGGCGAGGACCTGCTGGGTCTCGATCCCGCCGAGCGGGCGGCCACTGGCGTGTTCCTGTCGTTCCAGTATCCGATCGCAATTCCCGGCGTTCCGGCCCTGACGTTCGTGCGAACGGCTCTGAACGCCCAGAAGCGCGCGCGGGGTGAGGACGAGGTCTCGGCCCCCGCCTTCCTGAAGATGGTCAAGGCGGCGGCGGCGGCGCTGAAGATGGATTTCGACATGCTGAAACGGCCGCTCAACGTCGGCTTCTCGGGTGGCGAGAAGAAGCGGATGGAAATCCTGCAGATGGCCCTGCTGGAGCCGTCGCTGCTGATCCTCGACGAGACGGATTCCGGCCTCGACATCGACGCCCTGCGGATCGTGGCCGACGGGGTCAATGCAATGCGCCGTCCCGACCGGGCCATGCTGGTGATCACCCACTATCAGCGGCTGCTCGACTACATCAAACCCGACCGGGTGCATGTGCTGGCCGGGGGCCGGATCGTCGCCTCGGGCGGGCCGGAACTGGCGCACCAGCTGGAGGCGGAAGGGTACGACAAGTATCTGCCGGAGGCAGCGTGAGGTTGGTGCTCGGCGTGAAATCTGGCGGGGCTGACGCGCCACGCAGAGCCCTCCCCCACGCCGGGGGAGGGTTGGGTGGGGGTGCGCGCTCCAGCCACGCCGGGATTGGCGTGTACGGCGCAGTCATCGATGAGGCCTCCTGCGCCCTGTCCGGAAATGGCCAGCCTCCACCCCCATCCCTGAACCTTCCCCCATCGAGGGGGAAGGGAGCCGCACGGGGACCGGCATGAATATCGCCATCGACCTGCGTGATCCGTCCTCGTTCCCGACCCGCCGGGTCGAGGCGTGGAAATATACCGACCTGCACCGCGTTCTGCGCGAGACGCCGCCGGTGTCGCCGCAAGCCGATGTCTCGCCGGGCGGGCCGTTCGCGGCGCTGGGCGGGGATGAGCGGGCGGTGGTCAACGGCCGCTGCGATGGTTTGCCGGGCGTGACGGCAGAGGGGCCCGGCGACCATGTCGCGCGGCTGCGCTTTGTCTCGACCGCCGACGGCGCGGGGCATCAGGCGAGCGTGGCGGTCGAGGTCAAGGCGGGGGCGTCGCTGCTGCTGCTGGAAAGCTATGAAGGACTGGCGGCGGGCTATGTTTCCAATGTCGCGTTGAACATCAAAGTCGGCGCCGGGGCGCGGCTGGTTCGGGTGGTGATCGAGGACGACGCCGAGGACGCCGTATCGATCTCGGCCGCCGAGGTGACGCTGGGCGAGGGCGCGCATTTCTCCCAGACGGTGCTGACCACGGGCGCGAAACTGCAACGCCACGAGACGCGACTGTCCCATCCGGGGCACGGAGCCGAGGTTCGCATCGACGGCCTGTATCTGCTGGACGGGGCGCGCCATGCCGACCTGACCAGCGTGGTCTCCCATGCGGGGCTAAACGGCGTCACCTCGCAGCTGACCAAGGGCGTCGTGCGAGACACGGCGCGCGGCGTGTTCCAGGGCAAGATCATCGTCGAGCGCGGGGCCGACGGCACCGACGCGCGGATGGGCCATCACGCCCTGATCCTGGGCGAGCGGGCCGAGGTGGACGCCAAGCCGGAGCTGGAAATCTATGCCGACGACGTGCAGTGCGCGCACGGAAATACGGTCGGCAATCTGGACGAGGCGGCACTGTTCTACATGCAGCAGCGCGGCCTGCCGGCGGACGAGGCGCGAGCGCTGCTGACGCAGGCCTTCCTGATCGAGGTCGTCGACCGGATCGAACATGACGGCGCGAGAGAGGTGGTGCGGGAATGGCTGACGGCTCGACTGTGAGGACCTTCGACCCCTATGCTGCCCGCGGGCAGTTCCCGATCCTGTCGCGGCAGGTGAACGGCAGGCCGCTGGTCTATCTGGACTCGGCGGCCTCGGCGCAGAAGCCGCGGGCGGTGATCGACGCCATGACGGCGGCGATGGAGCACTCCTACGCCAACGTGCATCGCGGCCTGCACACCCTGGCCAATGAGACAACCGAGGCCTTCGAGGCCGCGCGCGAGACGGTGGCGCGGTTCCTCAATGCCGAAAGTGCTGATCAGATCGTCTGGACCAAGGGCGGGACCGAGGCGATCAATCTGGTGGCGGCGGGGATCGGACAATCCATCCAGCCCGGCGACGAGATCATCGTCACCCAGATGGAGCATCACGCCAATATCGTGCCCTGGCACATGCTGCGCGAGGCCCGGGGCGCGGTCCTGAAATGGGCGCCGGTGCTCGACGACGGCTCGCTGGACATGGCCGGTCTCGCCGCGCTGATCGGGCCCAGGACGCGGCTGGTGGCGGTGACCCATATGTCGAACGTGCTGGGCACGGTGAACGACGTGCGGGCCATCGCCGACCTGGCCCATGCGGCCGGGGCGCTGTTGCTGGTCGACGGCTGCCAGGGTGCGGTGCACTGCAGCCCGGACGTTCAGGCCCTCGACGCCGACTTCTATGTCTTCACCGGTCACAAGCTGTACGGCCCGACCGGCATCGGCGGCTTGTACGGCAAGCGCGCGGCCCTGGACGCCCTGCCGCCCTGGCAGGGCGGGGGCGAGATGATCGCCACGGTGACCGAGGAGGCCGTGACCTACGCCGGCATCCCGCACCGGTTCGAGGCGGGGACGCCGCCGATCCTCGAGGCCATCGGCCTCGGCGCGGCGCTGGAGTGGTTCATGCGCTTCGACCGCGCCGCCGTCGCCGTCCATGAACAGGCCGTCTATCAGCGGGCCCGGGAGAGGCTGGCCGGACTGAACTGGTTCCGCGAGATCGGCACGGCGCAGGGGAAGGGCGCGATCATGACCTTCACCGTCGAGGGTGCCCACGCCCACGACATCGCCCAGGTGATGGATCGTTACGGCGTCGCCGTCCGCGCCGGCCTGCACTGTGCAGAGCCGCTGTCGAGGCGATTCGGCGTCACGTCGAGCGCCCGCGCCAGCTTCGCCCTATATAACACCACAGAGGACGCCGACGCCTTTGTCGACGCCCTGATCAAGGCCCGTGAGTTCTTTGCATGAGCGACCAGACCACCACAGTTGAAGACAACGTCCAGGACGACGGGGGG
>JBBQOK010000174.1:0-3325 GCA_038330765.1 Caulobacterales bacterium | reverse complement strand
TCACCTGCTGCCCGTAGTAGGCGTTGGCCTGTTCCAGCGCCTCAGCTTCAGTTTCAGAAACGAAGACCTGCTGACGGCCATAGTTCAGCACACCATCTTCCAGAATCGGCCCGAGCCAGGCCGGGATGCGGTGGCCCCACCAGAGCTGGCGCGAAATGCACCACGGCTCGATGTTGCGCAGCCATTCGAAATAGATCTTCTCATAGCTCTTCGGCTCGAACACCGTGTCGCCCTGCTCGACCGCCTTGATGGCTGGCTGGGCCAGAGTGTGGGCGTCGACGTACCACTGGTCCGTCAGCCAAGGCTCGATGACCACGCCGGAGCGGTCCCCGTGCGGGATCACGTGGCGGGTCTTCTCGATCTCCTTCAGCCAGCCCTCAGCCTCCGCCCGCGCTACGATAGCCTTGCGCGCAGCGAAGCGGTCCATGCCCTCGTATTCGGCGGGCACGTCCGGCGTGTCGGCGGCGGTGACGCGACCGAACGCATCCATGACATTCAGCGCCGCCAGCCCGGCTCGCTTGCCGACCTGGAAGTCGTTGAAATCGTGGGCAGGCGTGATCTTCACCGCACCCGAGCCCTTGGCCGGATCGGCATAGGCGTCAGCGACGATGGGGATGCGGCGGGCGGTGATGGGCAAAATCACATCCTTGCCGACCAGCCCCGCATAGCGCGGATCGTCCGGATGCACGGCGACGCCGGTATCGCCCAACATGGTCTCGGGGCGCGTGGTGGCGACGACGATGTAGCTCCGCGTCTCTTGTTCCGTTGGCTGGCCGTCGCCGTCCCACGCGACCGGGTGCTCGTAGGTGACGCCGTCGGCCAGCGGATAGGCGAAATGCCAATAGCTGCCATCCATCTCGCGCTGTTCGACCTCAAGGTCCGAGATGGCGGTCTGGAAATGCGGGTCCCAGTTGACCAGCCGCTTGTCGCGATAGATCAGGCCGTCCCTGTGCAACTGGACGAAGACCTTGCGGACGGCGATCTGAAGGTCCGGGTCGAGGGTGAAGCGTTCGCGCGACCAGTCGCAGGACGCGCCGAGGCGTCGCAACTGCTGCTGGATCGAACCGGCGCTGGTGGCCTTCCATTCCCAGACCTTCTCGATGAAGGCGTCGCGGCCCATCTCGCGCCGACTCATGTTGCCCTCGGCGGCCAGCTGGCGCTCGACCACCATCTGGGTGGCGATACCGGCGTGGTCCGTGCCGGGCAGCCACAGCACCGCCTTTCCCTTCATCCGGTGATAGCGGGCCAGGATGTCCTGCAGGGTGTTGTTCAGCGCGTGGCCGATGTGCAGCGAGCCCGTCACATTCGGCGGCGGAATGACGATCGAATAGGCCTCGGCGGCACCATCAGTTTTCGGTGCGAACACCCCGCTGGCCTCCCACGACGCATACAGGCGGGGTTCGGCGGCGGTGGGATCGAAGGTTTTGTCGAGCATGGGAGGTGTTGTTTCGGCAATGAGAAAGGGCGGCTCCGACTGGAGCCGCCCCGGAATGATCTAGCCTTGATCAGGTCGCAGGTGAAGCTAGCCGGCGTTGCGGGCAATGCGTTCGACTTCCTTGCGTACCTGGGCCTCGACGATGGTCGGCAGATTCGAGTCCAGCCATTCCTTCAACATCGGACGCAGCAGCGCGCGGGCCAGTTCGTCGAGCGTCGGGCCGGTAGGGGTCGAGGTTTCCATGGGTTCGGGCTTCTTCAGGGATGAGGCCAAGCCGGCGAAGGCGGAAGCGGCGCTGGCCGCGGCGCTGTCACCCACCAGGGTGTCATAGGCCGCCGGGGCAGCGGAGCTGGTGGTGTCGGCGGGATGTTCCGGCCCGGCCGAGAACACCGATTCGCTGACAGCCTCGACCGGGAACGGATCGACCTCGGGGTCAACAGGCGAGACATCGAGATCGCCGATGCTTTCGGCGGGGGCCTGATAGGTGTCGGTCAGCTCCAGCACATCGTCCTCAGACGCGGCGGGCTCCTGCACCGAGGCGGCTTCGTGCATCATCGCCGGCGAGACGGCTTCAGCTTCAGATTCAGCCTCAGCCGCGACCGGTTCAGGGGCAGACTCAGGCGCAGCCTCGGGCTCCGGTTGCGCGGCAGCGGGTGGTGCCGGGGCCGTTTCAGCGGGCGCGTCGTCTTCGGAAATGATCCGGCGGATCGACGCCAGGATTTCCTCCATCGTCGGTTCCTGGGCGGTCTGGTCGGTCATGTCGTAACCCCGGGCGCGCGGCGAACGCTTAAAGTCTGATTGCATGCGACGCGAGGGACTGCGGCCCCTGCCCCGCCCCGATGTCGTCGCATCTCAGCCCGCTGGAATCAACGGGCGTTTTTCGCGTCTCAGGTTAACCGACCGCGCCGGAGTCGCCCAACGCGCGATCCACCGCGCGTCAGGCGCGGGGCGCGGTCTGGATGATCTCGGACTTGAGCTGCTGGTCGATCGGTGCGTCCTCGGCGTCGTTGGCCGGCATGATCGGCGGAGCCGCAATGCGGTCGATGGCCTCGATCAGACCGTCCCACGGCAGGGCTCCGCGATTGCGGACCCGCTCAAAGTTGTCGGCGGGATCATAGCGTTCCAGCGTTGGGTCGAGATCCGGCCCTTCCAGACGGCCCATGGCGGCCAGCAGATTGGCCTGGGCGACGTATTCGTTACGGCGCGAGCTGGCGAGGGTGACTTCAGCGTTGCGGAGCTCGAGTTCCTGGTTCAGCACGTCGAGCGTGGTACGCAGGCCGACCTGGGCCTCCTGACGGACGCCCTCGGCCGCGACGGTCGCGGCGCGAACGGCCTCGGCACCGGCCTGCAGGCTGGCGCGCGCCGACAGGGTCTGGGCGTAGGCGGAGCTGACGGCCTGCAGGGTGTTGCGGCGCTCGCCTTCGACATTGATCTGGGCAACGTTGGCGCGTTCGTGGGCCTGGGCCACGCGCGAGCTGTTCAGTCCGCCGGTGAACAGCGGAACCGACAGGGTGGCTCCGGCGGTCAACCGTGTGTTGTCGGCGATGTCCTCAAACCGGCCAATATCGCCGGTCGAACCGCCATAGGAGGCGGTTAGGCGAGCCGAAGGCAGATACTCGGCCTTGGCGGCGGCGACGCTGGCTTCGGCCGCCCGGAGTCCATAGGCGGCGGCGCGAATGCCCGGGTTGTCCTGAAGCGCCACGTCCAGAGCGGCGTCAAAATCTGTGGGGACGCCGGGCAAAACGGGCATCGGTGCGAGGTTGGCGGGTGCCTGGCCCACCACGGCGGCGTAAGCAGCACGGGACACCGAGAGCTGGGCCTGGGCGTTGGCGAGATCCGCTTCTGACTGGGCGAGGCGAGCTTCTGACTGGGCGACGTCCGTGCGCGTGA
>JBBQOK010000173.1:0-3352 GCA_038330765.1 Caulobacterales bacterium | reverse complement strand
CGCCTGCGCCAGACCATCGCCCGCCGCCTGAAGGAATCGCAGAACACCGCCGCCCAGCTGACCACCTTCAACGAGGTGGACATGACCAACGTCATGGCCCTGCGTAGCCAGTACAAGGAGGTGTTCGAGAAGCGCCACGGCGTGAAGCTGGGCTTCATGAGCTTCTTCACCCGCGCGGTGGTGCAGGCCCTGCAGGACTATCCGGCGGTCAACGCCGAGATCGACGGCACCGATATCATCTACAAGAACCACTATGACATCGGCGTCGCCGTCGGCACCGAGAAGGGCCTCGTCGTCCCGGTCCTGCGCGACGCGGACACACTGTCGCTGGCGGGCATCGAGAAAGGCATCGCGGCGCTGGGCAAGGCGGCCCGCGACGGCGACCTGACCCTCGACCAGCTGCAGGGCGGCACCTTCACCATCACCAACGGCGGCACCTATGGCTCGCTGATGTCGACGCCGATCCTCAACGCGCCGCAGTCGGGCATTCTCGGCATGCACAACATCGTCCAGCGCCCGATGGCGGTGGACGGTCAGGTGGTGATCCGGCCGATGATGTATCTGGCCCTGAGCTACGACCACCGCATGGTCGACGGCAAGGAGGCGGTGACCTTCCTTGTACGGATCAAGGACCTGCTCGAAGACCCGGCGCGGGCATTGCTGGACCTTTAGGGGGCGCGAGGCGAGATGCCGGACCAGACTCTCGCGATTCCTCATCTGTCCCTTTCGGTCACGGATCCGGACGTTTCAGAGGCCTTCTATTGCGGGGTTCTGGGCGGCCGGGTCGGGCGGCGCACGCCGGGCTGGATCGACGTCTGGATATTCGGCATCCAGCTCACGCTGCATCGCCTGCCCAAGGCCGTCACGCCGTCACCTTACCGCGACGCGATGCACTTCGGCGCGACGGTGGGCTGGGACGAATGGCCGGCCTGGCTGGCGCGGATCGAGCGGGCGTCCGCGCCTCTGCCGATGCCGCCGCGTCGTGAAGAAGACGTCGCCAAACTCTATGTCTCCGATCCGGACGGCTATGTGATCGAGATCAAGGCCTACGCCGACCGGGCGATGCTCCGACAGCCCGCGGTCTGACCCATGGATCGTCTCGAAGTCGCCCGGTTCTCGAGCCTGCCCGAAGCCGAACTGGCGGTCGGTCTGCTGAGGCAGCATGGCATCGACGCCCTGGTCGCCGATCGGGAAATGGCCAACAGCGCGCCGCACCTGCAGATCGCGCTGGGTGGCGTGCGGATCACCGCACCTGACTTCCAGATTGTTCAGGCGCGCGACATCGTCGCCCGTGTCCGCAAGGGCGAGTTTGGAGATCTCACGCCCGAAAACGATGAAGGGTGGATGGCCGATCACACGCCCGGCAAGATCGGCGAACTGGACGACAGCGAAATCCACGGCGTCTTGGGGTCGATGAAGAACCTGACGCGGATCCTCATCCTGGCCGTACTGCTGGGGCCACTCGCGGGCTGTCTGGTGATCATGGCTGTGTCCCGCTGAGGCACGTCACGGCAGGCCGGGACTGAGCGTTGGTCAGGCCTCCAGATCGGTCCGGCTTGTTTCGAGCGCACCCAGCACTTCATCCGTATGCTCGCCCAGCGCCGGTGGCGGCAGGTCGTAGGCGACCGGGGTCGCGGACATCCGGATGGGCGAAGCCACCGTCCGAACCGGCGCGGACAGATCGGCGCGGGCCTGCGTCACCTCCAGCCCGCGGTGCTTCGCCTGGGGCTCGGCGAAGACCTGATCCACCGTATTGACCGGGCCGCAGGGTACGCCCGCTGCGTCCAGCGCCGCCATCAGCGCCGCCATGGTCTGGCCCGCCGTCAGGGCCGACAGTTCGGCGGTCATCACCGCGCGATGCTCGATGCGCAGGGCGTTGGTCTGAAAGCGGGGATCGGCGCCGAGGCCGGGCGCGCCCAGCGCCCCCGCCAGCGCCCGGAATTGGCCGTCATTGCCCACGGCGATGACCACCATTCCGTCCGTGCACGGAAACGGCTGATAGGGCGCGAGATTGGGGTGGGCGTTTCCCATCCGCGTCGGAGTCTGGCCCGAGACGAAGAAATTGGTCGCCTGATTGGCCAGCATGGCGGCCTGGACATCGAACAGGGCGATGTCGATATGCTGTCCCTGTCCCGTCGCCCGGGCATGCAGCAGGGCCGCCATGATGGCGTTTGACGCATACAGGCCGGTGAACAGGTCGACCACCGCCACCCCGACCTTCATCGGCTCGGCCCCGGGCGCGCCGTCCGGCTGGCCGGTAATCGACATCAGTCCGCCCATGGCCTGGATCATATAGTCATAGCCGGCGCGATGGGCGTCGGGACCGTCCTGACCAAAGCCGGTGATCGAGCAATAGACCAGTTTCGGATTGAGTGCTGACAGAGTCGCGTGATCGAGGCCGTATTTCTTCAGGCCGCCGGTCTTGAAGTTTTCGACCACGACATCGCAGGTAATACTCAGTTCACGGATGATGTCCGCGCCTTCCGGCGTGGCCAGGTCCAGCTCGACCGACTTCTTGCCCCGGTTGGCGCACAGGAAATAGGCCGCATCGCCCCTGGACCCGTCCATCTTCGTGGTGAAGGGCGGACCCCAGGCGCGGGTGTCGTCGCCGACGCCGGGTCGCTCGATCTTGATCACCTCGGCCCCGAGATCGGCCAGCATCTGCGTCGCCCACGGCCCGGCGAGCACGCGGGACAGGTCGAGGACGCGAACGCCGGAGAGGGGGCCCTGTGGGGCCCCTGTCACAGCCCCGGGTCCCAGACCCCGGCGTCGCGCATCCGGCACTCCCTGGCCTCGCGGGCGCGACCGCCGACCTCCTCGGCCATGCAGCAGATCTCTTTCGAGACCGTGGTCTTGCACAGGCCCGGCACTACGCTGTGCAGGAAGGCCGCGCCGGCCAGCTTGAGCAGGCGAAATCCGAAGCGCGACGAGGCCGCCATATGGTGCAGATAGCTTTCGTCGACCTCGCGCGGGTGTTCGACGAACAGGCGATTGAAGGTCCGGATCATGTCGACAGCCTACCCTGCGTCGGGCCGTCCCTCTACCCGACCGGAGCATTTTGGCCTAAACCGCGCGCCAGAACAGGGGGGAGCCGGGATCGCGTGACGATTCCGCCGCGCACCCCAGCCACGCTCAGGAAAGACCCCCCATGGCCGAAGGCTCCACCGCTCCGCACAAGACCTTCCGCTGGGACGACCCTCTGGACCTGTCGGGCCGGCTGACCGACGACGAGCGGATGATCCAGGACGCGGCGCGCTCCTACGCCCGCGAGAAGCTGCTGCCGCGCGTGGTCGAGGCCTTCCGCGACGAGACCTTCGACCGCGCCATCATGACCGAGCTGGGCGAGATGGGC
>JBBQOK010000172.1:0-3444 GCA_038330765.1 Caulobacterales bacterium | reverse complement strand
GGTCCGCGCCCTGCGCAAGGACGTGACCTCGAAATGCTACGGCGGCGACGCCACCCGCAAGAAGAAGCTGCTCGAGAAGCAGAAGGCCGGCAAGAAGCGCATGCGCCAGTTCGGCAAGGTCGAGATCCCGCAGGAAGCCTTCATCGCGGCGCTGAAGATGGACGATGATTGAGCCATGACCGACCCTTCCGCCCCTCCCGCCTTCGAGCCCCTCAACGCTCTGGAGCGGCTGCTGGTCGCCGCCGCCACCGGCGGGGCCGAGCAGCGCGCCGCCTTTGAGGCCGCCCTGCCCGACCATCCGCTGTGGGCCGTGCCCATGCCGCGGGCGAACGACGCCGACGATGTGCTGCGCCTGCGCACCGTGACCGCGAAGGAGGGCGGCCGTCCCGCCACCGCCCTGTTCACCGCCGCCGAGCGCGCCGCCGAGGTCATGGGGCCGGACGCCGACGCCGTCTCCTGGCCCGGCCGCGACCTGCTCCAGACCGTGCGCCAGAACCCGGCGGTGCTGAACCCCGGCCAGCTCTATGGCGTGCGCTGGGGCCCCGACGCCATCGCCGCCCTGCTGGGCCAGCCCAACCCCGCCCCGCGCGACCGGGCCCCCACCGAACTCGCCCGGCCCGCCGACACGCCCGAGGGCCTCGTCGCCAACCTGTCGCGTGAGCTGGCCACCGAGCCGGCGATCAAGGCGGCGTGGCTGGCGCTGGGCCGCTGGGCCGACGGCGAGCAGGGCTTCTTCCTCGACATCCGTGCGGTGCCCACCGACAACCCGATCCCGGCCCTGATTACCCGGGCGCTGGAAGGCGTCACCCTCGACGCCCGTCTCGACGTCGTCGTCGGTGCCCCGGCCGAGGCGCCGGGCGTCGGGCTGGAGATCGTCCCGGCCCGCGACTGAGGCCCCGGCTCCGGCCGGTTGACCCGCCGCCCCTGATCGCGCGACATCCTCTCCAGCCAAGGAGGCTGACCCCATGGCCGACCCGCACAAGCCGTCCGACCGTCCCCGCCGCCTCGCCGTCCTGATTGACGCCGAGAACGCCTCGCCGCGCATCGCCGAGGCCCTGTTCACCGAGATCGCCACCCTGGGCGAGGCCTCGGCCCGGCGCATCTACGGCGACTTCGCGGGGGCCCAGATTCAGGGCTGGACCCGCGTCCTGGCCCGCTTCGCCATCCAGCCCCAGCAGAATTTCGCCAATACCAAGGGCAAGAACTCCGGCGACATCGCCCTCGTCATCGACGCCATGGACCTGTTGCACTCGCGCCGTTTCGACGGCTTCTGCCTCGTCTCATCCGACGCCGACTTCACCCGTCTGGCCTCGCGCATCAGGGAAGAGGGCGTCGACGTCTACGGCTTCGGCGAGCGCAAGACGCCCGAGAGCTTCCGTCAGGCCTGCACCCGCTTCATCTACACCGAGAACCTCAGCCCCCCCGCTGCCGCCGCCGTTGGTGACGAGGCCCCCGCCGCCCCCACACGCAGCCGCCGCGCCGCCGCCGGTTCGACCCCCGCCGCCCCGGCCGCAAAGGCCGAGGCCGCCGCCCCCGGCAAACGCCCCCCGTCAGAGGCCGCCCGCCTGATCGCCGCGGTCATCGCCGACATGGACGAGGACGGCGACGGCTGGGTCGCCGCCGGCGGCATCGCCAACCGGCTCAGGAATGCCTATCCGGACTTCGACCAGCGCAGCTACGGCTATGCCAAACTGTCCGACCTGATCCGCGCCACCGGCCGGTTCGAGGTGGAGACGGGCACCGGCGGGGCGATGAAGGTGCGGGACCGGGCTTAGGGGCGACGCTGGGGTAGGAACTCGGAAAACTGTTCACTATCAGGTTGTTCCTGACTTGTTCTCCTGGCGGAATCTCTTCAGTCTGCCACGCTGAACAAGCGCGGAGTCGACCGTGTCGGAGTATGCCCTCATGGTGAAACAGGCTGGTCAGGCGGCCGCCGACAAGGCGGTCGACCTTGGCTATATCGAGACCGGGCCAAAACGTGCGCCGGTTCAGCCCAGCCTGAAATTGATCCGTGGCGACAAGGACGCCTCTGAGGCGGACTTCACCTTTATTGACCTGTTCGCCGGCATCGGCGGACTGCGGCGCGGCTTCGAGTCGATCGGTGGCCGCTGCGTCTTCACGTCCGAGTGGGACAAATACAGTCAGCAGACCTACCGGGCCAATTTTCCGGACGATGATCACCCGATCAACGGCGATATCCGCGCCGTCGACGCCGCCGATATTCCCGCCCATGACGTGCTGCTGGCCGGCTTTCCCTGCCAGCCGTTTTCCATTGCCGGCGTGTCCAAGAAGAACGCGCTCGGTCGGGCGCACGGGTTTGAGGACAAGACCCAGGGCACGCTGTTCTTCGATGTGGCGCGGATCATCGCCCATCATCGCCCGGCGGCCTTCCTGCTCGAGAACGTCCGCAACCTGGTCGGCCACGACAAGGGCAAGACCTTCCAGACCATCAAGGACGTTCTGACCCAGGAGCTTGGCTACACGATCGATTTCCGGGTCATCGACGGACGCCACTGGACCCCCCAGCACCGCGAGCGGATATTCATCATCGGCTTCCGCGAAGACCAGGGCTTCCGCTTCGCTGACATGAAGGCACCGGACGCGGCTCCGAAACTCGTGGAGATTCTTCATCTGGAAGGTGATGAGTCTGAAATCCCGGATCAGAAATACACCCTCGGAAACTCCGGCCGCGTGGCCGACAAATACACCCTGACCGACCATCTCTGGAACTATCTCCAGCGCTACAAGGAGAAGCATCAGGCCGCCGGAAACGGCTTTGGCTTCGGCCTGGTGGGTCCGCAGGATGTCGCCCGGACCTTGTCGGCGCGCTACTACAAGGACGGGTCGGAAATCCTGATCAGGCAGGACGGCGGCAAGCCTCCCCGGCGCCTCACCCCGCGGGAATGTGCGCGACTGATGGGCTTCGATTCTCCGCGCGGCGCTGAGTTCATCATCCCCGTTTCGGATACCCAGGCCTATCGCCAGTTCGGCAATTCTGTTGTGGTGCCAGCCGTGAAAGCCGTCGCCGAACATATGAAGCCGCACCTCTTCGCCGCGCTCGGGAAACGGCCGAAGGCACCGGTTGGCTGACGTCGTCGACCCGGCGACCCGCAGCCGGATGATGTCCGGCATCCGGGGCAAGAACACAAAGCCGGAACTGTTGATCCGCAAGGCCCTCCATGCGCGCGGCTTTCGCTACCGGCTGCACTGCAAGGACCTGCCGGGTAATCCGGACCTGTGCCTGCCCAAATACCGTGCGGTGATCTTCGTCCACGGCTGCTTCTGGCACGGCCACGGCTGCCACCTGTTCAAATGGCCCAGGACACGGCCGGAGTTCTGGCGCGAGAAGATCGGCCGGAACCGGGAGGTGGATGCGGCGGCGGAAGAGCGCTTGTTGGCACAAGGCTGGCGGGTCGCGACGATCTGGGAGTGCGCCCTGAAAGG
>JBBQOK010000171.1:0-3469 GCA_038330765.1 Caulobacterales bacterium | reverse complement strand
CCTTCCTGCTGATCACGGGCGGGGCCTTCATCCTGATCGGGTCGTGGGGTCTGGCGCGGCTGCCGTCGCTGATGACCCGGCTGCACGGACCGACCAAGGCCAGCACCCTCGGCGTCGGGGCGTGCCTGATCGCTTCGGTGGTCTATTTCCCTGCGTCCGGCGGGGCGTGGTCGGCGCACGAGTTGCTGATCACCGTATTCCTGTTGCTGACCGCGCCGGTGTCGGCAAACATGATCGCCAAGGCGCATCTGCATCGGCAGGGCCACGGCATCGATCCGAACCCGGCCGACGGCATCGTCAGCGGCCTGCCCACCCCGCCCGGTGGCGACGACTGGGCGACCTTCCACGGCGCGGCCGAGGACACGCCCCCCGAAGACGCCGCGCCGCTGCGCAGGCCCGAATGAGCGGAGCGGCGGTCGCCCATTGCAGCCTTCGACGGCAGGGGGCATTTGCCCCGCATGCCCACCTCCCCCACCTACCGCCCCGAGCCGCGCTTCTTCGATCTGGGCGAGGACTATGGCGACGCCGTCAGGCCGGCGGACTTCCCCCAGACCATTCTGCGCTTCCGCAATGACCACGCGGCGGCGACGGTCGGGCTGGAGACGCTGACGGACGCGGAATGGATCGCCCATTTCGGCGGGTTCGAGCCCCTGCCCGGCCAGCCGGGTCCGGTGGCCATGCGCTATCACGGCCACCAGTTCCGCACCTACAACGCCGACCTCGGCGACGGGCGGGGCTTTCTGGCGGCGCAGATGAGAGAAATCCCGATCGGCGCTCAAGCAGTGAGCGGCCGCGCCGCGAACGATAGCGCCCTCCGAGGTCGCCTTCTCGACCTGGGAACAAAAGGCTCGGGCCAGACGCCATGGTCTCGCGGCGGCGACGGCCGGCTGACGCTGAAGGGCGGGGTCCGCGAGGTGCTCGCGGCCGAGATGCTGGAGGCGCTGGGCGTCCCGACCAGCCGGGCCTTCAGCCTGATCGAGACCGGCGAGGATCTGGAGCGCGGCGACGAGCCGTCGCCGACCCGGTCGGCGGTGCTGGTCCGGCTGTCGCACAGCCATGTGCGGTTCGGGACCTTCCAGCGGGCGGCCTATATCGGGCGGCCCGACAGGGTCGAGGCGCTGGTCGAGCACGCGCGATCGATCTACCACCCGGCGGTGGCGGCGGGCGACACGTCCGGCTTCCTGCGGGCCGTGGTCGAGGCTTCGGCGCGGCTGACGGCGCGGTGGATCGCGGCAGGCTTTGTCCACGGCGTGCTCAACACCGACAATCTGAACGTCACCGGCGAGAGCTTCGACTACGGTCCATGGCGGTTCCTGCCGCACTATGAACCGGGATTCACGGCGGCCTATTTCGACCAGTTCGGCCTCTATGCCTTCGCGCGCCAGCCCGAGGCGGTGTTCTGGGCCCTGACGCAGCTGGGCGGGGCGCTGAAGACGGTGGCCGAGGCGGAGCCTCTGACCGAGGCGCTGAACGGTTTCGGCCCGGCCTATATCCGCGAGCTGCGCGCCGCGTTTCTGGACCGGCTGGGGGTGTCCAGCCTCGGCGAGGCGGCCGACCAGAGGCTGGTGGATGCCACGCTGGCGCTGTTGCGCGAAGGCGGCGAGGCGCTGCGCTGGGAGCCGCTGTTCTTCGACTGGTTCGGCGGCTTCTCGTCGTCAGCGCGGGCGCTCGGCGGGACGCGCGGCAAACTCTATCAGGGCGAGGCCTTCGACGCCTTCCGCTTTGCCCTGTTTGAGCATGAGCCGAACCGACCCGAACGGCTGGAGCATCCGGTCTTCGCCGCCCCGGAGCCGGAGGAGATGCTGATCGACGAGGTCGAGGCAATCTGGGCCGCGATCGACGCGGGCGACGACTGGGGCCCGCTGCACGCCAAACTGGCCCGGCTGGAGACCGTTCGAAAAGCCTGGGCCCTGGTCTGACCCCAGCGTCGCGGGCTTGTCATCCCGGACGCCGCGAAGCGACGATCCGGGACGCTGAGCACAGGGATGTCGTCCTCCCGGAAGCGGCGCAAGCCGCTGTCCGGGAGACAGGCCAGGACGGAGTGCGACGGCCACCCGTCTCCCGGACAATCGCGCCGCGATTTCCGGGAGGCCCCGGAGAGTGGCCTACCCCCCCCGGCTCTTCCCCCGGCTTTCGCCGGGGTTCGGCCGGGATGACAAAGCGTCCAGCCCGCCCGTCAGGTTCCGTCGCTTAACCCCGCCTAAATCGGAGTCAGATTACAGAAGGTTATGGATACGGCCACGCTTTCGCCGCCACCCCCGCGCAGAACGCGGTCACGGATGGTTACGGCCCCGCTTCGCGCCCTTGCGAAACGGGTCTTGCGATCCGACATCGCAACTGTTGCCAATAACAAGAGCGCCCTCCCCGGGGTCAGAATAATGACTTCTCAGACTCTCACTCCCGCCCGCTCGCGGCTGAACGCCAGCTATCGCAACCTGACCCTGTGGACGCTCCAGGGCTGGATCGCGATGTTCTTCGTCGCCGCCGGCTACGCCAAGCTCAGCGAGCCGATGGACAATCTCATCGACCTGATGCGCTGGCCCGCTTTGGTCGCTCCGAACATGGTGCGCGGCCTCGGCGTGGCCGAAATCATCCTGGCCGCTCTGGTGGTGGCACCGCTGGTGTCGAGGAAGCACGGCCGGCCGTTGCTGGTCGTTGCTGCCATTGGCCTGCTGGCGCTGGAAGTCGTGATGCTGGCCGTCCATGCGACCGGTCAGGACGTGGGACCGGCGGTGACCAATCTGGTGTTGATCGCCATGACCGCGACCGTGCTGTGGAAACGGATCGGCGAGGGTCGTCAGGGGTAGGTCTCTGACGATCGCTTGCAGACCGATGGGCCGACAGCCGACCTCAAACGTCGGTCGCGGCGCTCCAGCAGATCAGTTCGCCGTCTTCGTCGTCCGTCCGCTCGCCTGTCTGGGCGAAGCCGTTGCGCTCCAGGACGCGCTGTGACGGCAGGTTCTGGATCGAAGTCTCGGCCCTGACCGCGCGCACTCGCTGATCGTCGCGGGCCCAGGCCAGAAGCGCGCCAACGGCAGCGCCGGCGAAACCCCGATTTCTTTGGCTTGCCGCTACCCCATAGCCAATGTCGACACCCTCATCGGTCGGCGGCTTCACGAGCGAGCAGAGCCCGACCACCTCGCGTCCCTCAACCATCATCCAGCTCGCAGGCGTAAAGGCCGGGCGGATTGAGTTTGCCAACCCGCGCAGCATCGTCAGCACCTCAGGACTCTCGAGGTCGCCGTCCGGTAGATCCAGGTCACCCGGGGAACCCCCGCTCAGCAGGGTTTCAAAATCTGCGTCGGTCGCTTCGATCAGGATCATGTCGGGAACCTAGACCGGGTGGTGGCCCGGCGTAAGTCGTCTGCAGCGGACTAACCGAACGAACTGGCCGTGCTGGTGCGGCGAGATGGACCGGCGCGGCCCATGCCGACCTAAAGGCTTCCCTTTACGTGCACGTCAAGTTATG
>JBBQOK010000170.1:0-3509 GCA_038330765.1 Caulobacterales bacterium | reverse complement strand
CGGGGGCTTATCGTGGGGGCTCTAAGGCACGCCCTCGCCGCCGCCGGGCACCGCGCCTCGACCACAGTCGCCGCCGACGCGTTGGCGGGGTTCCAGGCCCATTCCGGAGGTTTCCGCGGCCCGGCCTGGAGCCCCTCCTCGCCCTCGGCGGCCGGTTTCAGCGGCTGGCAGGGCTGGGCCGCCCCGGCGACCACGACGGCCCAGGTCCTGCCGGGTCTGAACGAGCGGTCGGGGCGGGTCGAATACGGCCCCGGATCGGGTGAGGACTTCGGCTACGCCGCGGCGGGGAATTCGACGACTTCGGGTGGAGAAATCGAGGACTTGCGGGACTATCCGCTCGGCGCCGCCCGGGCCCAGCTGCACGGCACCTATATCGTCGCCCAGACCCGGGACGGCCTCGTCGTCGTCGACCAGCACGCCGCCCACGAACGCCTCGTCTATGAGCGGATGAAGGTCCAGATGGCGCGCGGCTCCGTCACGCGTCAGGCCCTGCTGACCCCCGAGGTGGTCGAACTGGATCCCGCCGAGGCCGAGCGCGTCTCCGCTCGCATCGACGAACTGGCCGAACTGGGCCTGATCGTCGAACCGTTCGGTGCCGGTGCCGTGCTGGTGCGCGAGACCCCGGCCCTGCTCGGCGACACCGACGTGCAAGGCCTGATCCGCGACATCGCCGACGACCTGGCCGAACACGGCGCGGCCCTCGCCCTGTCCGAGCGACTGGGCGAGGTCTGCGGCACCATGGCCTGCCACGGCTCGGTGCGGGCCGGTCGGGTGCTGTCAGCCCCCGAGATGAACGCCCTGTTGCGCGAGATGGAGGTCACCCCCCACTCGGGCCAGTGCAACCACGGCCGCCCGACCTATGTCGAGCTGAAGCTGGCCGATCTGGAAAAACTGTTCGGTCGGCGCTGATCAGCGCGTGATCGGGACCATGACCTCGTTCCGGCGCAGGAACCACAGGGTCCACGGCGGGTCATACTGGGCCATGCTGATCGGCCCCGAGGCTCGCAAGCCGCGCGTCCGCAACTGACCCTCCAGTTCCCGGCTGTGCCGCTCGACCTGACGGGCATTGGCGACACCCGAGAAGCGGATCACAGCCATTCTCTGTCCCGCCTCCTGACGGAGGGCGATCCGGGAGTCATTCGGCACCGGCAGCGTCTCCAGCGAGTAGCCGGCGGGCATGGTGAAGCGCACAGTCCAGTCCGATCCGGACGAGGTCTGGGTCACCGGCGACGTCATGGCGATGGTCTCGCTCACCCGACGCTGGGCCACGGGGGCCGTCATGGCGATGGACTGGCGCCGCGTATTGCCCCCGAAGATATACCCCGCGAGGATCCGGAACCCCTGGTTGGAAGCGCGGTCCTGACTGCCCGAAACGGTCACCTCGGCCACGACGGTGGGAACATAATCGCGGATCTCGAACGCGCCGTCCTTCAGGACCTGGGTGAATACGGGTTCTTCGGTCGCCATGGCGGGTGTTCCTGCCGCCATGAGGAACATCAGCAAGGCCAGTATGAGGCGTTTCATCCGGGACCCCTTCAGCAGCCCGTTGCGGCCGCTCGCGTAACGATAACTGTCGGCGCAAGCGACGGCATTAGCCAGCCCGATCCAACGACCGCGATGTCGCAGTGAGCCGTCAGGCCGCCACCCTGAGGAACAACACCCGCGCCGCGCCATAGTCGCGCGCATCCAGCCGCTCATAGCCGGGCGTGTCGATCTCCGGCTCGTCCGAACCCCGCTCGAACACCACCAGTGCCCCGGGCCTGAGCCAATTCCCCTCCAGCAGGCGGAGCAGCGTCTGCTCGCCCAACCCCTTGCGATAGGGCGGGTCGAGGAAGGCAAGGTCGAAGGCTTCGCCGTCCGAACCCGGACGCACGCCGAGGTCGGTCGCGCTGCGCCGATGCACCCGCGTCCGGCCCATCACGCCGTAGGCGTCGGCGTTCTCGCGGATGGCGCCGCGCGCGTCCTCGTCGGTCTCGACGAACAGGCAGAACCCCGCGCCCCGGCTGATCGCCTCGAACCCCAGGGCACCCGACCCCGCATAGACATCCATCACCCGCGCGTCCTGAAGTCCCCCGGTCCAGGCCGCGTGCCCCAGCACATTGAACACCGCCTGCCGCGCCCGGTCCGAGGTCGGGCGTGTGCCCAGCCCCTCCGGCGCGACGATGGCCCGGCCCTTCAGGCTTCCGGCGACGATCCTCATACCGGAACAGCAGCGCCGAAAGGCCTGTCCGCATGCCAGCGGGAGCCGAAAAGGGCGCTGATCTCCACGAACACGGCGTCCGAATAGAATGGCCCCCGGTCGGGGCAGGCGTCGCCCTTGTCTGCAAGATCGCTGTGGCCGCTATCGGTCAAGGTCGCCACTCCGGCCCGATGCGGCGCTTGATACGGCCGCGCAGGATCCGCACTCCGACAGCGACGACACCAATGACGGCCAGCGACCAGGCCGGCAGACGTTGAGCTACGACCAGACCCGCGACCGGCAACAACACCGGCAGGACAAGCATCACCGCCAGAACCAGCAGCCGTATCTCTCGGGGCGGTTCGCGCCGGAACAGCGAGGGCCGGATGAAGGCCACATAGCCCCACACGAAAGCGTTCGACAGGCCGATCAAGGTCAGCAGGCCCATATAGACGATGAAGCCGCCGCCGCGCGGACCGCCAGAGTAGACAAGATTGGTCGCCACCGGAACAAGCGTGATCAAGCCGAGCAGCAGCAGGTTCAGGATCGTCAGCGGCAAATCCGCGCTGCGAAACCGGCCGAACATCCGCCGATGGCTGATCCAGAAGGCTCCGATGGCGATGAAGCTGAACAGGAAGGCCAGCGCCGGGCGCCACATGCCCAGCCACAGGCCCGACAGCGAATGGTCCCAGTCCTCCGGCGGCCGCAACTCCAGCGCCAGCAGGGTTATGGCGATGGCGAACACGCCGTCGGACAGCATGATCAGCCGCTCAAGCGCGTAGTCGCGCTCGTCGCTCTTATCCTCAAGCAACTCCATCGACATGGCGCTTCCCCCGCTGACTAGATCAGCGGGTTCGGCCGTCGGCGTCAACCGGAAGCGCTCAGCGCGGCTTGCGCGGCGCGCCCGGACGACCGCCGGGGGGATTGCTGCGCGAGCCGCCGCCCCGCGGCTTGAACGGTCCGCCAGGAGCGTCGCCGCGCGCCGCGCCGCTCTCTCGTGGCTTGAAGGGCCGCTTTGCTCCGTCAGAGGCACCCGCCGGCTTGCCGCTGAAGCCGCGCGGCTTGTCGATGAACTGGTCCGCGCGCGGCTTGAACACCCGCTTTGGCCGTTCTCCGGACGCCGCTTCGTCGTCGGGCCGGGCGCGCGGGGTGAAATTCGTCTTTGGATGCTCGAATCTCGGCGCGGCTTTCGCCCAGCCCGGATTCTTTTGCGGCCGGGCGGCGCGTTCGGTCGCGGCGTCAGCGGCGGCCCCGGCGGCGCGAACCCGGCTGGGCTTGCGCGACGGATCGGAGATGGCCGAACCCGAGGCCCCCTTGTTAATCGGTGCCG
>JBBQOK010000169.1:0-3702 GCA_038330765.1 Caulobacterales bacterium | reverse complement strand
ACAGGGCCAGGGTCAGGAAGACCGGTCCGATGATCGACCACCGCCCCGGTCCGGTCTCCGCGGCGATCAGGAACAGACCCCACCAGACCGCGAGATCGCCGACATAGTCGGGCCGTTTCATCCAGCGCCGCCAGAGGCTTGCCGGCGGCGCGTGCGAAGGCTCCGCTCCCTTGCGACGCGCCGCCAGCCTCAGATCGCCCAGACCGGCCAGCCCCATTCCGGCCACGGCCAGCACGGCCCCGGTCCATCCGATCCAGCCAACCGCGGGCGCGAACGCCACCTGCCCCAGTTGCACCGGCAAGGCCGTCAACCACGCCAGCGCGCCCTGCGGCAGGAAACACAGCAGCAGCAGGCCCGCTCCCTTGTGCGGTCCCCGGCCATATCGCACATCCGCCTCGGCCCGGGCGCGCGGCGATAAGCCCCGCCATGCCTCCCGCGCGGCCCAGACGCCGGTGAGCCAGATCAGCAGCCCCTTCCGCACCGGGTCGCCGTCCGCGATCAAACAGGTCGTCGCCGCCGTCAGCAGCATGACCAGCGGCCAGACGCCGTCGATGAAGCCCACCCCCCGGGCGCTCCGCCACGCGACCGCCCAGGCAGCCGCCATCACCGCGAGCGCCAGCACGAGGTTCAGACCCAGAAGGGCGGCGATCTCGGCCAGGTTCATGGAGCGGACACGCCGCGGCTTAACGCCGGAAGCATCGCGTCAGTCGACGCAGATCGTGGCTTCGGCCTTGCCGTCCTCGACCGTGGTGTAGCAGCCGAACCGGCTGCTGCTGACCTGGCACTGGCCCACCGCCGCCACGCCGGCGTGCGGCGCGCCCGCCACATCCTCGACGCGGCAGTCGCCGGCGCAGTCATCGCCGTCGGTGCAGCGTTTGCCGGCGTCGGCATAGCTGATCACACAGCGCGTCGTCTGCATCCGGCCCTGCGGCAGCATCTTGCCGCCCTGCGCCGCGCAGGCCTCGGCATCGGTTCCGCCTGCCGCGCTCGGGACGGGCGTCTGGGCGAGATCGGTCTTGCCCCCTTCGACCGGCAGCGGCTGGCAGGCCGCGGCCGCCAACGCCGCCATCAGGATCAGGATGCGTTTCATTTCACTCGGCCCTTTTCAAAACCCGTCCAGACGTCGTCATAGTCGAGTTGCATCGTTGGCGAGGTTTGCGCCCATTCCGTGGTGCGGATCGGCAGCCGCGTCTCGAACATGAAGGCCAGGGTGTTCTCGATCTTCACCGGTTTGAGGTCCGCCGTTACCGCCTTGTCGTAGGATGCCTGATCCGGCCCGTGCCCGCTCATGCAGTTGTGCAGGCTGGCACCGCCGGGGGCGAAACCGCCCTCCTTGGCGTCGTATTCGCCGATCACCAGCCCCATGAATTCGCTCATCACATTTCGGTGGAACCACGGCGGCCGGAAGGTGTCCTCGGCCACCATCCAGCGCGGCGGGAAGATGACGAAGTCGCAGTTGGCCACGCCCGGCGTATCGCTGGGCGAGGTCAGCACCGTGAAGATCGACGGATCCGGATGGTCGAAGCTTATCGTGCCGATCGCGTTGAACCGGGCCGTGTCGTATTTGTAAGGCGCATGGTTGCCATGCCAGCCGACCACATCCAGCGGCGAATGCGGGAAGGTCGTCGACCACAACCGCCCACCATATTTCTGCACGCATTCGGTCGGCCGCTCGACGTCCTCAAACGCCGCTACAGGCGTCTGGAAATCCCTCGGATTGGCCAGGCCGTTCGAACCGATCGGCCCGAGGTCCGGCAGGCGGAAGGCCGCGCCGTAATTTTCGCAGACATAACCCCGGATCGAACCGGAACATTCGACCCGGAACCGCACCCCGCGCGGGATGACCACGATCTCGCCGGGACTGGCGTCGATACGTCCCATCTCCGTGACAAAGACCTGCTGTCCCTCTTGCGGGACAATGAGCAATTCCCCATCAGCACAGTAGAAGACCCGGTCCGTCATCGACCGGTTGGCGGCATAAAGGTGGATGCCAACGCCCGACAGCGCCTCCGCATCGCCCGTGCCGCCGTAGGTCACCAGCCCCTCGACCCAGTCGGTCGGTTCGCTCGGGATCGGCAGCGGATCCCAGCGCATCCGGTTGGGCGACGGCGGTGCCTCATGGAACGGCCCCGACCGCACCCGGCCCTGGGCGAACGGCCTATAGGCCGGATGCTGGGCGCTGGGCCGCAGCCGGTACAGCCACGATCGCCGGTTCTCGCTGCGCGGAGCGGTGAAGGCCGTCCCGGACAACTGTTCCGCATACAGCCCCATGGGCGTCTTCTGCGGCGAGTTCCGCCCCTCGGGCAGAGCTCCGGGCACGGCCTCGGTGGTGAAATGGTTGCCGAAGCCGCTGAGATATTGAGGCGCGTTGGCGCGAGTCATATGTGTCTCCCTGTCGGAGATGTAACGCGGTCCCTCTCCCATTGGGAGAGGGCTTGAGCGCACGGCGGCGCAGCGGCCGTTCTTTCGCGAAAGGGTGAGGGGGTCCGGCGCCGGGGATGTCAGACACCGAAACCCCTTACCCCTGCCCCTCCCCCCATGGGAGAGGGGTTCAGATCAGAACCCCTGCGCTTGCGCCATCCGTTCCTGATGGAAGCCGGCATCGCCGAGCAGTTCGTTCAGCACCCGCACCCGCTTCATGAACAGGCCGACGTCGTATTCGTCGGTCATGCCGACGCCGCCGTGCATCTGCACCGCCTCCTGCACCGCCAGTTCGGCCACCCGCCCCGCCTTGGCCTTGGCCACCGACACGGCCAGACCGGCGTGCTCGCGCCCCTTGTCCAGCGCGTTCAGCGCCCCGGCCACCGCCGCCCGCGCGATCTCGATCTCGCTGAACAGATGCGCCGCCCGGTGCTGCAGCGCCTGGAACTCGCCGATCAGTTTCCCGAACTGTTTGCGCGTCCGAAGATACTCCAGCGTGGTCTGGAAGGCCTGGTCCCCCGCCCCGGTCAGCGACGCTGCCGCACAGGCCCGGCCCAGGTTCAGCGCGCCCTCCAGCAGCGCCTCCCCATCCTCCACCGAGCCGATCAGCGCGTCAGCATCGACCTCGACGTCCGTCAGGGTCACCCGCGCCGCATTGTGCGAATCGACCATCACGGTGCGCTCGATCTCGACCCCGGCCGTGTTCGGATCGACCAGGAACAGGCCGATGCCCTCATCCGTCCTCGCCGCCACGATCAGGGCGTCGGCGACATGGCCGTCCAGCACAAACCCCTTGGCCCCGTTCAGCCGGAAGCCGTTGCCCGACCGTTCGGCCATGGTCGTCATCCGCGCCGGCGCGTGCTTCGGCCCCTCATCCACGGCCAGCGAGACGATCGCCTCACCTGCCGCGATCCGGGGCAGCCACGCCGCCTGCTGCGCCTTCGACCCGCCCGCCAGCACCTTGGCCGCCAGCACGCCCGAGCCCAGGAAGGGCGACGGCGTCAGTGTCCGCCCCAGCGCCTCGGCCATGACCCCGGCCTCGACCGCGCCCAGGCCCGAACCGCCGTGTTCCTCGGGAATGATCACCCCCGCGAACCCCATCTCGCCGAAGGCCCGCCACAGGTCGCGCGACACCCCGTCGGAGTCCTTCGAGTCCCTCAGCTTCCGCAGATGCGCGATCGGCGCATGTTCGCTCAGAAAGCCGTCGGCGGCCGCCTTCAGCATGGTCTGCTCTTCACTCAGGATCAGCGGCATCCGTCAGGCCCCCGGCAGCTGCAGCAG
>JBBQOK010000168.1:0-3725 GCA_038330765.1 Caulobacterales bacterium | reverse complement strand
GACCTGAGATCGCCTTCAGGGTCTTCGCAGGGCCCGACCGCCGGGATGGCGTTGCAGATCGCCGGCGCGCCGCTCGACGCCACGGTGATCTCGCCCAGTTCGCCCGGGCGATAGCCGCCTTCGAGCTCCACGCGCCAGTTCTGCGTGAACCGGTAACCCAGACGGGCGAAGCCCGCCCAGTCGTCATCGACTTCGATGTCGAAACCATAGGAGGTCTCGGCGTCGGCCATATGGTAGCCGGCGTCAATCGCGCCGTACCAGCCGTTCGGGTCGGCAGCCGCAGCGCCGGCTGTGAACAGCCCCGCCATCGCGACGCCAGCTAATAGCTTCACCTTCATGATATCCCTCACACTCAGTTTTCCGGAATGCCACGCTTTACACGGGGCGCTCCGGAGCCGAACGGCATTGTACGGTTCCGGTTCCTTGGGTTTCGCTCGGATTGCGGCGACTGTGGCGCCATTTCAACACATTCTGCAGGGCTGTCCCTCGGCGAGACGCCTGCTAGAGGGATCAACGCACCAGGGAGCAGATGAATGACGATGAGGTTTGACGGTCGGGTGGCGATCGTGACGGGGGCCGGCGGCGGCCTGGGCCGTGAGCACGCCCTCGCCTTGGCGAAACGCGGTGCGAAGGTGGTGGTCAACGATCTGGGCGGCGCGCGTGACGGGTCGGGAGGCTCCGCCACCGCCGCCGGGGCGGTCGTGGCCGAGATCGAGGCCGCGGGTGGAGAGGCCATGGCCAACGCCGCCTCGGTCACCGACGCCGCCGCCGTTCAGGCCATGGTCGACGCCGCCATGGCGCGCTGGGGCCGCATCGACATCCTCGTCAACAATGCCGGCGTGCTGCGCGACAAGACCTTCGCCAAGATGGAGCTTGAGGATTTCCGCTTCGTCATCGATGTCCATCTGATGGGCGCGGTCAACTGCACCAAGGCGGTCTGGGACATCATGCGGGACCGGAACTACGGCCGGATCGTGATGACCACATCCTCGTCCGGCCTGTATGGTAATTTCGGTCAGTCGAACTATGGCGCGGCCAAGATGGCGCTGGTCGGTCTGATGCAGACCCTGTCGATCGAGGGGGCAAAGAACGACATCCGGGTCAACTGCCTGGCCCCCACCGCCCACACCCGCATGACCGAGGACTTGGGTGCCCGGCTGCCGCTGGAGCTGCTGGGGCCCGACACGGTCTCGCCGGGCCTGCTTTATCTGGTCAGCGAGGAGGCGCCGAGCCGCTGCATCCTGACCGCGGGCGCGGGCGGGTTCGAGCGTGCCTACGTCACCCTTACCCAGGGGATCCGGGCCGTCGGCCATGATGCGCCGGAACAGGTCGCCGCCCGGTTCGCGGAAATCTCCGACCGGACCGGCGAGATCGTCCCCGAGATGGGCGCGGCCCAGGGCATGATCGAACTGACCAAGGCGCAAGCCGCCCAGGGCTGACCCGTCGGCCGACCTCTTGCCTTGACGCTGCGGCAAGCGCCTAGGGTCGAAACACAATCCGCGCTCAGCCAGCGAGGTGCCGCGCGCCGAGCGGTAGCGCCCCAGAAAGGACCATCGAAGATGTCCCGTGAAGCCGTCATCGTCTCCACCGCCCGCACCCCGATCGGTCGGGCCTATCGCGGGGCCTTCAACGACACTCAGGCCCAGCAGCTGGGCGGACACGCCATTCGCCACGCCGTGGCGCGCTCGGGTGTTGATCCCGCCGAGATCGAGGACGTGGTCATGGGCGCGGCCCTGCAGCAGGGCTCGACCGGCACCAATGTCGCGCGTCAGGCGGCGCTGGCCGCCGGCCTGCCGGTGACCACGGCGGGCATGAGCCTCGACCGCCAATGCGCCTCAGGCCTGATGGCCATCGCCACGGCGGCCAAACAGGTCACCCACGACGGCCAGATCGTCGCCGTCGGCGGCGGGCTTGAGTCGGTCTCGCTGGTGCAGAACCAGAACATGAACCTGTACCGGATGAAGGACGAGGCGCTGCTCAAGCTGCAGCCGCACATCTATATGTCGATGCTGGAAACAGCCGAGGTGGTCGCCGCCCGCTACGGCATCAGCCGCGAGGCCCAGGACGAATACGCCCTGCAGTCCCAGCAGCGCACCGCCGCGGCCCAGGCCGCCGGTCACCTGAACGCCGAGATCGCACCGATCACCACCACCATGCAGGTCATGGACAAGGCCACCGGTCAGGCGTCGGCCAAAGAAATCACTCTCGCCATGGACGAAGGCAACCGCCCGGAGACCACGCTGGAAGGCCTGTCCTCCCTCAAGCCGGTGTTCGGCGGCGGCGAGGAGATCCAGCAGGGCCTCTACATCACCGCCGGCAACGCCTCGCAGTTGTCCGACGGGGCCTCGGCTTCGGTCCTGATGGACGCGAAGGAGGCCGAACGGCGGGGCCTGACACCGCTCGGTGCCTATCGCGGCATGGCGGTTGCGGGTTGCGCGCCGGACGAAATGGGCATCGGCCCGGTCTTCGCCGTGCCCCGCCTGCTGGAACGCCACGGCCTGTCCGTGGACGACATCGGCATCTGGGAACTGAACGAGGCTTTCGCGGTGCAGGTGCTCTACTGCCGCGACCGGCTGGGCATTCCGAACGACCGGCTGAACGTGTCGGGCGGTGCCATCTCGATCGGCCACCCCTATGGCATGTCCGGTGCCCGGATGACCGGCCACGTCCTGATCGAAGGCAAACGGCGCGGCGCGAAATACGGCGTCGTCACCATGTGCATCGGCGGCGGCATGGGCGCGGCCGGCCTGTTTGAAATCTACTGAACGATCAGCCCGTCCGCTTCACGGGCGATGATCAGGAACGCAGCCCTGTCCGGGGCGGTTCAGGCAGCCTGATCAGAGGCGGCGGCCTCGCCGTCGCCATCCGCCGGCCTTTCGACCGCCCGTAGCGTGCCGACGAAGTCGTCGCGCCAGATGCCGACGTCGGTGTCGCGCACCACCTGCATCAGCACCTCCCATTTCCGCTTACGCTCGGCCAGCGGCATGGTCAGGGCGCGCTTGATGGCGTCGGACAGCTCTTCGCGGCTGAACGGGTTGACCAGCAGGGCCTCGCCCATCTGTTCGGCGGCTCCGGCAAACCGGGACAGGACCAGAACGCCGGGGTCGTCGGGATTCTGGGCGGCGATATATTCCTTGGCGACCAGGTTCATGCCGTCCCGCAGCGGCGTGACAAGACACACGCGGGCGGCGCGATAAATACCGGCCAGCTGGTCGCGGCGATAGGTGCGGTTGAGGTAGCGGATCGGCTGCCAGTCCATCTCGGCATAGACACCGTTGATGCGTCCGGCGAGGGCGTCCAGCCGGCCCCGGATGTCCTGGTAGGCATCGACCTCATCGCGCGAGATCGGGGTGACCTGAAGAAGCAGCACCTGGGACCGCATCTCCGGATTGGTCTCGAGGAACTGCTCATAACCCAGAAGCCGCTCCTCCAGCCCCTTGGAATAGTCCAGCCGGTCGACACCGACGATCAGTGACCGGAACGCCGCCGAGGCCGCCATCCGGTCATAGGTCCGCCTGCCCAGCGGCGAGTTTCGGGCGGCGATGAAGCCGTCCACATCGATGCCGATCGGGAAGACGCCGGCCTGGACCGTCTTGCCGAAGGCCTCGACCGCGTCATTCGGCAACAGCTTGCCGTTCACGCTGGGTTCGGAGGCCACATAGTCGCGGAACAGGTCCAGCCACTCGCGGGTCTGGAAGCCGATCAGGTCGTAGTCGAACAGCGAC
>JBBQOK010000167.1:0-3748 GCA_038330765.1 Caulobacterales bacterium | reverse complement strand
CGCCGGAGCCGACGCCTTCGACGCTCGCATCCGCGCCGCCGCGCGCAAGCTCTGCCGCGACAGCGCCCGTCCCGGCGGACTGATCTCCGAACGCGCCGCCTGCCAGGCGGCCGTCCGGGACGAAGCCATACGGCTGCTGCCAGGCGCTGCCCAGGTCGATTACGCCCTGAGCCGCGTCCCGCTGGTCGCCTGACGCGCATGAAAAAGGCCCGGCGGATCGCTCCGCCGGGCCGTTCTCATTGTCGAGTTGGTCGGGAAACCCCGGACCTTGAGCAGGGCCGTCACGTCCGGGTCGCGGCCGCGGAAGCGGCGGTAGGCCTCGCCGCGGTCGGTGGTGTTGCCCTCGGCCAGGATGATCGCCTTGTAGCGGGCAGCGATGTCCGGATTGAAGACGTCGCCCGACTCCTCGAAATAGGCCCAGGTGTCGGCGTCCATCACCTCGGACCAGAGGTAGCTGTAATAGCCGGCCGAATAGGCGTCCGAGGTGAACAGGTGATTGAACTGCGGCAGGCGGTGCCGCATCACGATCTCCTTCGGCATGCCCAGCCGGGCCAGCGACGCCTTTTCGAACGCGTCGATGTCGGTCGGCGGCGTGGCCTGGGTGTGCAGGTCCATGTCGACCAGGGCCGAGGACAGATAGCTGACCGTGTCATAGCCCTGGTTGAAGGTGCCCGACGCCTCGATCTTGTCGACCAGCGATTGCGGCATGGGCTGGCCGGTTTCCACGTGCTTCATGAAGCCGTCGAGGATGGGCCGGCTCAGCACCCAGTGCTCATGCACCTGCGACGGATATTCAACGTAGTCGCGCGGCGTGCCGCCCAGGGACGGGTAGGTATAGGCCGCCGAGAGCGAATGCAGGGCGTGGCCGAACTCGTGGAACAGGGTCTGGGCGTCGTCCAGCGAGATCAGGATCGGCGCGCCGCCTTCGGCCTTGGTGAAATTGTTGTTGTTCGACGACAGCACGTTTTTGACGCCGTCATAGGTCGAATAGGAGCGATAGGTCGTGGCCCAGGCCCCCGACCGTTTGCCCGGGCGCGAGAAGTCGTCGGAATAGAACAGGCCGACGTGGCGACCTGTCGCCTTGTCGGTCACTTCGAACACCTCGACGTCGGGGTGGAAGCCCGGAACCGTGCCCCTGGCCAGCGGGGTGAAGCCGAAGCCGTACAGGCGCTCGGCCATATAGAAGGCGCCCCGCTTGACGTTGCCCAGTTCGAAATACGGCTTCAGCTCGTTCTGATCGAGGTCGTATTTCTGCTTCCGGACCTTCTCCGCATAATAGAGGTAGTCCCACGGTTCGATATCGTGACCGGCGATGGCCCGCATGTCGGCGACTTCCTCGACCACGCGCGCCTTGGCCGGTGCCCAGACACGGTTCATCAGCTCCATCGCCGCCGCCGGCGTCTTGGCCATCGTGTCCTGCATCCGCCATTCGGCGTGGTTGCGGAAGCCCAGCAGCCTCGCGCGCTGGTCCCTCAGGCCGACGATCTCGGCGATGATGGCGTTGGTGTCGTTGGCGCCGCCGTTATCGCCGCGATTGACGAATTTGCGCCAGACCTGCTCGCGCAAGGCCCGGTCGTCGGCAAAGCTCAGGAAGGGATCGACGCTGGAGCGGGTGTTGACGATGGCCCAGCCCTGAAGGTCGCGCGACCGCGCCGCGGCGGCGGCGGCGGCCTTGTTCGACGCAGGCAGGCCGGCGACGCCGGCTTCGGCGGGGATCAGCGTCCAGGCGTTCTCGTCGGCCACGACCTTCTGGCCGAAACTGGTGAAGGCGTTGGACAGGGCGGTGTTGATGCGGCCCAGCTCGGCCTTCTGCGTCGCATTCAGCGCCGCGCCGTTGCGGATGAAGTTGTCTCGGCTGCGCGTCGCCAGGCGGGTCTGTTCGGCGGTCAGGCCCGCGGCTGTCGCACCGTCAGCGACGGCCTTGACGCGCAGGAACAGCTTTTCATTGAAGGTGATTTCGTCGCCGGCGGCAGACAACAGCGGTGACACTTCGCGGTCCATGGCCTGATAGTCGGCCGAGCCGATGTTGGAGGTCATCACGCCGTAAAGGGCGCTGGCGCGCTGCAGCGGCTGGCCGGCCATCTGCTGGGCCACAAGGGTGTTGGCGAACGTGGCCGGTTCGGGGTTGTTGGCGATGGCCTCGACCTCGGCCTTGCGCAGGGCGATCCCCTCGATCATGGCCGCCTTCAGCTTGGGCGCGGTGACCTGGCCCCATGGGGGCACGCCCTCATAGGGGCCGGTCCAGACCTGCAGCAGTTCCGCTTGCGGCGTCTGGACGGGCAGCAGGGCGCGCGCCACGGCAGCGTCGGCTTGCAGGGTGGCGGCCGGGGTCCCTCCGCCCATGGGCATTCCGTTCGAGGCGCAGGCCGACAGGGCGAGCAGGCTGCCCCCGGCGACGAGAAGATGGCGTCTGTGCATGAGAAACTCCGTGAATGGGGTTCGTTGCATCGACCCTATGCGCCTGGGCCGCTGACTGTCACATGAACGGACCGTAATCTTCGCCGGTGGACGCCGTCGGGCCGCGCGTCTAAGCACCCGGCCATGGCCATTGGCGTATTCGACTCCGGCGTGGGCGGGCTGACCGTCCACCGCGAATTGACGCGGCGGTTCCCCGTCCGCGACTTCGTCTATCTGGCCGATCAGGCCAACGCTCCGTATGGCGGACGCGGCGGCGAGGAGATCGTCGACCTCACCCGCGCGGGCTGCGAACGGCTGTTCGAGGCCGGGGCCAATGTCATCGTCCTGGCCTGCAACACCGCCAGCGCCATCGCCTTGCGCCGCTTGCAGCAGAGCTGGGTGCCCGAGGCGCGGGCCCGTCACGGCCGCCCCGTTAATGTCCTTGGCATCATCGTCCCGACCATAGAGGCGGCCACTGGTCTGCCCTGGACCTATGAGGCGGAACGTCTGGGCGACAAGATCGAGGCGTTGGAGATCACCGGCGTCTTCTGCACCGCCGCCACGGCCATGAGTCGGGTCTATGAGATCGAGATCGACAAGCGGCGCGAGGATCTGGCCGTCTTCTCCGAGCCCTGCCCCGGGCTGGCCGGCCTGATCGAACTGGGCGCGCCGTCCGAGGAGCTCAAAGTGGTGGTCGACGACCATGTCGACGCCCTGCGCCGCCGCATCGGCCGTCATCCGGACAAGGCCATTCTGGGCTGCACCCACTATGAGATCGTCGCCGATCTGTTCGCCGCCGCCCTGCCGCCCGGCACGCCGTTGATCCATCAGCCCACCGCGGTGGCCGACGCGCTCGACCGCTATTTCGCGCGGCACCCCGAATATGCGCTGGGCGGCTCGGGCCGGCGCGATTTCCTGACCACCGGCAAGGCCGGGCCGCAGTCGGACATGGTCAGCCAGTTCTGGGGCGCCCCGCTGACCTTCGTACAGGCCTGACATAGCGCCGCGCGTCAGCCGGCGGGCCGGGCCTGGCGCGCCGGGGGCGCGGCGTTCCACCCCCAGATGCGCAGCCAAACTTCGGCCAACACCAGGTTCGGGACCCAGCACAGGAAGGCGACGGCGCGATAGGCCTCGTCGAAGTCCAGACCGCTCAGCGGCGACAGCGGGAGCAGGATCCGCAGGGTGACCGCCGCATAGGTCAGGGACAGGCTTCGAATCATCCACCGCCGGTGCTTGGCGAACTCCCCTCCAACGGCCTTGCGCCAGCCCACGGCCGTGGTGAAGAACCACGCCACCGCCAACCCGCCGAAGCCGGCCGAGGCGATGGGACCCGCCGTGCTGTACAGGGCCA
>JBBQOK010000166.1:0-3819 GCA_038330765.1 Caulobacterales bacterium | reverse complement strand
GCAGCCGACGTCCAGCACCCGCTCGAACCGCTCGCGCTTCAGCAGTTCGTCGAAGGCGATCAGACAGCCGACCGTGGTGCCGTGGTGACCCGTACCGAAGGCGGCACCGGCGTCGATCTTCAGATTGACCGTGTTGTTCGGCACCAGTCCCTCGTCATGGGCACCATAGACGAAGAACCGTCCGGCCCGGACCGGCGGCAGGCCCGACAGCGACATGGCCAGCCAGTCGGCGTCGGCCAGCTTCTCGACAAGGACGGTCAGGCCGTCATGAGCCTTCAGATGGGCCTCGATGCCGCGAACATCGTCGGCGTCATTGGGGAAGGCGTCGATGCGCCAGATGCCCTTGTCCTCGTCTTCCTCGAGGATGGAGTAGGTCGCCCCCTCCAGCAGCGGGTCGGAATCCAGCGAGGCGGCGGCCGCTTCGGCGATGGCCCGAGGACCTCTGGCGATTATTTGAACTGCGGACTCGGACATTTCTCAAACACCGCTATCATTGCGACTCGAGACGCGCGCTGGCGTGCTCTCCTGCGCCAGCATCAACCAACTAAACCGAGGGGTCGGGGAATCCATGGCTAAAGCACCGTCCAAGCCGAGCACCGCCAAACCAAAGGCGGCCGCCGCCGCTTCCAAGCCGAAACCGGCGACAAAGTCGAGCGCCACAAAGCCGGCCGTGAAAAAGCCGGTCGCCAAGGCCGCCGCGCCCAAGCCCGCCGCCAAGCCCGCCGCGGTGAAGAAGCCGGTCGCCAAGGCGGCTCCCAAGGCCGCGGTGAAGACCTCGGCCCCGGCCAAGGCCCCGGCTCCCAAGCCCGCCGCCAGGAAGCCGGTCGCGGCGAAAAAGCCCGCCGCCCGCAAGCCGGTCGCCGCGAAGAAACCCGCCGTCGCCAGGGTCACCGCGCCGAAGGCCGCCGCGCCCGCGCCCAGGCCCGTCGCGCCGACGCCGGCTCCGGCTCCGGCTCCGAGGCCCGTCGCCGCGGCACCGGCTGCCAAGCCGGCCGAGAAGAAGGGTTTCCTGACCGGTCTGCTCGACGCGATCTTCGGCAAGACCAACTGATCACGGGCTGAAACGACGAAGCGCCGGAGGATCGCTCCTCCGGCGCTTTTTCGTGCCCGTCGGCCGGGGTGGATCAGTCCTGCGGCAGGTCTTCCGCCAGGATGGCCACCTCGAACATGAAGCTGCCGGCCTCGTCCTCGTCCTCGAAGACCACGCCGATGAACTCGTCACCGACATAGACCTCGCAGGAGTCATTGGGCTTGCCGCGCGGCTTCAGGATGATCCCGCCGGTGTTGAAAGTGCGCTTCAGGTGCGTCTCGACGCGCTTCATGTCGGCGGTGTTCATAGGGGACCTCAGTCGCTGGAATTCGCGCGGACCCTAGAGAAAGGGCCGCCGGAGGGAAACCCTCAGATCACGAAGTCATAGACGATGTCCGCCAGCGTATGGTCCATCGTCCGCGCCGGCGTCGCCTCCGTCGGACAGTTGACCAGCCGCGCGGGCACCCCGGCCACGGTGCAGCCGGCCGGAACCGGCTTCAGCACCACCGACCCGGACGCCACCTTGGCGTAGTCGCCGACGGAGATATTGCCCAGCACCTTGGCCCCCGCGCCCAGCAGCACGCCCTTGCCGATCTTCGGGTGGCGGTCGCCGCGCTCCGCCCCCGTGCCGCCCAGCGTGACGCCGTGCAGCATCGACACCTCGTCGCCGACGACGGCCGTCTCGCCGATGACGATGCCGGTGCCGTGGTCGAGGAACAGGCCCGAACCCAGCCGCGCCGCCGGATGGATGTCGACCTGGAACAGTTCGGACATCCGGCTCTGGAAGTGGAAGGCCAGCGCCTCACGCCCCTGGGTCCACAGCCAGTGCGCCACCCGGTGAGCCTGCAGCGACTGGAAGCCCTTGAAGTAGAGGAAGGGCTGCAGCAGCGACTTGATCGCGGGATCGCGCTCGGCCACCGCCCGCAGGTCGGCCTCGGCGGCGGTGACGATCGATGGGTCCGCCTCGAAGGCGTCGCGGCAGATTTCGCGCACCGACATGGCCCCCAGTTCGGCGTCGCCCAGCTTGCGCGCAATCTGGAAGCCCAGCGCCGCGGCCATATCGGAGTGCGACAGGATCACCGCGTTCATCTGCGACGCCAGATGCGGCTCGGCCCGCGCCGTCTCCTCGGCGGCGCGACGCAACTGCGCCCATGTGTCCGGCCGCGCGGGGACGACTTCGAGTTGGGGCATCCGGAACTCCTTCGGCGGCATCATACGCACTCCGTCATGGGTCGCATATGGTGCCGGGCGGCCGTGACGGCTAGCTAGACGGCATGACCGACGCTGATCTGGGCCACTCCCTCCCGCTTCCCCTCGCCTCGCCCGAACTGCAGGCGCGCCTGGCGACGCGCCGCTCCGCCCCCGCCCAGGCCCTGATCGCGCCCGGCCCGTCCCGCGACGAGGTCGAGCGCATCCTCCTGCTCGGTGCCCGCACCCCCGACCACGGCAAGCTCTTCCCGTGGCGGTTCGTGGTCATGGGGCCCCGGAGTCGCGCCGACCTGGCTGAAGCCCTGACCCCGCTCGCGGCCCGCCAGCCCGATCCCGGCAAGGCCGCCAAGGTGCTGACCAAGCTCACCGCCGCGCCGCTGACCATCCTCGTGGTCTCGGCCCCCGTCGCCGGCCACAAAGTGCCCGTATGGGAGCAGCAGCTCTCCGCCGGGGCGGTCTGCATGAACCTCGAACACGCGGCCGGCGCGCTCGGCTACGCCACCAGCTGGATTACAGACTGGTACAGCTATGACCGGGAAGCGCTTGAAATGTTTGATGTGCGCGAGGACGAACAGGTCGCGGGCTTCATCCACATCGGCACGCTGGCCGAGCCGCCTCTGGAGCGGCCCCGGCCCGATCTGGCCGAGCGGACGATCTGGCGACCCTAGGCCAGCACCGACTGAATCTGCAGAACGGTGGCCACGGCCAGCGCCAGGGTCACGACCACCAGCGCCGCGATCATCAGGTCTTCGGTCCGGTCCCTCGGCTTGCGCATGACCGCAGGGTGCGGGGATTCGCTCTAGACGGCGACGCCGCCCAGATACCGCCGCGCCAGCAGCGGCTTGCCCAGCCAGTAGCAGAGCTCGGCCGGCCGTTCGATGTCCCAGACCGCCAGGTCGGCGGCCATGCCCGGCGCGATCACGCCGACGTCGGTCAGCCCCAGCGCCTTGGCGGCCACCCGCGTCGCCCCCGCCAGCGCCTCCTCCGGAGTCAGGCGGAACTGGACGCAGGCGAGGTTCAGCGCCGCCGTCATCGAGGCCACCGGCGAGGTGCCCGGATTGCAGTCCGTCGCCACCGCCATCGCCACGCCCTGCGCCCGGAACAGGTCGATCGGCGGCGGGGTGGTCTCGCGCAGCATCAGGAAGGCCCCCGGCAGCAGCACCGCCACCACCCCGGCCTCTGCCATGGCCCGCACCCCGGCCCCGGTGGTGTGCTCGACATGGTCCGCCGACAGCGCGTGATACTTTGCCGCCAGCGCCGCGCCGCCGCCGTCCGACAGCTGGTCGGCGTGCAGCTTGACCGGCAGGCCCAGGGCCTTCGCCCTGTCGAACAGGCGGCCGACCTCAGCGGTGGAGAAGGCAATGGGCTCGCAATAGGCGTCCACCGCGTCGACCAGCCCCTCGGCGTGAGCGGCGGGCAGGATGTCGTCGATGGCCAGATCGACATAGCGCGCCCGGTCCGCCTTCCATTCCGGCGGCACGGCGTGCAGGCCCAGATAGCTGGTGCGGACCCGAACGCCCGCTTCGCGTCCGATGCGCCGGGCGACGCGCAACATCTTCAGCTCGCTGTCGCGATCGAGG
>JBBQOK010000165.1:0-3903 GCA_038330765.1 Caulobacterales bacterium | reverse complement strand
AAGTCGTGCAGCCCGACCAGGGCCTGCGCCGCCGCCTGCATGGCATCGGCGTCCAGCGGCTTCCTGACGTGCCAGACCCGACCCCGGTCCAGCGCAGGCCGGCCCGGCCGGCTGAGGATGCGATAGAGGTAGCGTCGCCCGGTCGCCGAAAACCGCGCGTGCCAGTCCGGCTCGGCCTCGACGCAGTCCAGCACCGAAACCGCCTCCGCCACCATGTGGGCGTTCAGGGCGTTCATCACCGTGGAGGCGGGCCAGGCCTTGTCCAGATCGACGCCGATCACCTGACCGGTGGCGTGCACGCCCGTGTCGGTGCGCCCGGCGGCGACGATCCGCACCGTCTCGCCGCAGAAGGCGGTGATCGCCGTCTCGATCGCGCCCTGCACCGTCGGCTGGTCGGTCTGGGCCTGAAAGCCGTTGTAGCCAGAGCCGTCGTATTCGATCGTCAGCCGGTAGCGGGGCATCTCTCTTCGGTTCCCTACCGCTCGCCCCGCGGGGGCTCGCTGCTTGAGGCAAGGAGCACCGTTCCGGCGGAGATGGCGAAGCCGCGCAGCATCTCGTCGGCGGGCTGGGCCGCCTTGCCGGGCCGCTGCACGGTCAGCAGGCGCACGACGCCGTCGCCACACGCCACGCGCAATCCGTCGTCCAGCACCTCACCCGGCGCGCCCTCGCCGGGGCCTGAGACACGCGACATCAGCGCCTTTATGCGGACCGGGCCCTCGGGACCGGGGGCCTCGAACCATGCGCCGGGGAAGGGCGACAGGCCGCGGATATGGGCGTCGATCTCGCAGGCCGGGCGGGTCCAGTCGATCCGCGCCTCGGCGGGCGTGATCTTGCGGGCATAGGTCGGCTCGCCGGTCTGGGGCGTGCCCTCGACCCCGCCGCGCTCGATGGCGGCCAGGGCGCGCGGCCACAGGCTGGCGCCCGTGTGCGACATCCGGTCTGACAGGCTGGCGGCGGTGTCGTCGGGCCGGATTTCCAGCACCTCGGACAGCAGGATCGCCCCCTCGTCCAGCCCCTCGGACATCCGCATGATCTGCACGCCCGTCTGCCGGTCGCCGGCCATGATGGCGCGCTGGATCGGGGCCGCGCCGCGCCAGCGGGGCAGCAGCGAACCATGCAGGTTGAAACAACCCAGCCGCGGCGCCTCCAGCACCTCGGCCTTCAGAATCTGGCCATAGGCGACGACGCAGGCCGCATCGACGTCGAGGCCACGAAAGGTCGCGATCGCCTCGGCCGCCTTCATCGAGGCGGGGGTGAACACCGGCAGGCCCATGGTCTCGGCGAAGGCCTGCACCGGCGACGGCGTCAGCTTCTGGCCCCGGCCCCGCGGCCTGGGCGGCTGCGACCAGACAGCCACGATCTCATGGCCCGAGGCGATGAGCTCGGCCAGCGACGGCACGGCGAAATCGGGGGTTCCCATGAAGGCGAGGCGCATGAAGGCGGGTCCAGAAGGGCGAACAGTCCGCCCTCAAACAGCGAGCGACCGCGTCGCGAGGGTAGGGCTAACCAGGAACCTAGTCCCAGCGGGTCGAGACGCCGCCGCCTTCGTCCCACTCGCCGCCCGCGTCCAGCGCGTCGTCGAAGTCCAGCAGCCGGTCCAGCAGCACGCCGGCGATCACGCCCACCACGGCCACGCCGATCAGGGTGGCGATGCTGGCCACGCCGACCTTCTCGTTGCGGGTCAGTCGCCGACGACCCGACGGATCGATGATGTGGTCACGGTTGCGCTTGAGACGGGCCATCAGGCGGCGAGCCTCGCGGCCTTCCTGACCCGGGCCACGGCGCGGTCGCGCTTGAGCCGGGACAGATGGTCGATAAACAGGACGCCCTCGAGGTGATCCATCTCGTGCTGGATGCAGACGGCGTAGAGGCCTTCGGCTTCCTCCTCCACCGGTTGCCCGGTGTAGTCGAGGTAGCGGATGCGGATCCGGGCGGGCCGTTCGACGGCGTCATAGACGTCCGGCACCGACAGGCAGCCTTCCTCGTACTGGAACAGTTCGTCGGAGGCCCAGACGATCTCGGGATTGACGAAATAGCGCGGGTTGCGGCGCGCCCGTTCGTCGGCGGCGCGGGCTTCATCCGACGCCTCTTCATCAAGCGCCTCGCCGGCGACGTCGGCGTCGCCCAGGTCCATGACGATGACCCGGCGTGTGTCGCCGACCTGCACGGACGCCAGACCGATGCCGGGCGCGGCGTACATCGTCTCCAGCATGTCATCCATCAGGCCGCGCAGATCGGCGGTCACCGGCCCTTCGACAGGCGTGGAGATCTGCTTCAGCATCGCCAGATCGGCGGCGTTGTCGATGGTGAGGATGCGACGAATGGCCATGGCTGGGAGGTAGGGGGCGAGGGCCGAAAGGTCAAGATTTCCCAGTGTCGCGCTGGGTTATGCGTGGGCACCCGGCAACACCCGCGGCTTCCGGTCATCGCCGATCGCCACATAGGTGAAAACCCCCTCGGTGACCCGCATGGCCTCGGCATGGGCCTCGTTGCGCGAGCGTTTCCACGCCTCGACGTGAACCCGGATCGAGGTCCTGCCGGCCCTCTGCACCGTGGCGTAGATCGACACCTCGTCGCCGACCGAGACCGATTGGTGGAACACCATCGCGTCCAGCGCCACCGTCACGCAGCGGCCCTGCGCCAGTTCGAACGCGGGCGTCGCCCCGGCCAGGTCCATATGGGCCAGCAGCCAGCCGCCGAAGATGTCGCCCTCCGGGTTGGTGTCGGCCGGCATGGCAATGACCCGCCCGACCAGCCGGCCCTCCGGCCCGCTCATCAGAAGGCGCTTTCGCCGGTGATGGCGCGGCCGAGGATCAGGGCGTGGACATCGTGCGCGCCCTCATAGGTGTTGACCGTCTCGAGGTTCATGGCGTGGCGCATGACGTGCATCTCGCCGGTGATACCGGCACCGCCGTGCATGTCGCGGGCGACCCGGGCGATATCCAGCGCCTTGCCGCAGTTGTTGCGCTTCATCATCGAGATGGCCTCGGGGACCCAGGCCCCCTGGTCCAGCAGGCGACCGAGCGCCAGGGCACCCTCGAAACCGAGGAAGATCTCGGTCTGCATGTCGGCCAGCTTCTTCTGCACCAGCTGGCGCGACGACAGCGGGCGGCCGAAGAGCGATCGCGAGCCGACATAGTCCCGGGTCAGGTGGAAACAGGCCTCGGCCGCGCCCATGGCCCCCCAGGCGATACCGTAGCGGGCCTTGTTCAGGCAGGAGAACGGTCCGCGCAGGCCCTTGACGCCCGGCAGCAGGTTGGCTTCCGGCACGAACACGTCATTGAGGCCGATGTCGCCGGTGATGGAGGCGCGCAAGGACAGCTTGTCGCCGATCTTGTCGGTGGTGAAGCCGTCCATGCCGCGTTCGACGATGAAGCCGCGGATGACGTCGTCCAGCTTGGCCCAGACAATGGCGAGGTCGGAGATCGGGCTGTTGGTGATCCAGTATTTGGCGCCGTTGAGCCTGTAGCCGCCGTCGACCGCGACCGCCTTGGTCTTCATCGAGGCCGGGTCGGAGCCGCCGTCGGCCTCGGTCAGGCCGAAACAGCCGACCAGTTCGCCCGCCGCCATCCTTGGGAGGAAACGAAGTTTCTGCTCTTCCGAGCCGAAGGCGTAGATCGGATACATGGCCAGCGACGACTGCACGCTCATGGCCGAGCGATAGCCGCTGTCGACCGCCTCGATCTCGCGCGCGATCAGGCCATAGGCGACGTGGCTGACCGAGGAGCCGCCATACTGTTCCGGCAGCATGGCGCCGAGGAAGCCCATCTCGCCCAGCTCGGTCATGATGGCGCGGTCGAAGGTCTCGTCGCGGAAGGCCTCGACCACGCGCGGCAGCAGCTTCTCGCGGGCGTAGGAGCGCGCCGCGTCCTGGATCATCCGCTCGTCGTCGGTCAGCCGGCC
>JBBQOK010000164.1:0-4128 GCA_038330765.1 Caulobacterales bacterium | reverse complement strand
CCTGCGTCGTCGGTCACGTGGTCGCCGGCCAGCAAGGGAACGGCGAAGCCATAGCCCGGCGACAGCTGGGCCAGCGGATGAGCGCATTCCAGACCCGAAGGATCGAGGTCATCGACCCGGGTCCAGCTGGCGATTTTCGCGGCCTTGAACACGTCTTCCGCCAGTTTGTCGGCGACGATGAGCCGGTCGCCCGGTGTGGCCCAGGGCTCGAACTCCAGCCCGGTCTCCATGGTCGTGACCTCATAGAGGCCGTAGGCGATCTCCGGGCCGTAGCTGATGGCGCGGTTGGCCGGGATGGTCCACGGCGTGGTGGTCCAGATCACCACGGAAGGCGTGGCGTGGCGGAAGGCCAGCAGGTCGTCGGGATGGTCGTCGGTCGCGCCGGTGACCGGGAATTTGACCCAGACGGTCGGGCTGACGTGGTCGTGGTATTCGATCTCGGCGTCGGCGAGGGCGGTGCGCTCGACCGGCGACCACATGACGGGCTTGGACCCGCGATAGAGCTGGCCTGAATTCTTGAACTTGTGGAATTCGGCGACGATGGCCGCCTCGGTCGTGAAGTCCATGGTGGCGTAGCGGTGGTCCCAGTCGCCGACGATGCCGAGGCGTTTGAACTGTTCGCGCTGCACGTCGATCCAGCCGGTCGCGTATTCGCGGCAGGCCTGGCGGAAATCGGCCCTGGAGACCTCGTCCTTGCGCTTGCCCTGGGCGCGGTAACGTTCTTCGATCTTCCATTCGATCGGCAGGCCGTGGCAGTCCCAGCCCGGGACGTAGTCGACGTCGTAACCGAGCAGGAACCGGCTGCGGACGACAAAGTCCTTCAGCGTCTTGTTCAGCGCATGGCCGATGTGGATGTCGCCGTTGGCGTAGGGCGGGCCGTCGTGGAGGACGTAGAGCCGAGCGCCCTCGGCCTGACGTTGCTTGCGCAGGGCGGCGTAGAGGTCGCCCCACTGTTCGATGATCAGCGGCTCCTTCTGGGGCAGGCCGCCGCGCATGGGGAAAGGCGTCTCCGGCAGGAAGACGGTTTCGCGGTAGTCGCGGCCAGCAGGGGTATCGGAGGCGTCAGCCATGAAGTCTCGTTTCGTCGTGTTGATCGTTCGCGTGGAGTCCGTTGGGCGCTGCCGGCCTTGGCCTGCTTGAGCGCGGGTCCCGACGAGCGCGGGGCCTCGGCCCTGCGGCGCTACGCCGGGCGGCTAATCGGAATCGGGCGAAACACGCGGACGGTCATGGTGAAAGCGGTCTAGCAGGCGGTTCAGCCCGGCGCCAGCCGAAGGGCGGTGCGGGCGGCAGCGGCGTCGGCGTCGATCTGGAGCTTGAGGGCGTCGAGGCTTTCGAAGGACTCCTCGCCGCGCAGGAAGGCGATCAGGTGGGTCTCGACGGTCTGGCCGTAGAGGTCGCCGTCAAAGTCGAACAGCCACACCTCGAGCAGGGGCTCGTCGAGCGCGTACATCGGCCGAAGGCCGAGGCTGGCGACGCCGTCGAGGACGCGGCCGTCGGCAAGGCGGGTGCGCGTGGCGTAGACCCCGTAGGCGGGTCGCATGTAGTCGCCGAGGCGGACGTTGGCGGTCGGGACGCCGATGGTGCGGCCACGCTTGTCGCCGTGGATGACCTCGTCCTCGATGGCGAAGGGGCGGCCGAGGATGGCGGTGGCGCGGGCCATGTCGCCGGCCTTGAGGGCTTCGCGGACGGCCGAGGACGACAGTTTCAGGCCGTCAGGATCGTCGATGCGATCGACGACGGTGACGCCGAAGCCGAGCGCTTCGCCGTGGCGGCGCAGGCCTTCGGGCGAGCCGGTGCGACCCTTGCCGTAGGTGAAGTCAAAGCCGACGGCGGCGTGGCGGATGTCTAACCCGGCCGCGAGGACCTCACGGGCGAAATCCTCGTCGGACATGGCGGCCATGCCGGCGTCGAAGGGGAGCAGATAGAGGCGGTCGACGCCCAGCGGTTCGAGGGCGCGGGCCATCTGGGCATCCGTCATCAGGCGGAAGGGCGCGGCGTCGGGCTGGAACCAGCGGCGGGGGTGGGGGGCGAAGCTGACGACGGCCAGCGGCGCGTCCAGCGACCGGGCGGCCTCGCGGGCACCGGCGATCACCGCCTGATGGCCGCGGTGGACGCCGTCGAAGGCGCCGATGGCGACGGCGGCCCCCTTCAGCCCGTCAGGCAGGCCGCGCCAATCGGTAACGAGCTCGACCAAGTCAGTCCTTCGCGGGGCGCCGGCGGCGGGGGACGCGGACCAGGGCGACGCCGTCCATCACCATCTTGCCGTCGACAAAGCCCTCGCAGTTCAGCTCGACCCGGGCGCTTTCCGGATCGACGGACCTGACGCTGACGCGGACCAGAACCTCTTCGCCGATCCGCACCGGCATATGGAAGCCGAGGGTCTGGGACAGGTAGATCGCCCCCGCGCCGGGCAGCATGGTGCCGACCACGGCGGAGCCGAACGAGGCGGTCAGCAGGCCATGGGCGATGCGGCCCCGATAGGCGGTCTTCGACGCGAACGCCTCGTCCATGTGGACCGGGTTGAAGTCGTCCGAGGCCTCGGCGAACTGCTGGATCCTCTGTTCCGTGACGAGGATGTGGGTCTCCGCCGTCATGCCGACGTGCAGTTCGTCGAGGATGTAGCCGCCGGAGGGATGTTTCGAGACAAGTTCAACCATGGCCCGGCCTTAGCGTGATTTGAGGCCGCTCACCACGTCAGATCGAGCATGGCGTAGCGGGCCCACGCGGTTTCAGCCTTCAGCAGGTCGGCGGCGCGGGCCGGATCGAGGCGGCCGTCGGGACCGCGGGCGGCGTCGCCATGGATGCCTTGGGCAATGAACAGGCAGTCCAGCGCCTGACGGTTGGCGCCGAGCACATCGGTGACCACCCCATCGCCGATGCAGAGCACGCGGGCACGGTTGACGGGTCGGCCAAGGAGCCGTTCTCCCTCGTCGATCGCCAGTTGGTAGATCGGGCCGAAGGGCTTGCCGGCCATGGTGACGCGGCCGCCGAGGCTTTCGTAGAGGTCGGCCAGCGAGCCGCCGCGGTAGATCAGCCGGTCGCCGCGCTGGACCACGCGGTCGGGGTTGGCGCAGATCAGCTCGAGGTCGCGGGCGACGCCTTCGGCGAGGCGTTGGCGATAGTCCTCGGGCGTCTCGGTCTCGTCGTCGACCGGGCCGGTCACGGAGATGAAGGCGGCGTCGGCGGCACCGCGCGCGCTGTCCAGACCGAGGCCCTCGTAGAGTGGCCAGTCGCGCTCCGGGCCGATGACCCAGGCCGGGCCGGGCGCGCGCCGGGCCAGTTCGACGCGGGTAGCGTCGCCCGAGGTGACGAAGGCCTTCCAGCTGCCACGCGGCACGCCCAGCCGGTCCAGCTGGGCCACCACGTCGGAGGACGGGCGCGGCGAGTTGGAGATCAGCACCACGTGTCCGCCCTGTTCATTGAACCGGGTCAGGGCGGCGCAGGCCTCGGGCCAGCTCTCGCGGCCGTTGTGGATCACACCCCAGACGTCGCAGAGCAGGATGTCGTAGTCGGCGGCGATGTCGCCGAGGCCGGAGAGGGCGTGGGGGAGGGTCATTCCGGGCTGATAGCGGTTTCGGGGGAGGGGGTGAAGGGCGGGGCGAGGGCAGGGGCGTCCTCCGCATCAGGCCGGATCTGCGCCGCTTCGAGCTGGAACAGGGGCGGCGACAGGATGAAATCCTCCCTGTCCGGCCGGCGTCCGGCCCGGAACAGGCGCAGGTAAAATTCCTCACGGTCCGAGAGCGGCTCGTACCGCCCGGTCTCGAGTCCTTCGAGGCGCAGGGTCTGGAGGGCGTGGAGGAGGTCGCGGTCGGCCAGCTGACGGCGGCGGATACGGGGCATGGCGGGTCCTTTCAGAGGGAGAAGGCGCGACTTCTGGTCGCTTCCGCCCCGGATCGGCCTCGCCCTCGCGGGCGCGGTGTTCCGGGGAAGACGAGGTCATACGGTCTCGCCCCGCCGCGCGGGCGCGGCAGGTCGAGTGGGGAGGGCGCGGGGCGGCCGGGCCACGCCCGGTGCTGTTTGTAGTGTTTACCGTTTCGACGAGACAGACCGCCCCGCGTGGTCGTTATCCACTCGCCCCACCGGCTGGCGGCCCTTATCGGGCCTCACCGGCGTCCCGGCTCCCCCGTT
>JBBQOK010000163.1:0-4139 GCA_038330765.1 Caulobacterales bacterium | reverse complement strand
CTCGAACAGGCGCTCCGCCGTCACTGTGCCGGGTTCGGCGACGCGGGACAGGTCGTTGCGCATCAGATCGACGATCATCAGGTTCTCGGCCCGGTCCTTGGCGCTGGCCTGCAGCTCGGCGGCGAGGGTGGCGTCGCGGGCGGGATCGGGATGGCGCGGACGGGTGCCCTTGATCGGTCGAGTCTCGATACACCCGCCGACAGGATCGAAGGTGAGAAACAACTCGGGCGAGTTGGAGACCAGCGCCCGGTCGCCCAGCCGCCAGAAGGCGCCGTAGGCCGAGGCCCGGTCCGCGAGCCGGAGCAGGACATCGAAGGGATCGGCGTCCGGGCGCAGTTCACCGGACCAGGCTCGGGCGATGTTGGCCTGGAACAGGTCGCCGGCGGCGATGCGGGCGACGACGGCGGCGACGGCGGAGAGATAGGCGGAGGGCGGTGCCTCGGCCTGCATCGAGACCGCGGGCGGCGGCGGCGGTGCGACTTCGACCGCTCCGGACAGCCAGTCCTCGGCCCGATCGGCGGCGGCGGCGGCGGCGGCCGGATCGGCACCCCGGCCGGTGACGGTCACGCTTCGGTCCCGGTGGTCGAACGCCAGCATGGCCGGGTAGCGGGCCAGCATCAGGTCGGGCCAGACCATTTCTCGCGGGCCGGTGGCAGGGCGGGCTCCGGCGTCATAGGCGTGCAGGCCGACGACGCCGCGCGAAAGGGCGGGATCGCGCAGCAGGTCAAGGCCGCCTTCGCCGCCGGTCCAGTCCGGCTCGGCGGCGACGAAGGACCAGCGGCCCAGCGGCCCGCCGTCGGACAGCAGGGCCAGAGCACCGTCGCGGCTGCGCAGGCCGGCGGCCGCCGCCAGCGGCTCGCGCCACGGCCGGACGCGGGTCTCGAGCGACGGCAGGGGCCGGATCACGCCGCCAGCCGCGCGCCGATCTGGTCGCGCATCTCCGCGTCGACGCCGAGCGCCTGCTCCAGATAGCCGTCGATCGAGCCATGGCGGTCGGTGGCGGCGGCCAGGGCGGTTTCCAGATAGACCGGCTCGACGCCGAGGAAGGCGACCACGGCGTCATGCGGGGCGGGACGGCCGGTCCGGGCCTCGAGCTGTCTGGCGATCGCCGGGGCGCGGCCGACGAGATCGACGGCCTCGTTGGTCAGCAGATAGTCGGCGACCATGTCGTCGCGGTGCACGCCCAGCAGGTGGTGGGTCAGGGCGGCGAGCAGGCCGGTGCGGTCCTTGCCCGCCGCGCAATGGATCAGGACCGGCCCGTCGGCCTCGGCCAGGGCGCGGAAATAGCGGCTGAACAGATCGATGTGGGCCGGCTCGAACGGGAGCTCGCGATAGACCCCGGTCATGAAGCGGCGGCCCGCGTCGACCGTCAGGTCGGCGCTCTTCAGGAAGGTGATGTGCGGGGCCTCGCGACCGTCGTCGTGGCTGCTTTCGATGACGGCGGCGGCGAAGCCGGGCGGGCGGCGCGAGGGCTGGTCGCGGCGCTCGCCGGGACGGCGCAGATCAACGACGGCGGCGAGGCCGAGCTCGCCCAGCCGGGCCAGATCGGCGTCCGAGGCCCGGGCGTGGTGGGCCGAGCGGAACAACCGCCCCGGGGCGATGCGGCGCCCGGCGGCCGAGGCGTAGTCGCCATAGTCGCGGAAATTGTCGAGGGCGTCGAAGCGGTGGATGCGGCCGGTCATTCCGCCTGTCTAGCCCAGCCCCGCGACGCTTCCCACCATCCTCGTCAGCCCTTGCCGACGAGGCCCTGCATGGCGTCGAGGTAGGCGACGAAGGCGCGGCGGCCCGCGGCGGTCATCGAGGCTTCGGTCAGCGGCTTGCGGCCCTCGAACCGTTTGATAACCTTGACGAAACCGGCGTCCTCCAGCTTGCGCAGGTGGACCGACAGATTACCGTCCGTAGTCTGCAGCCGGGCCTTCAGGGTGTTGAAGTCGGCCCGCTCGATCCCCGACAGCACGGCCATAATGCCCAGGCGGACGCGGCCGTGAATGATCTCGTCGAGGCGGTTGATGTCGAAATCGTCGGCCACGCTCAGCCCCTCGCCGACCGCATCAGCAGGCCGCCCGGCAGCGCCATCAGCAGGAAGAGGGCGACGGCGTAGGCCAGGTATTGCTCGGCCTGGCCGGCGAACAGCGCCAGCACCGGGGCGGCGGCGAAGGAACCGATGGCCAGCAGCCACAGGGTCCGGGACCGCTGCATGGCGGCGCTGACCGCCCAGCCACTGCCGTAGAAGACCATGATCATCGACGGCAACAGGGCGAAAACGACCATGGCGGCGGCCTCGCCCATCCGCGACACCAGCACGGCCATCGACACCGACAGGGCGAAAATGCCCCAGCCGACCGAGGCCCAGGCCGTGCCCGAGGCGCGGTTGGCCGAGGTCTGGACCCCGCCGGCGCGCCTCAACCGCACAATGGAGACGATGAGCACGGCGAAGAACAGCAGGGTGGCGCCGATCCAGATGGCGTTGAGGGAGGTCTCGTCCAGCCCGGCGGCGCCGTTGATCACGGCCCAGTGGGCGAGACTGGCGGTGCCGTAGATCAGGCCGGCACCGAACAGGATGGAGGCACCCTGCACCGGCCCCCCGGCGCTCTCTTCGGCGAGGCGGCGCATCCACGCGATGTCGGCGGTGGGGTCTTCGAGCTGGTTGGTCATGGTCGATCTCCTGTCTCGTATGATCATGCATGAAGTGCTTTGTGTTGTAAAGTGCGAACGAAACCGGCCCCCCATCGTTGGTGCCGGATGGATATCGCAGAGATGGTGTTTCAGGGCTGGGCCGGGCTGGGCCGGACGGCGCTGGTTTCGGGGCTGGCCTATGTCGGGCTGGTGCTGTTCCTGCGGCTGTCGGGCAAGCGCACCCTGTCCAAGCTGAATGCGTTCGATCTGGTGGTGACGGTGGCGCTGGGCTCGATCCTGGCGACGACGCTGCTGAGCAAGGATGTCGCCCTGGTCGAGGGGCTGGTGGCCTTCGCCAGCCTGATCGGACTGCAGTATCTGGTGACCTGGTCCTCGATCCGCTGGGGCTGGATCCGGCGCGCGGTGCGGTCCGAGGCCACGGTGCTGCTGCGCGACGGCGTGCCCGTCTCCGACGCCCTGCGCCGCGAACGGGTGACGGAGCACGAGTTGCTGAGCGCGATCCGCGGCGCCGGCGGCCGCAGCCTGGACGAGGCCGATGTGGTGATGCTGGAAAGCGACGGCAGCCTGACGGCGATCCTGAAACGCTAGATCAGCGCCCGGCCTTGTCGCCCCCGGCGATCAGGGGCGCGGTGCCGCCTCGGCCAGCAGCGTCCCGGCGGGCGGCGGGGCCAGCAGCTCTTGTCAAAGGCCTCGACCAGCTGGGTGACCGAGAACCGGGCTTCGTAGGAGGCGCACATGGTCCCAGCATACCGGTCTCGCGTCGTGGGAGAAGCCGCCCCGGAGCGGCCGGAAAAACACAGTGCAGAGCGTGCACAGCGTGCACTGGGTGCACTGGGCCGGGCGGTTCGACGGTGGATGTGATTGTCAAAGATCGGCGACGACGGTCAGGCCCGGAGTGTCGCACGGGCGCTTCCTGCGGCGGGTTGGTGACGCTGTTGTTGGGGGTCAAGGCAACGGAATCAACGGGTTGGTTGCGCGAAGTCGTCTGGCTGGCGGCGGATGGTCAGCACAGCGTCATGGGTTTCGTTCGGTTCATGCAGCGCATGGGAGGGAGAGCGTCTTCCTTGTCGGGGGCGCCCTCGCATGATGTGGGGCCGAGGCTGCGTCGCTCCGCCTTGACCCCGGCCGCCTCGCTCCCGATCATTGGCGCATGCCCAGGCCCGTCGCGCTCGCGCCCCACACATCGGACTGGAGCGTCCGGGCGGAGGCCCTGATCGCAGACCTCCATGCGGCCGCCCCCGGGGCCTTGCGGGCCGTGCATCACGTCGGCTCGACCGCCGTGCCGGGCCTCGTGGCCAAGCCGGTGATCGATCTGCTGGGCGAGACCGGCGATCTGGCGTTGATCGAGGCGGCGCGGGCGAGGCTGGAGGGGCTGGGCTGGCGCTGGCGCGGCGAGAACGGCGCGGCCGGGCGGCGCTATTTCACGTGGGACGATCCGGAGACGGGGGCGCGGGCCGCCCACCTGCATGTCCATGCGACGGGCGATCCGATGATCGCCTGGC
>JBBQOK010000162.1:0-4165 GCA_038330765.1 Caulobacterales bacterium | reverse complement strand
TCCTCCTCGATGAGGCCACCGTTGTGATAGCCGTCGATCACCATCAGATCGCCGCCGTAGAAGCTTGGCGCAGGCGTCAGCAGGCGTTCAGTCGGCAAGGCCCGGAGTTGCTCCACCGAGGCGTCGCTGGGCAGACCCGCCGCGACAGCGAAGGCGACGCCCAGATCTTCGAGAGAGGGAGATCCGTCGAGGGTCTGAAAGGTCGCGGTGCCCTGATCCCGGCCGAGTCCAGACTGGACGACGGCGCGGTGGAACAGGCCCCGCGCTGGTTCGGAGATCATCAGGCGGGTCACCATCACGCCGCCCGCCGACTCACCGAAGACGGTGACATTGGCAGGGTCGCCTCCGAAGGCGGCGATATTGCCCCTCACCCATTCCAGCGAGGCGACGACATCAGCAAGTCCGTAGTTGCCAACGAGGTTTTCCCCCGCAGCCTCGGCGGTCAACGCCGGATGCCCGAAGAACCCCAGCCGCCCCAGCCGGTAGTTGATGGTCACCACCACCACGCCGCGCTTGGCCAGATGGCCCCCGTCGTAGAGCGCCGCCGTGCCCGAACCGTTATTCAGCCCGCCGCCGTGGATCCACACCATCACCGGCAACGGCCCTTCCCGGTCCGCTGGCGTCCAGACGTTCAGGGGCAGACAGTCCTCGCTCATCGGCAGGGGGCCGACGCCGGGATCTCCATTGGACGGCAGCTGGACGCAGATGGCCCCGACCTTCCCGGCGTCCCTTTCTCCGATCCACATCTGCGGCGGTCGCGGCGAGCGCCAACGCAGGTCACCGACCGGCGGCGCGGCGTAGGGAATGGCCTTGAAACTGCGCACGTCTTCGACCTCGCGGCCCACCAGAACGCCCTGCGTCACCTCCGCGCGCGGGTGGGCCTCGGGATCATCGGCCGGAGACATCATCAGAACCGCCACCGCCAGAAGTGAAGTCAGGATCATGCCGCCACACTAGCCCCACCGCGCCGGATGGCTCAAACAGAGTTATGCAACCCGGCGGATCCCCCGGAACCGGTCCCGGATAAAGCCGTTGCTGTGTGCGTGAGGCGGGGAACGGATTGAAGGAACTGGCGAAATCAGGCGGCCTGACGGTCGATCTTGGGAGCGCGTTCGACGCCTCGCCGAACCCCTATGTCCTCCTGACGCCTGACCTGCGCATCGCCGGTATGAACCAGGCCTATCTCGACGTGACCAACACCACGCGCGGGGCCATTGTCGGCAAGCCCATGTTCGACGCCTTCAATTCCGGGCCAGGCGACGAGGCTCTCGAGAACGTCCGTCAGGTCAAGGCCTCACTGGAGAAGGCGCGCGACACCCGTAAGCGCGATCACCTGGCCGTGGTCCGATTCTCCATCCCGCGCCGCCAGGCGAACGGAAGCGACGTTTTCGAGGACCGCTTCTGGAGCGCCACCCATACGCCCATCCTTGACGACACCGGCGAGGTCGTACTCCTGCTCCAGCACACCACCGACATCACCGAGATCCAGGCGCTGCGCGAGCGCAGTCGGCCGAATGACAACAGCAGCGTGCTCGACAGCATGCTGGGCGGGGAGGTGCTGGGCCGGGCCCAGCGGGTGCAGGAAGATAACCGCCGCCTCGAGACCGAGCGCAACCGACTGGTCGAGATGTTCATGCAGGCACCGGGCTTCGTCGCCGTCCTGTCCGGACCCGACCACTGCTTCCAGATGCACAACGCCGCCTACGCCCAGCTGATCGGCCATCGCGATATCGCCGGCAAGCCGCTGATCGAGGCCCTGCCCGAGGTGGAGAGTCAGGGCTTCATAGCCGTGCTGGACACAGTGCGGGCGACCGGCGAGGCTATTGAGGGTCGCGCCGCCCCGGTCAAACTCCAACGCTCACCCGGCACCCCGCTCGAAACCGTATGGGTCGACTTCATCTACCAGCCGATCCGCGCGGTCGATGGCCAGATCGTCGGCATCTTCGTCCAGGGCCACGACGTCACCCAGTCCGTCCTCGCCGCCGAGCGTCAGAAGCTGATGATCGACGAGCTGAATCACCGGGTGAAGAACACCCTCGCCACGGTCCAGTCGATCGCCATGCAGACCGCGCGCTCGCACGCCGACCCCCAGACCTTCGCCGAAGGCTTCCAGGCTCGCCTGCTGGCCCTGTCCCATACCCACGACCTGCTGACCCGCAGTCATTGGGAAGGTGCCGATCTCGGCTCGATCCTCGAGCATGAAACCGAGGCCCACGGCTCCCACCGCATCTCGGCCACGGGGCCGGTGGTCCCCCTGCCCCCGGCCGCCGCCCTGTCCATGGGCATGGTCATCCATGAGTTGGCCACCAACGCCGCAAAATACGGGGCGCTGTCGATGCCCGATGGCCGGGTGATGGTCGACTGGACCGTCGCCGACCAGACCCGCCCGCGCCTCCAGCTGAGCTGGCGCGAGATCGGCGGCCCGGCGGTCGCACCACCCACCCGCAAAGGCTTCGGCAGCCGCCTGATCGAACGCAATGTGCATCACGATCTGGCGGGCGAGGTTAAACTCGACTACGCAAGCGACGGTTTCGTTGCGACTTTTTCAATTCCGCTAAACAGGGAGCAGGGCTGATGAGCCAGGCGTTTTCAGGCCGTCGGGTTCTGGTCGTTGAGGACGAGTCCCTGGTCGCCATGCTGCTTGAGACCATCCTCGAGGACATGGGCTGCACCCCGGTCGGGCCCGCCGCCACGGTCGATGAAGGCCTGCGCCTGGCCACCGGCGAGGAGCCCATCGACGCCGCCCTGCTGGACGTGAACGTGGCCGGTCGTCAGGTCTTCCCGATCGCCCAGGCCCTGAAGGACCGTGGCGTGCCCTTCGTCTTTTCGACCGGCTATGGCGAGGGCGGCCTGCCCGACGAATGGCGGGGCCAGCCGACCCTGCAGAAGCCCTTCACCGAATCCGCCGTGCGCGACGCCCTGATGAAGGCGATGGGGTTGGCCGACGTCTGAGCCCTACCGCCCCAGGTCCTTGAGGATTGCCCGCGCCGCATTGTGACCCGGCGCGCCGGTCACCCCGCCGCCCGGATGCGAGCCTGATCCGCACAGATAGAGACCCGGAACCGGCATCCGGTGATCCGCGTGGCCCAGCACCGGCCGGGCGCTGAACAGCTGATCGAGCGACAGCCGGCCGTGGAAGATGTCGCCCCCCACCAGGCCGAAGCGCCGCTCCAGGTCGCGCGGCCCCAGCGCGAGCCGCCCCACGACCGACGCCTTGAACCCCGGCGCATGGGCGTCGACGGTCTCGATCATCAGGTCGGCCACCGTGTCGCGATGTTCGTCGCCCAGGTCAGGCGAGACGTGCTGGCAGAACAGGCTGGCCACGTGCTGCCCGGGCGGTGCCAGACTGTCGTCCAGCGTCGACGGGATCAGCATCTCTACGATCGGTTTGGACGACCAGCCGTTCAGCCGCGCATCCGCATGGGCCCGGTCCATATAGTCCAGCGTCGGGGCGATGATGATCCCCGCCGTCAAATGATCCCCCTGCCCCGGCAGCACGGTAAAGTTCGGCAGCTCGGACAGGGCCAAATTCATCCGGAACGTCCCCGACCCCGACTGGTAGTTGCCGATCCGCTCGCGGAAGTCCGCGGGCACGACCGCGTCATCCACCAGCGTCTCGAACAGCAAACGCGGGTGCAGGTTGGACACAACCGCCCTCGCCCGCACCGAATCGCCGCCCGACGTCACGGCACCGACGGCGCGTCCCTTCTCCGTCAGCACCTCCGCCACGGCCGTCTCAAGCCGCACCTCGACGCCCAGCTCGGCGCAGGCCTTGGCCATCGCCTGGGTGATCGCGCCCATGCCGCCCAGCGCGTGGCCCCAGACGCCCTTGCGCCCGTTCACCTCGCCGAACACATGGTGCAGCAGCACATAGGCCGAGCCCGGCGTGTAGGGACTGGCATAGTTGCCGACGACGCTGTCGAACCCGAACAGAGCCTTGATCGGATCGCTCTCGAACCAGCCGTCCAGCCAGTCGCCCGCCGATTTGGCGAACAGGTCCAGCAGGTCGCGCCGGCCTTGCGTATCAAGCCCCGCTGCCTGTTTGCCCAGCGAAGCCCCCTTCAGCAGTTCGGGCAGCATGGCCATCCAGCCGCCCTCCACCACATTGGGCGGTGCCTTCAGGATCCAGTCGCGCAGGATCGCCGCCACGACCTCCAGCCGCCGC
>JBBQOK010000161.1:0-4185 GCA_038330765.1 Caulobacterales bacterium | reverse complement strand
CGCCAGCGGTTCGCCGGGAGAGGGAGCCTCGTCCAGACCGAGTATCTCGACGGGAACGGACGGTCCGGCCTCAGTCAGCTGTTCACCGCGCTCGTTGAGCAGGGCGCGAACCTTGCCCCAGGCCGAGCCGGCCACGACGATGTCGGCGCGCTTCAGCGTGCCGCGCTTGACGAGGACGGTGGCGACCGGGCCGCGGCCCTTGTCCAGCTTGGCCTCGATGACCACGCCTTCCGAGGTGCGTTCCGGATCGGCCTTCAGGTCCATGACCTCGGCCTGGACCAGAATGGCGTCGATCAGACCGGTGAGATTGGTCCGCTCCTTGGCGGAGACCTCGATGATCTGGGTATCGCCGCCCAGGCTTTCGGCGATGACCTCATACTGCAGCAGCTCGTTGACGACCTTCTGCGCATTGGCCCCCGGCTTGTCGATCTTGTTGACCGCCACGATGATCGGCGCATTGGCCGCCTTGGCGTGCTGGATGGCCTCGATGGTCTGGGGCATGACGCCGTCGTCGGCGGCCACGACCAGAACCACGATGTCCGTCACATTGGCACCGCGCGCGCGCATCGCCGAGAAGGCGGCGTGGCCCGGGGTGTCGAGGAAGGTGACCCGCTGGCCGTCTTCCAGACGCACCTGGTAGGCACCGATATGCTGGGTGATGCCCCCGGCTTCGCCCGCCGCCACGTCCGTGGTGCGCAGCGCGTCGAGCAGCGAGGTCTTGCCGTGGTCGACGTGGCCCATGATGGCCACGACCGGCGCGCGGGGCGTCGTCGCCTCGTTGTCGATAACGTCGGACAGGAAGCCCGTCTCGATGTCGGATTCCGACACGCGCTTGACGATCATGCCGTATTCGTCGGCCACCAGTTCGGCGGTGTCAGTGTCGATGACGTCGGTGATCTTCACCATCATGCCCTGACGCATCAGGAATTTGACGATGTCGACGCCGCGCACGGCCATCCGGTTGGCCAGATCGCCGACGGTGATGATGTCGGGAATGACGACCTCGCGCGGACGGTTCGGCGCGTCGGTCGAGCCGCCCTTGCGCTTCTCCTTCTCGCGTTCACGGGCCCGGCGGACCGAGGCGAGCGAGCGCATCCGTTCGGCGGCGTCCTCGTCACCACCGGCCACGGCCTGGATGGTCAGACGGCCTTCCCGGCGCTTGGGCTCGCCGCGCGTGCGGCTGACGGCCTTGCCGGGTCCGGCGTCGCTGAAGCGCTTGTCGCGATCTTCCTCGACCTTGCTGCCGGCGGGACGGCCGAAGCCTGCGCGGGCAGGGCGAGCAACGTCAGGCGTCGCCGGCGGTGCGTTCGGGGTCGGACGGCCGCCGGGACCCGTGCGCGGACCACCCGGGCGGGCAGCGCCGGGGGCCGGACGCGGGTTCAGGGCCGAATAGCGGACCGGCTCGGCCGGACGGCTGGTCGGAGCCTGGGCCCGTTCGGCGTAGTTGCGCTCTCCACCGCCCATAGCGGCTTCGCGGGCCGAGCGGCCGCCGAAGGCGGGGCGTTCAGCCGGCGCGCGGCCCGGATTGCCGGGCTTGGGCGTACGCTGGCCGAAATTCACCGCCGGACGGGCCGGCGGAGCGGGACGGGCCGGAGCGACAGGCGCGGCGGCCTCGACCGGAGCCGGCGCGGGCGTCGGGGCGGGGGTCGGGGCGGGGGTCGGTGCAGGCTTGGGAGCGGGCGTCGCGACAGGCGCGGCCGACTTGGGCTTGGCCGGGGCCGGAGCGGCAGCGGCCAGTTTGGAGGCTTCGGAACGGGCGGCCTCGGCGGCGGCGCGCGCGGCGGCGGCCTCGGCCTGGGCGGCGTTCGCGGCCTGATCGGCGGCGGCGGCCTGCTCGCGGGCGGCGGCGTCCTTGCGGGCACGTTCGGCGGCGGCGGCGGTTTCACGTTCGGCGTTCTGAACGGTGGCCAGTTCGATGGCGCGGCGGCGAGCCTCCTGCTCGGACGCCGAAAGGCCGCCGGCCTCGCGGGACGTCGGGGCGGCCGGACGCGGCGCGGCGGCCGGAGCCTCGGCCTTCGGACGCGCGACATCGAAGCCCTGCGGGCGTTGGTGCCCCGGGGCACCGGCACCGACACGGCGCTTGGTCTCGACCACCACGGTCTTGGTGCGGCCGTGGCTGAAGCTCTGGCGCACGGTGCCGGTCGAAACCGACCCCGCCTGCCGGGGCTTCAGGCTCAAGGGCGCGCGCGGCCCCGTCTGGGACGGAGTCCCTGCGGGAGCCTGCGGTGCGCCGTCGTTGGTCTTGTCGTTCTCGTCAGTCATCCGGTCGCTTTACTCGGGATGGCGGGAGATCCACCATCGTCTCGTTCAAACACAAAAAGCCGCGCGTTGCTCCGCCTCCGATCAGGAAGCAGAACCCCGCCCGTCCAAATTCTTATTCGGGGCCTCAGCCCGCCCTTCGCCCCACTCCGGGGGCAGAAGCGGTCGAAATCCCGCCAGTCGTTCGACCTCAAAGGTCCAGCGATCGGCCCGCCCGCCCTCAAGCAGGACGGCGTGTATCGCATTTTCCAGCCCAAGGGCCAAACTCAAATCGTCCGCCGTGAACGCGCCGCAGACTTTCGGGGGCGGCGTCATGTGTTTCGCGAGCGAAAGCAGCTTGCCGCGGCCGTCGGCGGAACCGTCCGCCGCCTCGATGATCCACGCGGTCTTGCCCGACCGCACATTGGCCAGGGACTTCTCAAAGCCAGAGATAAGAACGCCTTCGCGCCGGGCAAGCCCCAGTTGGTCCAGACAGCGCCGGAACAGCAGGCTTTCGACCAGATCGGGCAGGTCGGCCGCCGGCTTCAGCGGGGCCTTGGCCGCCCGCGAGAACAGGTTCTTCTTCACCGCCGTCTCGAGCGAGGCGCGGTCGGCCGCGACCCAGAGACCGCGGCCCGGCAGCTTGCGCGCCAGGTCGGGGGCGACCGTGCCGTCCGGGGCGGCGACGAAGCGGATCAGGCGAGATTCATCCATGACCTGGTGGGTGACCAGATCCCGGCGTTCCCTCTCAATCGTCGCGTCGCGGACTCCCATGAACAGCCTGGTCTCCCATCACGCGTCGTCGCGGGGCTGGTCGGCGTCTTCGTCCGCGGCGTCGTCGCCTTCCGCGGCCGCGTCGTCACCGGCCTCGCCTTCCGGCGCGTCGGCGAAGACCGCCTCGGCGTCGTATTCACCCTCGGCCTCGTCCTCGTATTCCGGCTCGGGCTCGGGCTGCGGCAGTTCGGAGGCGTCGATCCAGCCGGCGGCGACACGGGCCTGGAGGATCAGCATTTCGGCGTCGCCCTGCGCCAGGTTGAAGCTTTCCAGCACGCCCGGGACCTTGACCCGTTCGCCGTTCTTGACCTCGTAGCCGCCACGGATTTCGTCCGTGGCCAGATCGGCCAGGTCCTCGACGGTCTTGACGCCGCCTTCGCCCAGGGCGACGGCGATGGCACCGGTGACGCCCGGAACCTCCATCACGCCGTCCTCGACCCCGAGTTCCTTGCGCTTGTCATCAAGAATGGCGGCCTGCTTCTCGAGGAAGTCGCGGGCGCGGGCCTGCAGTTCTTCGGCCGTGTCCTCGTCGAAGCCTTCGATGTCGGAGATTTCATAGGGCTCGACGAAGGCCAGGTCCTCGACCGTGGCGAAGCCTTCGGTGACCAGCAGCTGGGCGATGACCTCGTCGACGTCGAGGGCTTCCTGGAACAGCAGGGTGCGTTCGCTGAACTCGCGCTGGCGGCGCTCGGAGTCCTGGCTCTCGGTGATGATGTCGATCTGCCAGCCGGTCAGCTGCGAGGCGAGGCGGACATTCTGGCCGCGGCGGCCGATGGCCAGCGACAACTGCTCGTCCGGCACCACGACCTCGACGCGGTCGGCTTCCTCATCGAGCACGACCTTGGACACTTCGGCGGGGGCCAGGGCGTTGACGATGAAGGTCGGCTCGTCCGGATTCCACTGGATGATGTCGATCTTCTCGCCCTGCAGTTCGGCGACGACCGCCTGAACCCTCGAGCCGCGCATGCCGACGCAGGCACCGACGGGGTCGATCGAGGAATCGTTGGACAGCACGGCCATCTTGGCCCGCGAGCCGGCGTCGCGGGCGGCGGCGCGGATCTCGATCACGCCATCGTAGACTTCGGGCACTTCCTGGGCGAACAGCTTGGCCATGAAGCCGGGGTGCGAGCGCGACAGCATGACCTGCGGGCCCTTGGCCTCGGCGCGGACGTC
>JBBQOK010000160.1:0-4206 GCA_038330765.1 Caulobacterales bacterium | reverse complement strand
CCCTGCCCCGGTCGTTCAGACAGGTCGCCGTCAAATCCGTAACCTACGGGGGGATGCATTTCGTTGTTGCGGTCGCAGTGGCCTTCGCCCTGACGCAGGACTGGCGCGTGTCCCTGGCGATCGGCATCATCGAGCCGCTGGTGCAGACGGTGTTCTTCACCGTGCATGACCGGATCTGGACCCGGATCGAGGCGCGCAAGGCCGCGCGAGCGGCGGACATGGCCTCGGCCTGAGGCTCAGGGGCGGTAGCCGTAGTCCGAACAGCCGGGCCGCTCATCGTCCAGCAGTCCCCCGGCGTTCAGGCACAGGGCGTCGGACAGACCGAGCCGTCCCGTCGCGCCGGGCCCCGAGATCCAGATCACGCGTTGATCCCTGACGCCGACCAGCGCCAGACCCGGGGTGGTACCGCGCCGCCCCAGCTTAATGGCGACGACGGCGAAGGCCGGATCGGCGAGACGAGCGGTGCACGATCGTCATGACCGACGGTCGCGGAGCCTTTTACACAGCCGACGATGATGCTGCGCTGGCCGAGGGCCGCGTTTCTGAAATCCGTTTCGTGCCGGCCCTGACCTCGCGCTAGGCGCTTCAGGCCTCGGCCATCTCCGCCGCCCGCGCCGCCTTGCGGGCCTCGATCCGCGTCCAGATGCGGTCGTGGGCGGTGAAGAACACCGTCTGCACCAGCGGCTCGATGAGGCCAATGGCCAAGGCGATACGCCAGTCGCGGGTCAGGGCGAAGGCCACCGTCACCGCCACGACGAAATGCATCAGGCCGTAGGTCACGGTTTTCACCGCGACCTGTTTGAACGAGCGGGGCAGGGCGTGGCTGTGACCGTGGTGACCGCCGTGAGCGCGGGTCTGCTCTTCCGGTGCCATGACGCCGAGACGGGCTGTGAAGGCCTCGGATGCCTCCTCGAGTCCCGAAAGCATCCGCCGGTGCTCGATCCGGTGCCAGATCCGGTCATGGAAGGTATAGGCGATGGTCTGAAAGAAGGGCTCGACTACGCCGACGGCCAGCGCCAGCCGCCAGTCGCGGGTGATGGCAAAGGCCACCAGAACGGCGACCACCAGGTGCATCACGCCATAGCTCGCGATCTTGAGCGCGAGGCGGCGGGCGGTGCTGATCAACAGGCGAACCATCAGGCTCCAGATGTGGGGACGGTGCCGCAGCGGGCAAGGCAATTGTTCTTATCGTCATCATAGGCCCCGGCGGGCCTTGCGGTTCCCCGCCTTCCACCGCTATACGCGGCCCGCAAAACGGAGACTCCTCATGGAGATACGCGAAGGGCTTACCTTCGACGATGTTTTGCTGGAACCTGGCCCGTCAGAGATCATGCCCGCCGATGCGGATGTCTCGACGAAGCTGACCCGCGACATCTCGCTGAACATCCCGCTGACCTCATCTGCCATGGACACGGTCACGGAAAGCCGGCTCGCCATCGCCATGGCCCAGGCTGGCGGTCTGGGCATCCTCCACCGCAATATGACGGTCGAGGAACAGGCCGACATGGTCCGCGAGGTGAAGCGCTACGAAAGCGGCATGGTCATCAATCCGGTGACCATCACACCCCAGACGACGCTGGGTGAAATCCGCGCCATTGTGGCCAAGCGGAAGATCTCGGGCTTCCCGGTGGTCGATCCGGATACCGGCAAGCTGGTCGGCATCCTGACTAATCGCGACATGCGGTTCGACACCGACCCGAATCGCAAGGCCATCGAGCTGATGACCACGGGCGATCTGGTCACCGTGCGCGAAGGCGCGGGACGCGACGAGGCGCGGGCGCTGCTGCGCGACCGCAAGATCGAACGCGTCATTGTCGTCGATGAGGACTACCGCGCCACCGGCCTGATCACGATGAAAGACATCGAGAAGGCCCAGGCCCATCCCCACGCCGCCAAGGACGATCAGGGCCGGCTGCTGGTCGGCGCGGCCTCCACGGTCGGCGATTCGGGCTACGAGCGCGCCATGGCCCTGGCGGAAGCCGGGGTGGACGTGGTCGTCATCGACACCGCCCACGGCCATTCGATCCAGGTCTCGCGCGTGGTCGAGCGTATCAAGCGCGAGTCCAACCGCATCCAGATCATCGCCGGCAATGTCGCCACCTATGACGCCGCCCGCGCCCTGATCGACGCGGGGGCTGACGCGGTGAAGGTCGGCATCGGACCGGGCAGTATCTGCACAACCCGCATCGTTGCGGGTGTCGGCGTGCCGCAGTTGACCGCCATCATGGAAGCCGTCCGCGCGGCGAAGGACTCGGGTGCCCCTGTCATCGCCGATGGCGGCATCAAATATTCGGGCGATCTGGCCAAGGCCATCGCGGCCGGTGCCTCCTGCGCCATGATGGGCTCGATGTTCGCCGGCACCGACGAAAGCCCCGGCGAGGTCTTCCTGTACCAGGGCCGGTCGTACAAGTCGTACCGCGGCATGGGCTCGGTCGGGGCCATGGGGGCCGGTTCGGCGGATCGCTATTTCCAGAAGGAAGTCGAGGACAGCCAGAAACTGGTGCCCGAGGGTATCGAGGGCCAGACGCCCTACAAGGGTCCGATCGGCCCGGTGCTGCACCAGATGGTCGGGGGGCTCCGCGCCGCCATGGGCTATGTCGGAGCCGCCACCATCGCCGACTTCCAGCAGCGCGCGAAATTCGTGCGCATCACCGGGGCCGGCCTTCGTGAAAGCCACGTCCACGACGTGATGATCACGCGGGAAGCGCCGAACTATCGTCAGGGATGACAGGGGAGGGTTGAACCGTGGATATGACGCTTGAATTCATCGCACTGGCCTTCACCCTGATTCTGGCGCTCGTCCAGATCGGGGCGGCGGCCGTGGCCCGGACCGCCGAACTCGGTGCCAAATGGAACGCGGGACCGCGCGATGCCGAGGCTCCACCGCCCGGCAAGCTCGCCGGCCGGCTTATGCGAGCCCAGGCTAATCTGTTCGAGACCCTGCCGCTGTTCGCCGCCGCCGTGATCATGGCGCATATCGCCGGTAAGGACGGAGGCCCCCTGACCATGTGGGGGACGCACCTCTATTTTTTCGGCCGCTTGATCTACCTGCCGCTCTACGCCTTTGGCGTGCCCTACATCCGTTCGCTGGTCTGGCTCGCTGCCGCCGCCGGGCTGGTGATGGTGCTCGCTGCCCTGTTCGTCTGAAAGCTCACAGTTGACCCCAGCCGCCCGTCTCGCCTCCGCCGCCTCCGTTCTGGACAGCATCGCCCAAGGCCGCGCCCCCGCCGATGTCGTTCTCAAGGCCTGGGGCGCCGCCAACCGCTATGCGGGGTCCAAGGACCGCCGCGCCGTCGCCGAACGCGTCTATGAGGTGCTGCGCGCGCGCGGCCGCCTGGTTCGTGCCATGGGCGGCCGCGAGGATGGACGGGCGCTGGTGATCGGCTCGCTGGCCTTCCTCGACGGCCTGACGGTTGAGGAGATCGAGACTCTTCACGCCGGCGACGGCTATGGCCCCCGTCCGCTGTCGAAACAGGAACGCGCGCGCATCGAGGCCGGGGAGGGCGATCTGCCCGACTGGGCCGCCGCCGGCCTGCCCGAGTTCGTAGCCGAAGACCTGAAGGCGACCTTTGGCGACCGCTGGAGCGAGGAAGCCGCGGCCCTGATGGCGCGGGCGCCGGTCGACCTGCGCGTCAACACGGCCCGGACCACGGTCGAGGCCGCCCGGGCCGAACTGACCGTCGGCGGCCTGACCCCGAAGCCGACGCCGTGGTCGGCGGTCGGCCTGCGCCTGCCGTCCGAACCCGCGCCGAATGTCCAGGCCTTGAAGGCCTTCCATGCCGGCGAGATCGAGATTCAGGACGAAGGCAGCCAGATCGTGACCTGGTTGGCCGGGTCGGGGCTGACTTTCACGCCCGACAGCATCGTCGTCGATTACTGCGCCGGTGGCGGCGGCAAAACCCTCGCTCTCGCCGTGCAGGGTCTGCCTGATGCGGTCGTGTCGAAAGCCTCCGTTCCCCGTGCACCCGGCTGGTCTCCCACCGGTGCCGATGAGGAGACCGCCGCAAAGACCGCGCCGCGCACGGCTGGCCTGCGATTGATCGCCTGCGACGTGGTCCAGAAGCGGCTCGACAATATCCGGCCGCGGCTTGAGCGCGCCGGGGTGGCCGCCGACCTGCGCCTGCTGGGTCCCAATGGCGGCGGCGTGGAAGAGTTCAACGGCAGGGCCGATCTGGTCTTCGTCGACGCGCCTTGCAGCGGCTCCGG
>JBBQOK010000159.1:0-4223 GCA_038330765.1 Caulobacterales bacterium | reverse complement strand
CTATGCGCGCGGCGGCAAGAAGGGCGGCACAAAGGGCAAGTCCGGCGGCGGCAATGAGACCTTCGAAATCTTCAAGACCGTCTTCTTCGCGCTGCTGATCGCCTTCGTCCTGCGGGTGCTGCTGTTCCAGCCCTTCACCATCCCCTCGGCCTCGATGGAGCCGAACCTCAATGAGGGCGATTACATCGTCGTCTCCAAGTGGAGCTACGGCTATTCGAAGCACGCCATCCCGTTCAGCCCGCCGGTCTTCGAAGGCCGTCTCTTCGCGCAGGAGCCGGAGCGCGGTGACATCGTCGTGTTCAAACTGCCCCGCGACGACAAGACGGACTACATCAAACGCCTGATCGGCATGCCGGGCGACCGGGTGCAGATGATCAACAACGTCCTGCACATCAACGGCCAGGCGGTGCCCGACGTCGTCATCACCGGCGAACAGACGACCAACATGTTCGGCATGCCGGTCATCCAGGCGCGCGAAACCCTTCCCGAGGGCAAGACCTTCACCGTCCAGGACTTCGGTCCCGGCAACGAGGCTGACGACACGCCCGTGTTCGAGGTGCCCGAAGGCCACTACTTCATGATGGGCGACAACCGGGATAACTCGGTCGACAGCCGCTACGACGAGATGAACGGCGTCGGTCTGGTTCCGGCCGAGAATCTGATCGGCAAGGCCGAGATCATCCTGTTCTCGTGGTCGCCGGGCGCTTCGTTGTGGAACCCGATCAGCTGGTTCACGAAGATTCGTCCGAGCCGGTTCTTCACCGTTCTGCAGTGATGGCGGACCGGCGGGCCGAGGCGGTCGCGGCGCTTGCGTCCAAACTCGGTCACGCCTTTCGCGACCCCTCCCTGCTCGATCAGGCCCTGACCCACGCCAGCGTGGGTGAGGGGGCTGACCGCGACGCCCGCGGCCGGCCCTTCCTCGACAACCAGCGCCTCGAGTTCCTCGGCGACCGGGTGCTGGGCCTGTTGGTCGCCGACCGGCTGATGCGCGACTTCCCCAGGGCGGATGAAGGCGAGATGTCGTCGCTGCTGCACGCCCTCGTCGACAAGGTCAGCTGCGCCCGCGCCGCCGAGGCCCTGGGCGTCGGTGACGCCATGCGCCTGTCTCCGGGCGAGACCAAACAGGGCGGCCGCCGGCGCGAGGGTGTGCTGGGCGACGCCATGGAGGCGATCCTCGCCGCGGTCTGGCTGGACGGCGGCATCGACGCCGCCCGCGCCGTGTTCGAACGGGCCTGGGCCGCCGAGCTGGCCGCGCCTCCGCGCAAGTCGCTGTCCAATCCGAAATCGGCGTTGCAGGAGTGGGCGCTGGGGCAGGGAAAGCCGCTCCCCACCTACCGGATCGTCGGGCGGAGTGGCTCGGATCACGCCCCGACATTCACCGTCGAAGCCGACGTCGCCGGATATGCGCCCTTGACCGCGCAGGGCCGTTCGCGTCAGGACGCGGAGAAAGCGGCCGCCGTCGGCCTGCTGCAGCGTGAAGGCGTGATTTGACCGATTCCCAAAAGCCTGGACAGAACCAGCGCGCCGGCTTCGCCGCCATCATCGGCGCGCCCAATGCCGGCAAGTCCACGCTGGTCAACCGGCTGACCGGAACCAAGGTCTCGATCGTCACCCAGAAGGTCCAGACCACCCGCTTCCCGGTGCGCGGCATCGCCATGGAGGGTGACGCCCAGATCGTTCTGGTCGACACGCCCGGCATCTTCACCCCGCGCCGTCGGCTGGACCGCGCCATGGTCGCCTCGGCCTGGGGCGGGGCCTCGGACGCTGATGTCGTCGTCCACCTGATCGACGCCGCCTCGCATATCGCGGCGGAGGGCAAGGAAGGGCAGGCCGCCGACCGTCGGTCCGCCGAGGATACCGAGACTATCATCGCCAACCTCAAGGCGACCGACACCAAGGTCATCCTGGCCCTGAACAAGATCGACGGCATGCGCCGCGACACCCTGCTGGCCCTGTCGCACGCCCTGTTCGAAACCGGCGTCTATTCCGAGGTCTATATGATCTCGGCCCTCAGCGGCGACGGGGTCGACGACCTGAAGCAGCGCCTCGCCCGGGCCATGCCCGAGGGGCCGTGGCTCTACCCCGAGGACCAGTCCGCCGACGTGCCGATGCGCGTGCTGGCCGCCGAGATCACCCGCGAGAAGGTTTATCTGCGGGTCCATGAGGAACTGCCCTATTCAGCGGCGGTCGAAACCACCGCGTTCGAGGACAAGGCCGACGGCTCCGCCCGCATCGAACAGACCATCTATGTCGAGCGCGAAAGCCAGCGACCGATCGTGCTGGGCAAGGGCGGCCAGACCCTGAAATGGATCGGCCAGAAATCACGCGAGGAGCTGATCGAGCTGCTGGATCGCCCCGTACACCTGTTCATCACGGTCAAGGTTGACCCGAAATGGCAGGACTCCCGCGCCCTCTACGCCCAGTTCGGGCTTGATTTCGACGTCTAGACCCTTGTTCCATGTCCCCCGGCACAGCGGCGGCCATCCCCGCCTGGCGATGGCCTTCCTCGCCGTTCTGTTCATCCTCGCCGCGGCCTTGATCGCCTGGGCAACCGTTCGGCCCTTGCCGGTGCCCCCGGCGGCCGAGCCCCTGCCGCCGCGCCCGCCCCTGGTGGCGGTGCAGGACCTGCCGGACCTGACCGAACAACTCGACCGCTGGGGCGGCTCGGGTGCCTTCACGGGCGGCGTGCTGGTGGCGAAGGGGGATCAGGTCCTGTTCCGTCAGGTCTACGGCTATGCTGACCGCAGCCTCGGCAAGCCGCTGGCGCTGGATTCGCGCTTCCGGTTGGCGTCCGTCAGCAAGCAGTTCACCGCCGCCGCGATCCTGCGGCTGCAGGACGAGGGGGTGCTGTCGGTCGATGATCCGCTGTGCCGCTGGATCAATCCGTGTCCTGCCGCCTGGGCACCGATCCGGCTGCACCATCTGCTGTCGCACTCCTCCGGCGTTCCCGACCTTATGGCCCGGCCCGGCTGGGGCCTTCGCCGCGTCACACCGGCAACGCCAGCGGAATTGACTGCAGAATCAGCACAATACGGGCTTCAGTTCGCGCCCGGCACAAAGGTCCGTTACAATAACGCCGGCTATAATCTGCTCGGCTATGTGGTTCAGAAGGCCTCGGGCCTGCCGCTGCGGGACTATCTGCGTGACGCCTTCTTCGAGCCGCTGGGCATGGCCGACACGGGCTTTGAGGACGACGCGTCAGGGGTGGTGATGGGCTACGCCAACTTCGCCGGGGGCCCGACGCCCCAGCCGAACCACAACGTCAGCATCATCTTCGCGGCCGGGGCGCTGTATTCCACCCTCGACGACCTGCTGGTCTGGGAGCGCGCCCTGCACGGCGGCAAGCTGCTGAGCCCGGAAAGCTACCGCCAGATGATCGCCGACCATGCGCCGGCGGACACCCCGGACGAGCGCGGCCGGCCTCGTCGCGACTGGGGCTTCGGCCTGTTCGTCAACAGCCTGGGCCGTCGGGTCCGGCCCGACTTCCTCGACCGCCAGATATACCACACCGGCAGCTGGTCGGGTTTCCGCAACCTGGTCACCTATCAGCCCGACGGAGACGTCACGGTCATCGTCCTGTCCAACAACTACCACCAGCGCGAGGCCGTCTTCCTGCTGTCGCAGCAGGGCATGGCCGAGGCGCTGGGACGGCCGTTCCCGACCGCCCTGAATCGCTGAACACGCACTACATCCGCGACATTTCAGGGCCGCTAAAGGCGCGACAAATTCCGGCACATGATCGACAAACCAGCGACAGCATCGACATCCGCGAGACCTGACGTCGCCACGGCTGAGCCTTTCCGGCCTCCGGTCCGCGCCCGCAGGCGACGCTTATGCCGGGCTCCGACCGAACGGGAAGACAGCGCGCAGGCTCGCGTCCCGAAGCCACAGGCCGCCCCACATGAACAGGCCGAGATAGAGCCCGAACAGGGTGTGGCTGAGCAACGGCATTTCCACCCGCAGGTTGGTGGCGAGGGCACCGCCCAGCAGGCCCGTCATCAGCACGGCGCCCAACACCGCCGTGCGGGGGATGACGTACAGAATGGTGCAGGCCAGCTCAATACCGGCGATCAGCAGCAGGTATTTCGACGGCCAACCGAGCGGATTCATATTCTGCTCGGCCACCATTTCGGCCATCAGGAATTTCGGCGCGATCGAGGCGGCGAGCATGAACAGAACGAACAGGCCACTCAGCACCCGGCCGGTCCAGACGGAGGGCGAGG
>JBBQOK010000158.1:0-4361 GCA_038330765.1 Caulobacterales bacterium | reverse complement strand
GGCTTCAGACCGTGCGCTTCGCCGCCGAGACGCCCGGACTGTTCGCTGTTTCGAGGCGTATCCCGGGCGAGGCGGGCGAGACGCTGATCGTCTGAAGCCCCCGACGCAGCCGGATGTCGGCCGTGCGGATTGCGGCCATCCCGGCGATGGCGCGATACAGCGGCGCGTCGGTCGAGAAGGCGTCACTTCGTCCGCCCACGATCCGGTCGTCGGCATAGGCGGCGACACGGGTTTCGGCCATGTCCTGACGCGCGCCGCCATACCCACCGTCGCCGGCGAAGCCCTGCTCGTCGCCGTAGTAGATCGTCGGGGCCCCGCGGCTGAACATCAGAAAGGCATGCGCCAGGATCGACCGCTGGAGGAGTTCCCTGTCCGTGATGTCGGGCTTTGCGGTGAGGATGAAACTGCCGATCCGGCCCATGTCGTGGTTGCCGAGGAAGGTCGGCAGACCGAGGGCACCCGCCTCGCCGCCTTCATACAGGGCGTCGGCCATGAACAACCGCGCCAGCCGGTCGGGCGCAACGTCCCTGGCCACCAGGTCCGTCACCGTCGACTGGAAGCCGAAGTCCAGCACCGCCGGATAGCCGTCCACGCGGGTGTAGCGGGCCAGCTGGGCGGGGTCCGTGTCATAGACCTCGCCGAAGATATGGAAGTTGGGAATGCCGTTGGCCTCGGCGCGCGCCAGCATGGCCGGGACGAAGGCCTGCCAGAAGGCCGGATTGACGTGCTTGGCGGTATCGATGCGGAAGCCGTCGACCTTGTAGCGGTCGATCCAGTCACCGAAGATCTCGATCATGCCGGCGACGACCCGGGGATGCTCGGTCATCAGGTCGTCGAGGCCCGCGAAATCGCCGTCAAGGCTACTCTCGTTGCGGAACGTCGTGTCGCCCCGGTTGTGATAGTAGATCGGGTCGTTCAGCCAGGCCGGGACCTTGATCGCCGCCTCGCCTTCGGGGACGTAGGGCGTCCAGGCATAGTCAGAACGGGTCAGACGGTCGAAGTCTGACCCGTCAAAGCCCGCATTGATGGGGGCTCCGTCCGCCCCGCCGCGTCGCGTGTAGGGGAAGTCGGCGCGGCTGCGGTAGGCGCAGTCGTTGGCCGGACACTCGCGGTAGCGGATCACGTCGGCCGTGTGGTTGGCCACGATGTCCATATAGACCTTCATGCCGCGCGCATGGGCCGCCTCGACGAGGGCGTGCATGTCCGCGTCGTCACCGAAATGCGGATCGACCCGGGTGAAGTCGGTGATCCAGTAGCCATGCGACCCGGCGAACTCACGCCCGGGCTCACCCTGGACCGGCTTGTTCCTGAAGATCGGGGCCATCCAGACGGCAGTCGCGCCGAGGCCCTGGATGTAATCCAGTCGGGCCGACACGCCGGCCAGATCGCCGCCATGGTAGAAGCCTTCGTGGGTCGGATCGAAGCCGTGGTCCAGCCGGCCGCCGGGGATCCGGCCCGTATCGTTCGACAGATCGCCGTTGGCGAAACGGTCGGGCAGCAGAAAATAGATCACCTCATCCTGCGGCAGGCGGGCGCGGTAATCCTGAACCTGGGCCGGGGCGGGGGTCGCCAGCAGCAGGGCTGCCACAAGACCCGCAGCCGCACCCCTTGCCGGACAGGATGACGCCTTCATCGCTCAATTCCTCCCTGTCCGGCCGCTGGATACAAGGTCCTGCGAAACTCTTTGCAAGATTTTGCAGGGCCGGCGCGCCGTGTCAATGCAGCAACGTCGCGCCGCTATAAAGCCGCCAATCGCCATGCTGCACCGCAATAGTGGCCGGAATCACGGGAGTTTCGCGCTGCCGCATTCTGGTCATCTGCATTACGGGCTTGCAAGAACGATCAGAGTTTGCATATTTTTGCGTCGAGGTCCGGATCGCTTCGTCAGAAACGCGAGAAGACCCGTAGGGAGCAAGAGAATGAGCAACCGTTTCAATACGCGTGCGCGCCTGATGGGCGGTGCCGCCGCGGGCGTCCTCGTCGTGCTGGCTTTTGCCGGTGCCGCCCAGGCCCAGTCACAGGATCAGTCAACGGAAGTCGACGAGGTCATCGTCACCGGCATCCGCTCCTCGATCGCCAGTTCGATCGCCGCCAAACAGCGTAATACGTCGATCGTCGAGGTCATCACGGCCGAGGACATCGGCAAACTGCCGGACGTCTCGATCGCCGAATCGCTGGCTCGCCTGCCCGGCCTGACGGTGCAGCGCCTCGACGGGCGCGGCCAGCTGATCTCGATCCGCGGCCTCGGTCCCGACTTCACCACGGCCCTGCTGAATGGCCGCGAACAGGTCACGACCGGCGACAACCGCGGCGTCGAGTTCGACCAGTATCCATCGGAGCTTCTGAGCGGCGTCACCATCTACAAGACCCCGGACGCCCAGCTGATCGGCCAGGGCCTGGCCGGTACGGTCGACCTGCAGACCATCCGGCCGCTGGCCTATGGCCGCCGCGCGGTGGCCGCCAACGTCCGTTATGAGCAAAACGACATCGGCGCGCTGAACTCGGGCACCTCGGACAATGGCGTCCGCTACAGCGTGTCCTATATCGACCAGTTCGCAGACGACACGATCGGTGTCGCCTTCGGCTACGCCCATATCGAAAGCCCCTACCAGTCCGAGCGCTACAACAGCTGGGGCTATCCGACGACGGGCAGTGGCAACTTCATCCTGGGCGGCGTGAAGCCCTATGTGATGTCGTCCGAGCTTGAGCGTGACGGCTTCATGGGCGTCGTGGAGTTCCAGCCCAACGATCGCTTCCACTCCACCATCGACGCCTTCTACTCGGAGTTCCAGAACACCCAGGTTCTGCGCGGCATCGAGTTTCCGCTGTGGTGGGGCGGTTCGTCCGGCAACTGCCCGACCCAGGTCCAGACCGCGACCTGCCGACCGGGCCCCGTGCTTCAGCCCGGCTTCACGGTTGCGGACGGCTTCGTCACCGCCGGAACATTTTCCAATGTGAAAGGCGTCATCCGCAACGACGTCAATACGCGCGACAGCAACATCACCGCCTTGGGCTGGAACACCGTCTTCGACGTGACCGACGACTGGTCGCTGATGGCGGACTTCAGCTACTCCAAGGTTGAGCGCGAGGATGTCGTGCTGGAAACCTATTCGGGCACGGGGCGCGACGTGGCCGGGGCGCTCGATACCCTGGGCTTCACCCTCGACGGCAACGGTGTGGCGCGCTTCTCCAGCCGCCTGAACTATGCCGATCCAAACCTGATCCGTCTGACCAGCCCCCAGGGCTGGGGCGGCGACATCATCCCGGGCGGTCAGGACGGTTACCTGAACAACCCGTCCATCGACGACGAGCTGAAAGCGGTCCGCCTCGAGGCCCGCCATACCTTCTCCGACGACGGCCCGTTCAGCTCGATCAAGTTCGGCGTGAACCTCTCCGAGCGCGAGAAGACCTTCGTCAACGACCAGTTCTTCCTCGGCGTTCCAGGCAGCGCCTCGGCTCCGGTGCCGGCGGCGTTCCTGCTGCCGGCCACGCAACTGACCTATCTGGGGCTCGGCGGCGTCATCAGCTATGATGCGCTCGGCCTGGTGAATTCGGGCTTCTACAACCGGGTGCGCAACCCGAACGCCGATGTGCTGTCAGGCAACTGGGAGGTGACCGAAAAGGTCAACACCGCCTATGTCCAGCTGAACATCGACCACATGCTCGGTTCGCTGCCGCTGACCGGCAACGTCGGCCTCCAGTACGTCGGCACGGACCAGAGTTCCAACGGCTTCGCGGCCTCGGGCACGGGGGCGACCACGCGATCGATCGCGGTCACCGGCGGCCTTGAGTATGTGGAGTTCCTGCCCTCGACCAACTTCATCCTCGAACTGCCGGACGACATGTTCCTGCGCTTCGCGGCAGCCCGGACACTCGCCCGCTCGCGGATGGACGACATGCGGGCGTCGCGGAACTTCAGCTTCAACGTCCAGAACAACAACGCCCAGGCGCGACCCGATCAGAACTCCCCGTGGAGCGGCGGCGGCGGTAACCCCGAACTTCGGCCGACCATCGCCAACGTCTACGACATCTCGTTCGAGAAATATTTCGCGAACCGGACCGGCTATGTCTCGCTGGCGGGCTTCTACAAGGACCTCGAAACCTTCGTCTTCAACCGCAACCAGATCTTTGATTTCACCGGCTATCCCACAGGCGGCGTCGTTCCGGTGATCAACCAGGGCGTCGTCTCGGCCCCCGACAATGGCGAAGGGGGCTACATTTCGGGCGTCGAATTCGCCCTGTCGGTGCCGTTCGAGATCGTTCATCCGGCGCTCGAAGGCTTCGGCATGCAGGCCTCTGTGTCCCAGACGTCGAGCGAGATCTCTCCGGACGGAACCAACCCCACACCACTGCCCGGTCTG
>JBBQOK010000157.1:0-4454 GCA_038330765.1 Caulobacterales bacterium | reverse complement strand
GGCGGGCCGGTGATCATGATCGCCCCAAAGTCGGCCCCCGACCCGCACGGCGCCGGCATCCGCCGCGTCGACGCGCCCGAATGCCACTCGCTGATCGCGCCGCTGGTCTATGCGGTCCCCGTGCAGTTGCTGGCCTATTACGTCGCCGTCCAGAAGGGCACGGACGTCGACCAGCCGCGCAATCTGGCCAAGTCGGTGACGGTGGAGTGATCGCGCGACGCCGCTTATGCGTTAGGCTGTCCGACCTCGCCGCTCAGGAATTCGCATGACCGCTCACAGCCGCCGCCTCCGCAAGGCCGTCCTGCCCGTCGCCGGCCTCGGCACACGGGTGCTGCCCGGCACCAAGACCACGCCCAAGGAACTGCTGAACGTCGTCGACCGGCCGATCCTGAGCTACATCGTGGAAGAGGCGCGCGAAGCCGGGATCGAGCACATCGTCTTCGTCACCGGCCGGTCCAAGGGTGCCATCGAGGACTATTTCGACCACCAGATCGAGCTTGAGGCCCAGTTGCTGGCCAAGGGCAAGACCGACATCCTCGACATGATGAATGCCGAACTGGCCAGCGCCGGCGAGATGAGCTTCACCCGCCAGATGCAGCCGCTGGGACTGGGCCACGCGGTCTGGTGCGCCCGTGACATCATCGGCGACGAGCCGTTCGCCGTGCTGCTGCCCGATGTCATCGTGGATTCCCAGCCGGGTGCCCTGAAGCAGCTGGCCGACGTCTACGCCGAGCTCGGCGGCAATGTGATCGGCGTCGAGGCGGTGCCCGAAAGCGAGACCCACAAATACGGCATCGTCGATCCCGTGAACCGCGAGGGCCGCCACATCCGCATGAAGGGGATGGTCGAGAAGCCGCCGCGCGGCGAGGCGCCGTCCAACCTGTCGATCTCGGGCCGCTACATTCTGCAGCCGGAGATATTCGGCATTCTTGAGAACCAGCCGCGCGGCGCGGGGGGCGAGATCCAGCTGACCGACGGCATGGCGCGGCTGATGAAGGGCCAGACCTTCACGGCGGTCGAATACGAGGGCGTGACGCACGACTGCGGCGACAAGATCGGCCTGCTGCGGGCCAATGTCGCCTTGGCGCTGAAACGGCCCGATCTGGGCGATCAGGCTCGGGCCGCGATCAGCGCCTTGTTGTAGAGCCGCCGCCGCGGATTTCGCAGACGTTGTCCACCTGGGGCCGGCCGGTCGAGGCGCGGCCCGAGTTGACGAGGATGCCGCCGCGTTCGCGGCAGTCGTCGGCGAGCCGCTCGAATTCGCCGGGCCCGCTGTTCGACGGCAGGCCGGCGCACCCCGTGAGGACAAGGCCCGAGACGATCAGGACCGCGGCGCGCATCAGCGTGTCGAGGGCAGGCTGGTGATCTTGCAGACGTTGTCGGTCTGAGGACGGCCGCTGTTGCCGCCGGTCGGGGCGTAGACCCCGCCGCGCGCCTCGCAGTCGGCCCTGAGCCGGTCGGCTTCGGCGGCGTAGTGGTCCTGACCCATGCCGGAGGCGCAGGCCGACAGGCCGAGAGCCAGAGCGACGGGAGCGGCGAGAAGCAGGATACGCATGGGCGTTTCTCCTTGGATGGTGTCAGGACAATGTAGAGCCTGAACGGCGGTTCCGCTCAATCGCCTCGATCAACCGCTCGATATCGGTCGGCGAGGACAGGCGGTGGTCGCCGCCCTCGATCAGGTCCAGCCGCACGTTGCCGCCGCTCAGGCGCTCGATCAGGGCTGACTGGCGCCGCCACGGCACCACGTCGTCGGCCCGGCCCTGAAGGATATGAACCGGCGACGCGATCGGCAGCGGGCCGCGCAGCACCAGCCAGTCGCGGGCCTCCTCGAACATGTGGCGGGTCAGGACGTAGTCGCCCAAGCCTTGGCCGGGGGGGGCCTCCTCGACGATCAGGGTCTCGCCCTCGCGCAGGATAGCCTGACGCTCGTGATCGGCCAGGCCCGGCCACATCAGGTCTTCGGTGAAGTCGGGGGCTGGATTGACCAGCACCAGACCGGCGATCCGGTCGGGCCGGGCCAGCGCCGCCAGCAGGGCGACCCAGCCGCCCATGGACGAGCCGACCGGCAAGATGGGGCCGTCGAGGCTGTCGATGAGAGCCACGGCGTCCTCGCGCCAGCGGCCGATGGTGGCCTGACGCCAGTCGCCGGAGGAGCGGCCGTGGGCGAAATGATCATAGCGGACGAAGTTCCAGCCGCGTTCGCGGGCCGCGGCGTCCAGCGCCAGCGCCTTCGTCCCTTCCATGTCCGAGCGGAAGCCGCCGATCCAGACCACCGTGGGGCCGGTCCCGTTGACCCGCTTCAGGGCGAGGAATTCGCCGTCGGGGCGGTCAAGGCGTTCGAGTTCGTTCACGGGCGTCCCTCTCGCTGAATCGTTCGGGGACTGATAGCGAACCGGAGCAAGCGAAGCGAAGGCCAATCCGCGTGTCCGAACCCAGGGTCCTGTTCGTCTCCTCCAACCGCATCGGCGACTGCGTGATCTCGTCCGGCGTGATCCGCGAGATCGGTCGCCAGCTGCCGGGCGCGAGGATCACCGTCGCCTGCGGACGCCCACCCGCGCCCTTGTTCCGCTCCGCACCCGGCGTCGAGCGGGTCATCATCCTCGACAAGAAGAAGTTCGCCGGACACTGGATCGACCTGTGGACGCAGGTGTGGCGCACCCGCTGGGACATGGTCATCGACATCCGCGGCTCGGCGCTGGCGTTCCAGGTCCGGGCCAGGAGCCGCAAGGTCTATCACCGGGGCTGGGAGACCGGCCTTGCCAAGGTCGAGACGGTGTCGCGCAGGATGGGCGCGGAGCGGACGCTGGACCCAGAGCTGTTCATCGACGCACAGGCGCGGGCCGAGGCGGCCGCCGTCATCGACCCGCAGATGGCGGCGGGACCGGGGCAGGGGCCGATCATTGCACTGGCCCCTATCGCCCATCAGCCGGGCAAGAGTTGGCCGGCGGACCGCTGGGGCGCGCTGGTCGGGATGCTGAAGGCCGAGCCGCGCTTCGACGGCTGGCGGTTCCTGCTGGTCGGTGGGCCGGGCGACCATCCGCCGGCCGCGCCCGCGTTGGCCGCGGCCGGAGACCGGGCAATCGACTTTGTCGGCAAGGGTGACATCCTGGCCTCGGCGGCGGCCATCGACCGCGCGTCCCTGTTCGTGGGCAATGATTCCGGCCTGATGCACGTCGCGGCGGCGGCGGGGCGGCCGACGCTGGGCCTGTTCGGTCCGACCGAGTGGTGGTTGTACGGCCCGTGGGGTCCGAAGACCCGCACCGTGGCGTCCAACGAGACCCGCGGCGAGTTCGCGCCCATTGAGGCGCTGACCACCGAGCATGTGTTTGAGGCGGTGCTGGGCCTGCACGACGCCTTCATCGGCGCCGGAACGCCGGTCAAACCTTGAAGAGACGGGCTTTCGCGGTCATATAGGCGGCTTGAGGGGAACGCCGCGATCCATCGCGCGCTTCGACTCGCCAGACCTTCGTCCACAAAAGGAAACGACGCCCATTCGCCGTCCTATGAACCAGCCGCCCGTCAAGGACGGGCCGCCCATGAACCAAGACATCCGCGCGCCGCGCGTTCTGCTGATTGATCAGAACGGCGAAAAGCAGGGCGTCATGCCGACGTCAGCCGCGCTGGAAGCCGCCGAAGAGGCCGGTATGGATCTGGTTCAGATCGTTTCCACATCCGAGCCGCCGGTCTGCAAGATCCTCGACTATGGCAAATTCCGCTTCCAGGAGCAGAAGAAGAAGGCCGAGGCGCGCAAGCGCCAGAAGGTCGTCGAGCTGAAAGAGATCAAGCTGCGTCCCAACATCGACGTCCACGACTATGAGGTGAAGGCCAAGGCCATGCACCGCTTCTTCGACGAGGGCGACAAGGTCAAGGTGACGCTGCGCTTCCGCGGCCGCGAAATGGCCCACCCGGAACTGGGTATGAAGCTGCTCAACAAGGTGCAGGCGGACTTCGAGGAAATCGCCAAGGTCGAATATGCGCCGCGCATGGAAGGCCGCCAGATGATCATGATCCTGGCGCCGAAATAGCGGTCGCGCGCCGCCGACTTCAAGACGCCCCGGCCGGAAACGGCCGGGGCTTTTTTCGTCGCGCCGGTCGCGCCCCCTTGCAACCGAGACGCAAGACGATGGAAAAGGACCCTCGGCAAGGGGGACGATGCGCAGTGTTCAAATCAGGGATGAAGGTGTTCGCCCTCGCGGTCGCCGCGTTTTGTTGCGTGGGAAACACCGGCGCGTGGGCCCAGAGCCAGGTGCCTGCGCCTGCGCCTGCGCCCATTGAGGCCTATGGCGCGGCACCCGCCATCGAGCATATTCAGCTGTCGCCCAGCGGCGAACTGATTGCCCGCATCACGGTCACGGGCGAAACGCGCGCCGTCGTGGTCACCCGGCTTGCGACCCGTGAGGACATCTTTGTCGGCGAGATCAGCGTCAGCAAGGTGCGAGACCTGCGCTGGATCG
>JBBQOK010000156.1:0-4504 GCA_038330765.1 Caulobacterales bacterium | reverse complement strand
CTTGGTGACCCTGAAGTACGGCAAGGAAAGCCAGCCGGTCATCGCCCGCGACGTCCAGTTCGACCCGGTGTCGGACCGTCCGCTGCATTTTGACCTGATGCGGGTCGATGCGAAGCAGACGATCAAGATCGAGATCGCCGTCCACTTCATCAACCAGGACCAGTGCGAAGCCTTCCGTCAGGGCGGCTCGCTGGAAATCGTCCGTCACTCGGTTGAGGTGAAGGTCCGCGCGGATCACATCCCGGAAGACCTGATCGTCGACCTGGCCAACCACAAGATGGGCGACACCATCCGCTGGACCGACCTGAAGGGCACGGAAGAGGTCGAGCCGACCATCACCGACCGTGACTTCGTGATCGCCTCGATCAAGACGTCTTCGGCCGCCATCTCGGCCGCCGCCGACGAAGCTCATGACGCTGAAGTCGCCGCTGAAGCGGAAGCCGAAGCCGCCAGCGAGGTTCCGGCCTCGGAACAGACCGGTGACGAAGCCGCGGAAGAGACGACCGAGGGCTGATCCTCTCGCGACAAACTGCTACTGGAACGGCCCCATCTGGAAACGGACGGGGCCGTTTCCTTATCCGGAACCCGCCATGATCATCATCGCCGGCCTGGGCAATCCGGGACCGAAATACCAAGGCAACCGCCACAATATCGGCTTCATGGCCGCAGACGAGATCGCGCGGCGGTGGTCGTTCGGACCCGAGCGGGCCAAATTCCAGTCGGTGATCCGCGAGGGCGAGATCGAGACCGCGTCGGGACGCCAACGCATCCTGCTGATGAAGCCCCAGACCTATATGAACGAGAGCGGCCGGGCCGTGGCAGAGGCGGCGCGCTTCTACAAGGTGCAGCCGTCGGAGGTGATCGTCTTCCACGACGAGATCGATCTCGCGCCGGGCCGTTTCCGCATGAAGTCGGGCGGCGGGGCGGCGGGCCAGAACGGCGTGCGGTCCCTGATCAGCCAGTTGGGCGCCGACTTCCGGCGCGCCCGCATGGGCGTCGGCCATCCGGGCGAGCCGCAGCTGGTGCACGGCTATGTACTGAGCGACTTCCACAAGGCCGACTTGCCGTGGCTGGAGCCGATGCTCAACGCCTGCGCCGGGGCCCTGCCGTTCGCGCTGGCCGGCGACGACGACCGCTATCAGGCCGAGGTCATGCGCCTGGCGCCTGCGCCCAAATTCAGTCCCCGCCAGGCCGCGCGCGGCGAGGGTTGATCACGCGGCGGTCCGCCGCCTTGCCGCCGCCCGCGTTGGCCGATAGACCCGCGCCACCTTCACGAGGCTTGCCCATGTCCCGCACCCTGCCCATCCTTCTCGGCCTACCCATCCTTCTCGGCCTTTCCCCCCTCGCCGCCTGCTCCCCGAAGGTCCCGGCGAAGCAGACCGGAGCCGCGACGGTTCAGGTCAGCGGCGCCCTTTGCCGCCCGACCCCGGTCGGCCGCCAGACCACCGGCTGCTACCTGACGCTCGTCGCCGCCGCCGACGACCGGTTGGTGACCGTCGCCAGCCCCGTCGCGGGCCGCGCGCAGCTCCACGAGAGCCGGATGGAGAGCAATATGATGATGATGCAGGAGCTGAAGGACGGCCTGCCCCTGCCCGCAGGCCAGTCGGTCGAACTGAAGCCCGGGGGCAACCACATCATGCTGCTGGCCGTTGCCGAGCCGCTGAAGGCGGGCGACTCGGTCCCCCTGACCTTGACCTTCGCTTCCTCGGCCCCGGTCGAGATCACGGCGATGGTGGGCCAGCCCGCGACGTCCGAATACAGCGATGTCCACTGACGCGTTCGCGCGCCTGACAAATCGGCCGCGACCCGCTAAAGGCTCGCGCTCACCAAGGAAAACTCCGCCCCCATGGCCCTTAAAGTCGCGATCGTCGGCCTGCCCAACGTCGGCAAGTCCACCCTGTTCAACGCCCTGACCAAGACGGCGGCGGCGCAGGCGGCCAACTATCCCTTCTGCACCATCGAGCCGAACACCGGCGACGTGGCGGTGCCGGAGCCGCGGCTGGATGCCCTGGCCGAGATCGCTGGGTCCAAAGAAATCATCCCTTCCCGAATCACCTTCGTCGACATCGCTGGTCTGGTCCGCGGGGCCTCCAAGGGCGAGGGTCTGGGCAACCAATTCCTGGCCAACATCCGCGACTGCGACGCCGTGGCCTTCGTATCCCGCTGCTTCATCGACGACGACATCACCCATGTCGAGAACCGCATCGACCCGATCTCGGACCTCGAGATCATCGAGACCGAATTGATGCTGGCCGATCTGGAAAGCCTCGAGAAGCGGGTCGTCAACGTCGAGAAGAAGGCCAAGGGCGGCGACAAGGAGGCCCAGACGACGCTGCGCCTGATCAATATGGCGCTGACGCCGCTGCGCGCGGGCAAGCCCGCGCGGGTGGTCCAGGTCGACAAGGAAGACCAGAAGGCGTGGCATATGCTGCAGCTGCTGACCTCCCTGCCGGCGCTCTACGTCTCGAACGTCGACGAGAACTCGGCCGACAAGGGCAATGAGCTGTCCGACCTGGTCGCCGCCCGCGCGGCCCAGGACAACGCCAAGGCCGTGGTCATCTCGGCCAAGATCGATTCCGAACTGGCCGTTCTGGACGCCGACGAACAGGCGGAGTTTCTCGAAAGCCTCGGCCTGGCCGAGCCGGGCCTGAACCGGCTGATCCGCGAGGCCTATGTGCTACTGGGCCTGCAGTCCTATTTCACGGTCGGTCCCAAGGAGGCGCGCGCCTGGACCATCCACATCGGCGACACCGCGCCCCAAGCGGCGGGCGTGATCCATACCGATTTTGAGAAGGGCTTCATCCGCGCAGAGACCATCGCCTTCGACGATTTCGTGGCCCTTAAGGGCGAAGCGAAGGCGCGTGAGGCCGGCAAGCTGCGCGCCGAAGGCAAGAGCTACGTCGTCAAGGACGGCGACGTGATGAACTTCCTGTTCAGCTAGGCGCACCGTCTTCCAAGGTCGTGCACTTGGTCAGGCTGATCTCCGCCCGGTCGCGGTTCACCCAGATCAGCCGCATCGACTGTCCGGCCGCCAACGCCCGCACCCGTTCGTTCGAGACCGTCCCAGCGGCGGAGCAGGTCAGGGCCAATTCGTAGCCGTCGCCGATCTGGGCGATCCGGTCGATGGCGCAGCTGTTCTCATAGCCCTCGAACCGCGTCGTGGTGATCTCGATCGGCCGCTCGGCACCCTGGGTGTGCGGGCACCATGACACGTCGCTCGCCCAGCGCCCGATGAAGCTGGCCGGACCCGCGCCGGACATGACGGTGCCCATTCCGGGCGGCGGTGGCGACGGCGGCGCGGCGGCGGCAGGGGTGTTGATCGCGGCCGCGGGCTCGGTCGGCGGGTTCGGCTCACCAGGACCGCACGCGGCGAGGGCGAAAGCAGCGAGAAGGGCGAAGCGAGAGCGATTCATCCGGGGTGAACGTCGCGGGCGGCAATCTGCTCCGTGACTCGCGTCGATCACGAATTCGCGGTCAAGCTTGCATCCTTCGCCAGTTTTTGCGACCGGTTCGCCTGTGTCGAGAAAGAGGGGGCGTCCCGAATGACTCAGAACACCAATCCTTGGGCGGCGCAGATCGATCCTCTGGCGCAGGATATCGCTGCCGTGCTCAAGAGAATGGGCGGTTCGGCGCATCAGCGGGACGTGGTTCAGTGCGTCTGCGCCATGAAACGCCAGCGCGGCGAGACTGTGGCCCAGGATCTGACCAACAAGATCGTCGAGGCGTTCGAGAAATACTGCGACCTGTTTTTCAAGCCCTTCGGCGAAGGATCGATGCGCTGGGCGCTTCAGCCAGGCGTGGCCTGACGACCGCCGGTTTCACGATCAGGCCGCGGCGGCTTCCGGTCGCCGATGGAAAGACCCCAGAAGCCCGACGGCTGCGAGGGGGGCGAACAGGACCCACTGCGGCAGCTGCCAAGGAAACAGGGTTGTCTGCAGTCCGATGACAATGTTCAGAACTGCGAAGGCCAGGGCGAGAACAGTGGCGGCCGCCGCCAGCGGCCTTTGCCCCGCCGAGAACGCCGCAAGGCCGTAGGCCAGCGCCATGGCGACCAGCATCACGCTGACCAGATGCCACGTATAGTAGAGATTGAAGGTCACGGCCGCGCCGAGCACCGTCTGATTCAACAACGGCCGAGCCAGTTCCGCCCCGCCGCCTACGATGTGGAGAGCCGCGATAGCGGCCATTGCGACAGCGGCGATCAGCCACCAGAGATTGACGTTTTTCATGGCGACCCCCTTTCCCCCTAAGAAGCTCAGCCTAGGCAGGGACTGTGACCTCGCCAACAGCCAAGCTGTGCGGCATATCCGCCGGCATGGTGCTCACCGCCGTCACCGATCTTTCTCGCGCTCGGCCCCCGAGTGGACGTCAAGCGCAGCCTGGGCGGCGGCGAGACGGGCGATGGGCACCCGGTAGGGCGAGCAGCTGACGTAGTCGAGGCCGACCTGTTCGCAGAAGGCGATCGACGAGGGGTCGCCGCCGTGTTCGCCGCAGATGCCCATCT
>JBBQOK010000155.1:0-4644 GCA_038330765.1 Caulobacterales bacterium | reverse complement strand
GGCAGCAGCCGTATGGCTTCGTCCCGGACGGCCGCCTGGCAGGCGGCGCGTTCGGAGATCAGTCCGCCGGGACGGGCGCTGTCGCGGCAGAGCTTGCGCGCGGCGGCGCGGATGCGAGCGTCGAAGGCGTCGGCTCCGGCGGCGGTGGAAAGGTCCAGATCCCCCCAGACGATGCGGGCTTGCTGGGCGGAGGCCGAACCGGCGGCGGCGAGCATGAGGACGGCGGCGAGAGAAGCGAGAGTTTTCACGGCGATCTCCTGTGGAGAGCTGCGTCGCTCCTTGGCGGCGACGCAGCGGGAGATACGGCCACGCTGTTTCGCCCCGATGTGATTTTCGCGGCGGAATAGCGACATCAGATGAATTCGCGGAAAGCTGAACGCTGATCAGCCGCTGTTGCGCAGGCCGGCGGCGACGCCGTTCAGGGCCAGCAATATCCCCTCGCGGACGCGCGGATCGTCATCCCCGGCGCGGCGGCGGCGGATCAGCTCGATCTGCACATGGTTGAGCGGCTCGACATAGGGCATGCGCAGCCGGATCAGTCGGCCCAGATCGGGCTGGCCGGCCAACAGCGCGTCCTGACCGGTGATGGCCAGCACGGCCGCCTCGGTCCGGCTCCACTCATCGACGATGGCCTCATGGATGCGGTCGGCGAGGGCCCGGTCAGGGACCAGGTCGGCGTAGCGGCGGGCGATGGTCATGTCGGCCTTGGCCATGACCATCTCCATGTTCTGGACCAGGGTGCGGAAGAAGGGCCAGTCGCGCGCCATGACCCGCAGCTCCTCCATGTCCGCCCCCTCGATCGCCGAACCGAAGCCGAACCAGCCGGGCAGCATGACCCGCGACTGGCTCCAGCTGAAGACCCAGGGAATGGCACGCAGGTCCTCGATGGCGGTCGAGGCCGTGCGGGAGGCGGGACGCGATCCGATCTTCAGATCGGCGATCTCGGCGATCGGCGTGGCGGCCCGGAAATAGTCGACGAAGCCCGGGGTCTCATAGACCAGCGCCCGATAGGCCGACATTGACGCCCGCGACAGGGCGGCGGCGGTCTCGCCGTGGCGGCGGGTGAAGGTCTCGTCCATGGGCGGCTTCAGCGAAGCCAGCAGGACCCCGCAGGTCAGGGCGTCGAGGTTGCGACGGGCGACTTCGGGCTCACCGTATTTGTTGGCGATGACCTCCCCCTGTTCGGTCACCCGGATGCGACCGGCGACCGTGCCCTGCGGCTGGGCCGCCACCGCCGCGAAGCTGGAGCCGCCACCCCGGCCGACCGCCCCGCCCCGGCCGTGAAACAGCTGCAGCCTCAGGCCTGCGGCATCAGTCACCTGCAACAGCGCCAGCGACGCCTCATGCAGCTCCCACGTCGAGGTCAGATACGAGCCGTCCTTGTTGGAGTCGGAATAGCCGATCATCACTTCCTGCACGCCGCGCGCCCGGGCGACAGCGAGGGCGGCGGGCTCCCGCAGCAGCCGCTCCAACGTTGCCTTGGCGGCCCGCAGGTCGTCGATGGTCTCGAACAGGGGCGCGGCCTGAACCGGACAGGCGGCGGGATCTTCCGGACGGTAGAGACCGACCTCCTTGAGCAGCAAATAGACCTCGAGCAGGTCCGAGGCGGCGTCAGTCTTGGAGACCACATGGGTGCGGATCGCCTGCGGGCCGAACAGGCGCAGGGCCTCGGCCGCGGCCTGCAGGATGGCGCGCTCCTTCAGCGTCTCATCGGCGTAGACGGCGAAGGGACTGAACAGCAGCCGGCCCGAGGCCAGCTCGGCCGCCAGCAGGGCCAGTCGGTCTTCCTCGTCGAGGGCCAGATAGTCGGCGCAGACCCCGGCGACCTTGAGCAGGTCGGCGACCACCCGCTCGTGCACATCGGCGTTCTGACGCAGGTCCACCGTCGCCATGTGGAAGCCGAACACATCGGCGGTGGTGATCAGCCGGGTCAGGCGGTCGTCGGCGAAGACCGCGCCGTGGTTGGTGATCAGGCTCTCGCGCAGCACCGCCAGATCGTCCCGGAACGCGGTCGGCCCGCTGTAGGGCTCGGCGTCAAAGGCGGCGGCGCGCGGGGCGGGCTGGCCGGTCAGCACGGGATGGGTCGCCGCCAGCCGGGCGTAGATCTCGCTGAGGGCGCGGCGATAGGGCTCGTCGGCGCGGTGCGGCGAGCGATCGCCCGAGGCACCGGCCAGGGCGGCCAGTTCGGGCGAGATCGCGCTCATCGAACCGGACAGGCTGAGTTCGGCCCCGAGGGCGTTGACCTCGTCCAGATAGTGGCGGAGCGCGGCCCGGGCCTGGGTGCGGAAGGCGGCGGCCAGCACCGCGCCGTCGACATTCGGATTGCCGTCGCGGTCGCCGCCGACCCAGCTGCCGATGCGGATGAAGGGCGCAAGGTCGGGCGCGTCCAGCCGCCTGCGCCAGTCGGCCAGTTGGGCCGGAGCCACATGCAGGAAGATGCGGTCGAGGAAGGACACAACGGTGTCGATCTCGTCCTGCACCACCAGACCCGCCTGACGCACCAGCCGGGTGGCCCACAGGATCACCGTCTGACGTCGCAGACCGGCGGTCAGGGTGTCGGGCGCGCAGGCCAGATCGTTCTGGTCGCAGGCGTCCAGCAGGTCCGAGACGGCGGCGATGCGGTCGATGACGCTCTTGCGCCGCACCTCCGACGGGTGGGCGGTGAGCACAGGCGAGATCAGCGCCCCGGCCAGCAGGTCACGCACATCCGAAACCGAAGCGCCGAGGTCCGACAGACGTTGGAGCGCGCCCTCGGGCGTGTCGGCACGGGTCCCGGCCGCCGCCTGCTCACGGGCCCGGCGCTTGCCGGCCCGATCCTCGGCGATATTGGCGAGCAGGGAGAAGACGGCGAAACCATGGGCCAGCCCCACGGCCTGATCCAGCGACAGCTCGCCCAGCAGTTGCTCCAGCCGCGCGGCGTCTCCGGCCCCGGCGTCGCGATGCCAGGCCACGGAGGCCTGACGCACCGCCTCGATCCGGTCGTAGAGGTCCTGCCCGCCCTCATCGCGGATGACCTCGCCGAGCAGTCCGCCCAGCAGGCGCACTTCGTCGCGCAGTCGGTCATCAGAGGCAGGTTGAAGCATGTGGGTCATCCGGGAGGAACGAGCGAGCGCACACAGTGATGCATGACCGCCCTCCGCGCGACCGTTGGAACGCGATTTGATTTGGTATCGTTTTGTGGTATCTTTGCGGAGTGAAGGGCAGGCACGCCAAGACGCTCGATGCGGTTTTCGCCGATCCTGTTCGGGCGAACGTCCTGTGGTCCGATGTCGAGGCGCTGTTCTCCGCAGCCGGAAGCGAGATCAGCGAAGGGCGCGGCTCTCGCGTGCGTATCAGCCTCAACGGCGTCGACGCCGTGTTTCACCGTCCGCATCCCCGCAAGGAGACGGACAAGGGCGCGCTGAAATCCGTGCGCCGGTTCTTGACGGAGGCGGGCTATGCGCCCGACGCGAAACGATGACGACCATGACTCATGACGGCTATCTGGCCACTGTCGAACTGGACGAGGACGCCGGCCTGTTTCATGGCGAGGTGGTCAATACACGTGACGTGCTGACCTTTCAGGGGCGGACGCTGGACGAGCTGAAGGCGGCCTTCGCCGACACCGTCGCCGACTATCTCGACTGGTGCCGGGAACGGGGCAAGACTCCCGACAAGCCATTCTCAGGCACCTTCTCCGTGCGGGTCGCGCCCGACATCCACCGGCGCGCGGCGGCGGCGGCGGCGCGGGAAGGCAAGAGTCTCAACAGGTTCGTCGCCGATGCGCTGGAACGGGCGGCGAACTGACCGTTGCCAAACGCTCCTGCGAGATGATGAGAATCAACGACGAGTCGGACTGCGAGCAGCATCCGGACCGGCACGACTGTCCCGATGCCTTGATCGATTTCTGGCCAGATCGATTTCTGGCCAGTGACTCAGACCTACGGCTTGATGATCCACGACGAGGCGCGTCGGTGATCAGGATATCCTGCTGCCCTTGGTGCGGAGCAAAGCTTCCGGGGCCGCAGGACGAATGGGCCAGCCTTGTCTTTACCTCGCTTTTCCCCCATAAGCCGCCGCTTCCGACGCAAGTGAACCTCGCGTCTCCACCGGGACGACCCCTGTTTCGACAGGACGAGCCCGGCGAGAACCCTCCGCCGACGTGATCGTCGCCGGGGGCTGTTGTCGTATGGAGCCGTTTCACCCGTCGGAGCCGAGCGGCCCATTTTCTGGATTCAGGTCGTCGTGACCTGAAGCGAAAATGGGCATGAGGTTGTGAATGTTCGAGGCTCTGAACGAGCGGCTGACAGGCGTCTTCGACCGGATCACCGGGCGCGGTGCCCTGTCCGAAAAGGACGTGGCCGAGGCGATGCGCGAAGTCCGCGTGGCGCTGCTCGAGGCCGACGTCGCCCTGCCCGTCGTCAAGGACTTCATCGCCTTCGCCACCGAACGCGCCACCGGCGAGGACGTGATCCGCTCGGTCAAGCCCGCCGATCAGGTGGTCAAGATCGTCTATGACGGCCTGGTCGAAATGCTGGGCGGAGACGAGCCGACCCCGATCAATCTGAACGCCACCCCGCCCGCCGTGATCCTGATGGCCGGCCTGCAGGGTTCGGGCAAGACCACGACCTCGGCCAAGCTGGCGCTGCGGCTGACGAAATTCGA
>JBBQOK010000154.1:0-4687 GCA_038330765.1 Caulobacterales bacterium | reverse complement strand
GGAAATCATCAAGACAGAAGACAGCAACGCCTGATCGGCGTCGCCCGGTAGAGATTGAAGGAGAAGACCCATGCGGCTTCTGGTGGTTGGCAGGCTCAGCGGACAGCTGGCGACGGCGGTGAAGATGGCCATGGCGCACGGGGCCAAGGTCAGCCACGTCGAGCGCGGCGATCAGGCGACGGAACAGCTGCGCCGGGGGCAGGGCGCCGACCTGCTGATGGTCGACTACCGTATCGACATCGCCGCCCTGATCGCGGCCAACGAGGCCGAGCGCATCCATGTGCCGGTCGTGGCCTGCGGCGTCGACGCCGACGCCACGGACGCCGCCAATGCCATCCGCGCGGGGGCCAAGGAGTTCATCCCGCTGCCGCCCGAGGCCGATCTGATCGCCGCTGTCCTGTCGGCCGTCGCCGACGACGACCGCCCGCTGATCTCGGCCGATCCGTCGATGAAGGCCGTGGTCATGCTGGCCGACCAGGTCGCGCGCTCCGAGGCCTCCATCCTGATCACCGGCGAGAGCGGCGTCGGCAAGGAGGTGATGGCCCGCTACCTGCACCTCGGGTCCAAGCGCGCCGACCGGCCGTTCATCAGCGTCAACTGCGCCGCCATCCCCGACAACCTGCTGGAATCCGAGCTGTTCGGCCACGAGAAGGGGTCGTTCACCGGCGCCATGGCCCGCCGCATCGGCAAGTTCGAGGAAGCCGACGGCGGCACGCTGCTGCTGGATGAAATCTCCGAGATGGACGTGCGCCTGCAGGCCAAGCTGCTGCGCGCCATCCAGGAGCGCGTCATCGACCGCGTCGGCGGCACCAAGCCGGTGCCGGTCAACATCCGTATCATCGCCACGTCCAACCGCGACCTGGCCCGTTCGGTCAGCGAGGGCACGTTCCGCGAAGATCTGCTCTACCGCCTGAACGTCGTGAACCTGCGCCTGCCCGCCCTGCGCGAGCGGCCCGGCGACATCGCCGTTCTGGCCAGCCATTTCGTCAAGAAATACGCCGCCGCCAACGGCGTGCCCGCGCGCCCCATCTCGGTCGAAGCCCATCGCGCCCTGGTCTCTCACCGCTGGAACGGCAACGTCCGCGAACTGGAGAACGCCATGCACCGCGCGGTGCTGCTGGCGATCGGGCCCGAGATCGACGTTGAGGCCATCCGCCTGCCGGACGGCCAGCCCCTGTCGATGGGCAGCCACGGTGCCGCCCACGACGCCGGCCCCGCCGGTCGTGCCGCCCAGGTCGCCGACACCGTCACCCGCGCCCACGTCGGCCAGACCGTGGCGCAGATGGAGAAGACGCTGATTCTCGACACCCTGTCGCACTGCCTCGGCAACCGCACCCACGCGGCCAACATCCTCGGCATCTCGATCCGCACCCTGCGCAACAAGCTGAACGAATACGCCGACGACGGCACCCAGATCATCGCCCCGCAATCGGGCATCGCCGCCGCCGGCTACGCGGCCGCCTGACCATGACCCGTGGAACGGACCGCAGAAGCGTCCTGACCGGCCTCGGCGCGCTCGCGCTGGGCGGGTGCGCCCGCGCCGAACCGAAGACGCCGCAAGGTCGGGCGGCGACTTCTGAAGCCTTCGATCTGTCCGCTCTTGAGCGTGCGAATGGCGGCCGCCTCGGCTTCGTCGCCCACGATACAGGCTCTGGCCGCCGGCTCGCGTGGCGCGGTCAGGAGCGGTTCGTCTATTGCTCGACCTTCAAAATGTATCTGGCCGCCGCAACCTTGCTGAGGGTGCAGGCCGGGGAAGAGCGGCTGGATCGCCAGATCCCGGTCACCGCCGCCGACATGGTCAACCACGCGCCGGTTACGGAACCTGCCATCGGCGGATCACTGAGCGTCGAGGCCCTGATGAAGGGTACGGTCGAGGTCAGCGACAACCCCGCCGCCAACCTGTTGCTGAGGGCCATGGGCGGGCTGGAGCCGATGCAGGCCTTCTACCGCTCCATCGGCGACGACAGCACCACGGTCGACCGCTTTGAGCCGATGATGAACCGGCTGGATGGCGACAAGGACACCATCACTCCGCTGCATTCGGCCGCCAATCTGCACCGCCTGCTGGTCGATCCCGCGACGCCCCTTTCGGCGGAGTCCAAGGCGCTGCTGCTGCGCTGGATGTTCGAGGCGCCGACCGGTCCCGCGCGCATGAAGGCCGGCATTCCCGCCGACTGGCGCATCGCGCACAAGACCGGCACCGGCGGCTATGGCCCGACCAACGATATCGGCGTCCTCTATCCGCCGACCGGCGCGCCGGTGATCGTCGCCGTCTACTATCACGCTACCCGCGACACGCCGGACGCGCAGAACGAGGCGGTCATCGCCTCCGCCACGCGCATGGCCATTGAGGCCCTCGGCCGCGCATGACCGACATCCCCGCCTCCACCATGATGAAGGACGGCTACGCCCGTCCGACCGGGCGCGACATGATGGGCTGGGTCGCGCGCGGCGAGGTCTATATGGCCATCGGCGTCATCGGCGTCATCCTGCTGCTGATCCTGCCGGTGCCCAGCTTCCTGCTGGACCTGCTGCTGGCCATTTCGCTGGTCTCCAGCGTGCTGATCCTGATGACCGCGGTGATGATGAAGCGGCCGCTGGACTTCGCCATCTTCCCGACCGTGCTGCTGGTCTCGACCCTGTTCCGGCTGGGCCTCAACCTGGCCTCGACCCGGCTGGTGCTGACCCACGGCCATGAAGGCCACGGCGCGGCGGGCCAGGTGATCCAGTCGTTCGGCGCCCTGATGATGGGCGGCAGCTTCATCATCGGCATCATCATCTTCGCCATCATCCTGGTGGTGAATTTCGTCGTCATCACCAAGGGTTCGACCCGGATTGCCGAGGTCTCGGCCCGCTTCACCCTCGACTCCATGCCGGGCAAGCAGATGGCCATTGACGCCGATCTGTCGTCGGGTCTCGTCGACGAGGACACGGCCAAGAAGCGGCGCAAGGAACTGGAGCAGGAATCGACCTTCTTCGGGGCCATGGACGGTGCCTCGAAATTCGTTCGCGGCGACGCCGTCGCTGGTCTGATCATCGTCTTCATCAATGCCATCGGCGGCATTCTGATCGGCGTGATCCAGCATCAGATGCCGATCGGCGAGGCGGCCGACACCTATGTCGCCCTGACCATCGGCGACGGTCTGGTGACCCAGGTCCCGGCCATCATCATCTCCATTGCTGCCGGCTTCCTCGTATCCAAGGCCGGGGTCGAGGGCACGGCCGACAAGGCCCTGGTGGCTCAACTGGCCACCAATCCGGTCAGCCTGGGCGTGGTCTCCGGCGCGGCCGGTCTGATCGGCCTGATCCCCGGCATGCCCCTGCTGCCGTTCGCGGCCCTGGCCATCGGGACGGGCTTCATGGCCTGGCGGCTGGGTCGTCAGCGGCTCAAGCCGAGGCCGACCGAAGCCGAAATGGCCGCCACCGCCGCCGGTCCGAAGGAGGACGTCGAGGAGCCCATCGGCACCGCCCTGACCATCGACGAGGTCAAGATCGAGCTGGGCTATTCCCTTCTGTCGCTGATCAACGATCTGGAAGGCCGCCGCCTGACCGATCAGGTCCGCGCCCTGCGTCGCTCGCTGGCCCAGGAATACGGCTTCGTCATGCCGTCGGTCCGCATCCTCGACAACATGCGGCTCGGCACCCAGGGCTACGCCATCCGCATCAAGGAGATGGAGGCCGGTGCGGGGGAGGTCCGTCTCGGCTCACTGATGGCCATGGATCCCGCCGGTCGTCAGGTCGAACTGCCCGGCGAGCACACCAAGGAGCCCGCGTTCGGCCTGCCCGCCACCTGGATCGACGAGAGCCTGCGCGAGGAGGCCACCTTCCGCGGCTACACCATCGTCGACCCGTCGACGGTGCTGACCACTCACCTGACCGAAATCCTCAAGGAGAATATGTCCGAGCTGCTCTCCTACGCCGAGGTACAGAAGCTGCTGAAGGAGCTGGGGCCGGAAGAGAAGAAATTGGTCGAGGAACTGATCCCCACGGTGGTCACCGTCACCACCCTGCAGCGCGTCCTGCAGTCGCTGCTGCGCGAGAAGGTCTCGATCCGCGATCTGGGTGCCATCCTCGAAGGCCTCGCCGAGGCCGCGCCGCACACCTCCTCTGTCACCACCCTGGTCGAGCACGTCCGCGCCCGTCTGGCCCGTCAACTGTGCTGGCAGCACAAGGGCGACGACGGTGCCCTGCCGATCGTCACCCTGTCGCCGGAATGGGAGGCCGCCTTCGCCGAAGCCCTGGTGGGGCAGGGCGAGGAGAAGCAGCTGGCCATGGCTCCGTCACGCCTGCAGGACTTCATCCGCGCCGTCCGCGATGTGTTCGAACGCGCCGCCATGGCCGGCGAGACCGCCGTGTTGCTGACCGGCCCGCAGGTCCGCCCCTACGTCCGCTCGATCATCGAACGCTTCCGCGGCCAGACGGTGGTGATGAGCCAGAACGAGGTTCACCCCAAGGCGAGGCTGCGGACCATCGGGACCGTGTGACGCGAGACCGGCACCAAGCCGGACCTGGAACCTCCAGCCGTCATGCCGGGGTCGCCAACGTCCTGACGGCTACTGGAAGTTCCAGCCGTCGTGATCGTGGCCCTTGTGGAACGGGTCCGATCCGTGGAGCGGCAGGTCGTCTTCGCCCAACGTCAGCATAAATCTGCCGGCCATCGGTCCGGATGGGGCGGCCGGGCCCTCGA
>JBBQOK010000153.1:0-4734 GCA_038330765.1 Caulobacterales bacterium | reverse complement strand
CGCCGCCCCCCGCGCCGCCCTGATGTCCGCCTTCGGCTGCTATGTCCTGTGGGGTTTCATGCCCCTGCTGTTCATGGGTCAGGCGGCGGCAGGCTTCGACTCGCTGGAGATCCTCGCCCACCGCGCGCTCTGGGCCGTCGCGGTGGCTGGGCTGCTGGTGCTGCTGGCCAAACAGGGCGGTCAGGTCCGCGCCGTGCTGACTTCGCCAAAGACGCTGGGCTGGCTGTGCCTCTCGACCCTGCTGATCGCCGTCAACTGGGGCCTCTACGTCTGGGCCACCACCCATCATGCGACGCTGGAGGCCAGCCTCGGCTACTATATCAACCCCCTGCTCAACATGGTCGTGGGGCTGTGGCTGTTCCGCGAGAAGATCGACAAATGGGGCTGGCTCGCCATTGGCCTGGCCGCCGTCGGCGTCGTCTTCCAGGCCATCGCCCTGGGCCGTCCGCCCTGGATCTCGCTGGTGCTGGCCTTCAGCTTCGCCAGCTATGCCGTGATCCGCAAACGCGTGCCCATCGACGCCCAGGCCGGCCTGCTGGTCGAATGTCTGCTGCTGCTGCCGTTCGGTCTGGCCTGGGTCCTGTGGCTTCAGCACACCGGCGCCGGCGTCGCCTTCGACAGCCCGGTCAACACGGCCTGGGCCCTCGCCAACGGCCCCGCCACCGTCCTGCCGCTGGCCCTGTTCGCCTGGTCGGCGCGGCGCCTGCCGCTGTCGACCCTCGGCTTCATCCAGTTCCTCGCCCCGACGCTGCAGTTCGCCGTCGGCGTCTGGGCGGGCGAGGCGCTGACGCCGCTGCGCATCCTGTCCTTCGCCTTCATCTGGGGCGGCGCGGGTGTCTTCGCGGCGGCGGCCTTCTTCCGCGTCAGCGCGGCGCGGAAGGCCTTGAAGCGGGCGGCGGAACCCGTTTGAGCCAGAACGGTCAGAGGCTGGCGTAGAGCGCCGCCTGCAGCCGTACCGCCCGCGGGTCGCCGATCAGATACGGCGATTGGCGCGTCATCACATAGGCCGCCGACAGGTTGATGTCCGGGTCGGCCCAGGCGCAGCTGCCGCCCCAGCCGTAGTGGCCCAGCGCGGTCGGGTTCGGCCCGAAGATGTCCAGCCCCCGGTTCAGGGTCCACCCCGCCGCCCAGCCCATGACGAACGGCAGCACCCGGTCCTGACCGTGGATGCGCTCGCGCCGCGCCGCCGCCAACGTCGCCGCCGACAACAGCTCGCGGTCCTCGAACCGGCCCGTCGTCATGACCGCCATGATCCGCGCCAGATCGGCGGCGGTGGCGTGCATGTTCGCCGACGGGATCTCGATCCTGCGCCATGCCGCCGAACCCCGCCCGCCCGGCGCCGATCCCTTGTCGAGGAAGGCCGAGCGTTTGACGGCGTCGATCTTGCCCAGGTCCGGTGCCGACATCGGCTTGCGCATCTGGGCCACCCGACCGTGCTCGCTTTCCGGCAGTCCGATCCACAGGTCCAGCCCGGGGAATTCCTCGCGCAGCGCCGTCCCCATCGTCCGGCCGTCAACGAGGCGGAACAGCTCGCCCGCCAGATAGCCGATGGTGATCGGATGATAGCCGCTGGCGGTCCCCGGCGGCCACATCGGCGCCTGGGCGCAAAGCCGCTCCAGCACCGCGGCGTGGTCGAACCAGATGCTGGGGTCGGCGTCATCGTCGAACCCGGGCAGGCCGGCCTGATGACTGATCAGTTGGCCGACGGTGATCTCCGCCTTGCCCGCCTGACCGAAGGCCGACCAGTAGCTGGCCACCGGGCGCTCATAGTCCAGCCGGCCGCGCTCGACGCACAGGGCGATCATCAGGGCCATCACCGCCTTGCCCGTCGAAAATACCGGAGCCAGCGTCTCCGTCCCGAAGGGTCGGGTCCGCGCCACATCGGCCCAGCCGCCCCACAGGTCCACCACCGTCTCGCCGCCGATGCAGACGCTGAACCGCGCCGCCAGCTCGTTCAGCCCCTCCGGCGCGTCGGTGAAATTGGCGGCGAAGGCGTCCTGCACGGCCGAGAAGCGGGGCGAGCAGACGCCATGAATGTCGGGAAGTTCGCTCATGCCTTCGTCCTGTCGTCCTCGGCCAGCCAGCGCAACACCCCGTCAGCTGCAACCACACCTGAAGCCATCGACGCCTGCAGCAGATAGCCGCCCGTCGGGGCCTCCCAGTCCAGCATCTCGCCCGCCACGAAAACCCCGGGCAGGGCGGTCAGCATCAGCCGCCCGTCCACCTGATCCAGCTGCACGCCCCCCGCTGAGGATATCGCCCGCGCCAGTCCCTGCACCCCGGTCAGGGTCAGCCGCACCGCCTTGATCCGCCGTGCCAGCTTGTCCGCCCCCTCCGGCAGCGCGCCCGGTATCTCGCGCAGCAGGCCGACCCCGACCGGCGACAGGCCCGCAGCCTTCCTCAGCCAGTTCGACACACTGTCCTTGCCGCGCGACTTCGCCAGTCGTCCGGCCAGCGCCTCGATGGTCAGGTCGGGTCGCAGATCGAGCGTCAGCACCGCCGACCCGTCCCGCTCCACCGCATCCCGCAACGGAGCTGACAGGGCATAGACCGCCCCGCCCTCCAGTCCGTAGCGAGTCACCATGGTCTCGCCGCGCACCGTCGCCTCGCCGAAGGTCAGTGCCACAGGCTTCAGCGGCAGGCCCGCAAACCGTTCGGCGAAGACCTCGGACCAGGCCACGTCGAAGCCCACGTTTGACGGCCGGAACGGGGCCACGCCGACGCCCTCCGCCTCCAGCCGCTCGCGCCACGCCCCGTCCGACCCCAGCCGCGGCCAGCTGGCCCCGCCCAGCGCCAGCACCACCGCATCCGGCCGCTCGACCCGCTCGCCTTCAGGCGTCTCGAACACCCAGCCGCCGTCGCGTCTTGCGGACCAGCGCGACCGCGTCCGCACCTCGACCCCCAGCTCCGCCAGCCGCGCCAGCCAGGCCCGCAGCAGCGGCGACGCCTTCATCGCCCGCGGAAAAATCCGTCCCGAAGAGCCCGTGAACACCGGCTGCCCCAGTCCTTCGGCCCAGCCCATCAAATGGGTCGGCGAGAACCGCCCCAGCCACGCCGCCGCCGCCGGCCCCGCCTCGCCATAGCGGCCGACGAAATCCTCCAGCGGCTCGGAATGCGTCAGGTTCAGCCCGCCCCGCCCGGCCATGAGCAGCTTGCGCCCCACCGACGGCATGGCCTCGTGCACCACCACCAACGCGCCCGCCTGCGCCAGCCGCTCGGCCGCCATGAGCCCGGCCGGGCCGGCACCGATGACATGGATGATCGTCTTGTGCTGGGAACTCATCGGCGCTTTCTAGACCGGAACGCCCGCGACCGGCATACGCTTCATCCCCATGAGCGTCGCCTTTACCCGCGAGGAAGATCTGGAGGCCACCGCCGCCGACCTTCCCGACCGTCCCATTTCGTCCCACCCCAACCTCGTCACCCCGGCAGGGCTGGCGGCGATCGAGGCGGCCTTGGCCTCGGCCCGAGCCGCCTATGGCGCGGCCCAGGCCCACGGCTCCATCGAGGCCGACCGCACCGCCATGGCCCGCGCCACCCGCGACCTGCGCTACTGGGCAGCCCGCAGAGCCTCGGTCCAGCTGGTCGAGACCACGGCCGACGGCCGCGTCCGCTTCGGAGGCTCGGTGACCATCGAGCGCGAGGACGGCCGCACCCAGACCTGGCGCATCACCGGCGAGGACGAGGCCGACCCCGCCGCCGGCTCGGTCAGCCACGTCTCACCCCTCGCCGTCGCCCTGACCGGCAAGCGTGTCGGCGACGAGGCCGTGGTCGCCGGTCAAACGGTCGCAATCGTCGCGGTCGATTGAACAGTTGTTACGACGGCCAAGGCGCCCCACCTTGGTCCCACAACGCGCCACTCCCCGGTGCAGGGCGCGTCAGCGCCGGAAAGGAAGCCACCCCTATGGCCCGAAAGCCCAACTACAGCTTCGAACGGCAGGAGCGCGACCGCGCCGACGCCAAAAAGGCCGCCGAAAAAGCCGCCGCCAAGGCCGAAAAGCGCGCCGCGGCCCGGGGCGAGACCCCGTCGGAAGAACCGCAGGACTAACGCTGAGCCAATCCCGCGCCGGCGCGTTCACCGTCCGTGACCATGCGGTCAGGGACGGGAGACGCGGGTGCGCGGCGAGCTGAACACCTACAAGGCCAAGCGGAATTTCGGTGCCACGCCCGAGCCGAAAGGCCGCAAGGGCAAGGCCCGCGAGGCCGGCCTGGGCTTTCTGATCCAGCGCCACGCCGCGACGCGGCTGCACTACGACTTCCGCATCGAGGTGGACGGCGTGCTCAGGTCCAGATGCCGGGAGCGGGACCCGCGTCCGCTCCCTGACGAGAAAGGGCGGGCCCGTTTGCGGACCCGCCCTTCCTGTTGTTCAGCGTGAGCTGGAGGGTCTGGACTAGAAGTCCATCCCGCCCATGCCGCCCATGCCGCCGCCCATGTCGCCGCCGCCGCCGGCCGAGGCCTTCTTCGGCGCATCGGCCACAGCCGCTTCGGTGGTGATCAGGATGCCGGCCACCGAGGCCGCGTCCTGCAGAGCGGTGCGCACGACCTTGGCGGGGTCGATGACACCGGCCTGGATCATGTCGACATATTCTTCCGTCTGGGCGTTGAAGCCGAAGGTGGGGGACTTGTTCTCCAGCACCTTGCCGACCACGATCGAGCCTTCGACGCCGGCGTTTTCGACGATCTGACGGATCGGGGCCTGGATGGCGCGGCGGATGATGGCGATGCCGGCGGTC
>JBBQOK010000152.1:0-4877 GCA_038330765.1 Caulobacterales bacterium | reverse complement strand
GCCAGGCAGTCGGCACCCTTCCAGACCCAGTCCCGGCCCTCGGCCTTCGACAGGGCGTCGATGTCGAGCAGGGTCTCCCACCGGGTGTCGGCCGAGCGGTAGCCGGCCAGCGTCGTGCGCCGCCACACGCCCTTGGGATTGACCGCGTCCTGCCAGAAATTGCCGATGCCCTCGCCCAGGAACGTTGGCGAGGGGATCCGGTCCGTGGCCGACAGGATGTCGAACGCCTGCTGGCGGAAGGTCTCATAGCGACGGTCGCCCTCCAGCGAGGCGAGCGCCCGGCGGTTGGACTCCGCGACGAAGGCCATGGCCTCGGTGCCGTTGACCTCTTCCAGCGCCAGATGGTCGTCGGCGGCGCGCACGCCGGCGGGGCTCAGGTCGGCGGGGAAATGGGGCGGCGCGGCGGACGCCAGCGGCTGCAGCGGTCCCTGCACCATGTCGGGTGCCAGGCCGTAGAGCGGGCGCTCGCCCGGTCCGCTCGCACAGGCCGCGAGCATCAGCGCCGGAATGGCGGCGGACAGGATCAGTCGGTTCATTGCAAACTCCGCTCGGTCTTCCTCCCCCGATGGGGGAGGTTTGTCGCTACTCCTGCGCCGGCTGGTCCATCAGACGCCGGCTCAGATAGGTGTATTCCAGCGCCAGCCGCCGCGCCGTCTCGCGCAGATTGGCTCCCGCCGCGTGGCCGCCGTCGGTGTTCTCGTAGAACAGCACCGGATAGCCCAGTTCCTCGAGACGCGCCGCCGCCTTGCGGGCGTGGCCGGGGTGGACGCGGTCGTCCTTGGTCGAGGTGTGGATGAAGACCTCGGGATAGGGCTGGTCGGCGCGCAGGTTCTGATAGGGCGAATACTGCTCGATCCACGCCCGCTCCTCGGGGACGTCCGGGTTGCCGTACTCCGCCATCCACGAGGCCCCGGCCAGCAGCTTGTGGAAACGCAGCATATCGAACAGCGGCACCTGGATGACGGCCGCGTTGATCAGGTCCGGCCGCTGGGTCAGCATCGCCCCCATGAACAGCCCGCCCTGCGACCCGCCCATGATGCCGAGCTTCGGCTGGGAGGTGATGTTGCGCGCGATCAGGTCCAGCGCCACGGCCTGATAGTCCTCATGCGCCCGCTGCCGGTTTTCCTGCAGGGCCGCCTGGTGCCAGTTGGGCCCGAACTCGCCGCCGCCGCGCGTGTTGGCGACGACATAGACCCCGCCCCGCTCCAGCCACATCTTGCCCACCGTGGCCGAATAGCCGGGCAGCATCGACACCTGGAAGCCGCCGTAGCCGTACAACAGCGTCGGGTTGGACCCGTCCATGGGCATGTCGCCCTGGTGGACGACGAAATAGGGAATCTTCGTTCCGTCGGCCGAGGTGGCCTCGAACTGGTCCACCGCCATGCCGGTGGCGTCGAACTTGGCCGGCAGGGATTTGGTCTGGTCCAGCGAGCCGGTCGCGGCATCCGCCAGCCACAGGCTGGACGGGTTCAGATAGCCCGCCACGCTGACGAACAGCTGGTCGTCGCTGTCGGACGCCGAGCCGACGCCGACGGTGACGTTTTCCGGAAGATCCAGTCTGGACCGGTTCCAGTAGGTCCCGTCCGCGGCCTGACCGGGGTCGTAGGAATAGACCGCGCCGCGCACATTCTCGAACAGGGCGACGACCAGCCGATTGCGGGTCGCGGTAATGCCCTCAATGGCCTCGCGCGGCCCGGGCCGGATCACCAGCGCCGCCTGCACGGTCGGATCGGCCAGCCAGCTGTTCAGGTCATAGGCGATCACATCGCCGGTCTTGAACGCCTGTCCCGACGGCGCGGTCCAGTCCTGATCGGTCGTCACCACCAGCCGGCCCTGCACCAGGGCGTTGATGCTCGACTTGGCCGGCAGCTCCAGCTTCGTCGTCGTGCCGTCGGCGTTCAGACGATGCGTCTCGCCCTCATAGAAGCTGACACCCCGGTTGATCAGGGTCACCTGCACCACACCGTCGGCGTCGCGCAGCGTAGAACCCGACACCGAGACATCGGTCGGCTGGCCGGTGAACACCGTCTGCGCCTGATCCAGCGTCTGGCCGCGCTTCAGCACCTTGACGAGCATCGGATAGCCCGAGCTGGTCATCGTGCCCGGCCCGAAGTCGCGCGACACCAGCAGGGTGTCCCGGTCGACCCAGGACGCGCCGCCCTTGGATTCCGGCAGCACGAAGCCGTCATCGACAAAGGTCCTGGTCGTGCGATCGAACTCACGCACCGTGACCGCGTCCTTGCCGCCGTCCGACAGCATGACCAGGCAGCGGGTCTCCTCCGGCGGCAGGCAGGTCGCGCCCTTGTAGACCCAGTTCTTGCCCTCGGCCGCCGACAGGGCGTCAAAGTCCAGCACCGTCTCCCACTGCGGCTCGGCCGAGCGGTAGCTGTCGAGGGTCGTGGTGCGCCAGATGCCGCGCACATGCTCCGCGTCCTGCCAGAAATTGTCGATCGTGCCGTCGTGGTTGAAGCCCGGCGAGGGAATGCGGTCGCGCGACTGGACGATCTCCAGCGCCTGCTGGTGCAGGGCCTCATAGCGGGGGTCGCCGCGCAGCACGCCCAGCGAACGCTCATTGTGGGCGTTGACCCAGGCCATGGCGCGCTCGCCGTCGACTTCCTCCAGCCACAGATACGGGTCGGTCGCGTCCGAGGTCGCGAAGCCGCCGCCGGAAGCCTGGACGGGCGCGGGAGCGGGCGTAGCGGTCTGGGCCATGGCGGCGCTCGAAAGGGCGGTGGAAGCGAGAAGTGCGGCAAGCGCGGCGGTGCGGATCATGCGGTTTGTCCCCGACAATTGGTCGGCCGGCACCTTACCGGGGAGCCGGGGCGCGGCAAGGCGCGGCGGACGGAGGTTACGGTTTTGTCATCCAGCCGACCCGATCAGCGCCCCTCATCCGGGATGCACAACAGATTGCCGCAGGCCTTGCAGTGCACGGCGTCGGGATCGTGCGTCTGCAGCCCGCACTGGTCGCAGGGGTGGCGCACCTTGTGCGGCCGCAGCAGGGTCTGCCCCAGCCGCACGAACAGGGTCACCCCGACCAGCATGATGGTGATCGAGACGATCCGGCCCCACACGCCGGGCAGCAGGATGTCGCCGTAGCCGGTCGTGGTCAGGCTGGTGACCGTGAAATACAGGGCGTCGATATAGCCGGAAATGCCCTCGTAACGACCCATGAAGCTTGTGTAGACAAAGCCGGTGGCGACGAAGATGAAGGTCACCAGCGCCACGATCGCCTTGGTCACCTCCTCGACGCGGGTATCGTCGTAGCGTCGGCCAATGGTCCGCCAGAAAAAGTCGGAATTGATCAGTGTCCACAGCCTCAGCACCCGCAGGAATCCGAGGTTGAACAGCCAGGCGGGGAACAGCAGGGTCGCCAGGATGAACAGATCGACCCAGACGATCGGTTTTTTCAGCCAGCTCCGCAGGTCGGAATAGGCCCATGCGCGCGCCGCCAGATCGCCGGCAAGAAGGGCCGCGATGACATAGTCGAGAATATAGAAGACCAGGGCCTCGGACTTCAGCAGCGGGGCTGCCACGAAGAAGGCGATGATGATCAGGTCGATGATCAGAACCGCCAGCCGGAACCGCACCGCCGTGACCGAGGAGCCGTGGTACAACGCTCGCAGCCTCGCCCTCATACGCAGGCCGCCGGGTTTCTCCATGCTTTCGGTGTCGGGCTTCGTGCGGCTCATCATCCAGCGATAACGCGCGTCGCTCGCGCAAGGAACCGGCAACCGCTATATCCGCCCCGATGACCCGTCTCCCAGACCCTGTGGCCTTCATCCGCATGAACGGTGCCGGCAACGACTTCGTCGTCGTCAATGCGCTGGAGACGCCGTTCGCGCCGACGGCCGATCAGGCGCGGGCGATCGCCGACCGCGAGACCGGTCAGGGCTGCGACCAGCTGATCGCCATTGAGCCCTCCACCACCGCCGACGCCTTCATGCGCGTGTGGAACGCCGACGGCGGCAAGGTCGAGACCTGCGGCAACGCCCTGCGCTGCGTCGGCTGGCTGTTGATGCAGTCCACCGGCAAGGACTCGGTCACCATCGACACCCTGGGGGGTCCGACGATGGCCACGCGCGCGGGCGATCCCGGCCGCGTCGGGTCGGGAGGTCCCGAGGGGTCGACGACCGCGGCCCAACAAAAATGGGTTCGGGTCGATATGGGCACCCCGGGCCTCGACTGGACCGAGGTGCCGCTGGCTGAAGAGATGGACACCCGCGGAATCGAGCTTCAGATCGGCCCGATCGACGCGCCCGTCATGCATACGCCGGGTGCCGTCTCGATGGGCAATCCGCACGTCGTCTTCTTCACCGACCGCCAGGACGACGCCTTCGTGCGCGGTGCCGGTTCGCTGATCGAGCACCACCCGCTGTTCCCCGAGGGCGTCAACGTCGGCTTCGCCCATGTGCTGTCGCCCGACCGCATCCGCCTGCGGGTCTGGGAGCGCGGTGCCGGTCTGACCAAAGCCTGCGGCACCGGGGCCTGCGCCGCCGTGGTCGCCACCGCCCGCCGTGGCCTGACCGGCCGCCGCGCGACCGTTGAAGCCGACGGCGGCGAACTCCTCATCGACTGGGACGAGCCCACCGGCCACGTCTTCATGACCGGCCCCATCGAGATCGAGGGCACGGGAACGCTGGCGCTTTGACCCCATGACGCTGTGCTGACAATCCAGCGATCTATAGTCGGGTTCAGCCGACGAAGCCCTGCAATATCAACCCCTTCCGCTTTTCTCACTCCGATGTTCCATGCACAGCGGAGAACGGGCGCACACTTCTTCCCATCCCGTCGACGGGGAGGGCACCGGATCCAACGCTCTCGATGACGGCGGGCTGTGGTCGAGCGATGAAGCCCGGGCGATGGAGAGTTCGGGGGTC
>JBBQOK010000151.1:0-5060 GCA_038330765.1 Caulobacterales bacterium | reverse complement strand
CGGTCCTGCGCCCGCCGACGGATGCGGGATCAGCGTCGCAGTGACGATCGTGTCTGGTTCGGTTCGCTCCCCCATCATGCCGTGCTACACGCCCCCTCCTCTCCTCGCCAAGCCCCTGCTGACCTCATGACCGACGCTGTTTTCAAGTCTGACTTCCTCAAGACGCTTCAGGCGCGCGGCTATATCCATCAGGTGACCCATCCGGTCGAGCTGGATGCGGCGGCGGCGGCCGGGATCGTCGCCGGCTATGTCGGTTTCGACGCGACAGCGAAAAGCCTGCATGTCGGCAATCTGATCTCGGTGATGATGCTGCGCCGGCTGCAGCAGGCGGGCGGAAAACCTGTCGTCATCATCGGTGGCGGCACGACCAAGGTGGGCGATCCCACGGGGCGTGATGCCTCGCGACCGCACCTGACCGATGCCGACATCGCCGCCAACATCGCCTCGATCAAGTCGGTGTTCGAAGTGTTCCTTACCTTTGGCGACGGCCCGACCGACGCCATTCTGATCGACAACGACGAATGGCTGTCCAAATACGGCTACATCCAGTTTCTGCGCGACTACGGCACCCATTTCACCGTCAACCGGATGCTGGCCTTCGACTCGGTCAAGCTGCGGCTCGAACGCGAGCAACCGATGAGCTTCCTCGAGTTCAACTACATGCTGATGCAGTCGGTGGACTTCCTCGAGCTGAACCGCGCCCGGAACTGCACCCTGCAGATGGGCGGGTCGGACCAGTGGGGCAACATCGTCTCGGGCGTCGATCTGGTCCGGCGTGTGGACCACAAGGCCGCCTTCGGCCTGACCACCCCCCTGCTGACGACCTCCTCGGGCGGCAAGATGGGCAAGACCGCCCAGGGCGCGGTCTGGCTGAACGCCGAACAGTTGTCGCCCTATGACTACTGGCAGTTCTGGCGCAATGCCGACGACGCCGACGTGGGCCGGTTCCTGCGCCTGTTCACCGACCTGCCGCTGGATGAAGTCGCCCGGCTGGAAGCTCTTGACGGTGCCGCCATCAACGACGCGAAGAAGACGCTCGCCGACGCGGCCACGACCATGCTGCACGGTGCGGAGGCCGCCCGGACCGCTCGCGCCGCCGCCGAGGGGGCCTTCGAACGCGGCACCCTGTCCGCTGACCTCCCGACCGTCGAGCTGCCGCGCGACGAGGTCATCGGGGCCATGATCGCCGCTGTCTCCACCCGGGCCGGCCTCACCGCCTCCAACGGCGAGGCCCGCCGTCTCGCCCAGGGCGGTGGCCTGCGCCTCAACGACGAGTCCATCGCCGATGGTGCCCGGCTGATCGAGACGTCCGACGTCAACGCCGACGGCGTAATGAAACTGGCCGCCGGCAAGAAGAAGATCGTGCTGGTCAAACCCGTTTAGTATTTCCGCTCATCCCCGCGAACGCGGGGACCCAGTTCTGTCCAGCCTGACGCCGGTGCATCAGGCCCCCTGCCTGTTTCGCCAACGAACCATCCATCATCCAAAGCACTGGGTCCCGGCTTTCGCCGGGATGAGCGGAGTTTGAAATGACCGAGATCACCGAGACCTCGAACGCTCCCGCCTTCGACATGGCCACGGACGGTGGCGGGCGCATCTCGCTGTCCGCGCTGAAGGGCCAGACTGTCGTGCTGTATTTCTATCCCAAGGCCGACACCCCGGGCTGCACCACCGAGGGCCAGGACTTTTCCGCCCTGATCGAGGATTTCGACGCCGCCCAGGCGGTGGTGATCGGCGTCTCGCGCGATCCGGTGAAGAAGCTCGACCGCTTCAAGGCCAAATACGACCTCAAGGTCATCCTCGCCTCCGACGAGCCCGAGGACGTCACCAATGCCTTCGGCGTCTGGATTGAGAAGACCCTCTATGGCCGCACCTATATGGGCATCGAGCGGGCAACCTTCCTGATCGATGGTCTGGGCGTGGTCCGAAGGGTCTGGCGCAAGGTCTCGGTCAAGGGCCATGCGGCGGAAGTCTTGGCGGCCGTCCAGTCGCTCTGAACGCGGACGAATCTTTCGGTCTGCAGATGTAACAGCTGTTTCAAAGATTCGCGGATACGCCTGACAGGCGAACTATCAGGCCGAATACCGTCGTTCTTCGCCTGAGCGACGGTCAGGATGGTTAACAATCCATGAACAGACTTGTCCCCAGCGCCAAAGGTGACGCATAACGTCTCATCATGCGTGGGGGCGTAGCGTAATGACCAGGCAGACGACTGAAAGACGGTCTCTGATGGGTCGGTGGTTTCCGACCCGGTATGTGTATCTGAGGGACGGCGACGAGGTTCGCGCCTGGGCCCTGACACCGGGCCGGCAGGCCCTCGGTGCCGCGGCGGCAGTCCTTCTCAGCGGCTGGTGCCTGATCGCCTCGGGCGGTTTCGCCTACGACCTGATCATGCAGAGCCAGGCCGATCGCACGGTGGCCCGCGCCCGCGCCGGATCCGAACGCCTCAACGCCGACCTGCAGGCCCGCCTCGACAGCGCAGTCGTCCGCATGACCGCCACCACGGGTTCGCTGGATGAAATGGCCGAGATGGTCGAGCGCCGCCATGCCGCCCTGACCAACGTCATGGGCATGTTCCGGGGCGTCGACGGCGCCCAGGCCGCCCTCGCCCCCGCTCCCTCTCTTGACCGGGCCGACCACACCCCCGTCCAACGCATGCTGGCGGTGCGTATGGACCAGGAGCGGCTGATCGCACGCGCCGAAGCCGTCGCCCAGACCCGTGCCGAGCGGCTGCGCCTCGCCTTCCGCCTGGCCGGCCTGAATCCGTCCGCCTACTCCCCGACCAGCGGCTCCGGTCTCGGCGGGCCCCTCGTCGAGGCCCGCGATCCCCGTGCCCTCGCCGCCGTGCTGGACGTCGACGAGGCCTTCGCCGTCCGCATCCGCAGCGCCGCCGACAACCTGTCCGACATGCGCGGCCTGGCCGACGCGGCCGAGGGCATGCCTTTCCGCCGACCGACCTCCGCCCGGACGACCTCCGGCTTCGGTGTCCGCTTCGATCCGTTCAACCGCCACCCTGCCCTGCATCAGGGCCAGGATTTCGCGGCACCCCTGAACACCCCCATCCACGCCCCGGCTCCCGGAATCGTGTCTTTCGTCGGCGTTCGTTCAGGGTATGGCAACACCGTCGAGATAGATCACGGACGCGGTTTCAAGACGCGATATGCCCATCTGAACTCCATGGCCGTCCAGCCGGGCCAGCGCGTTGTGCTGGGTCAGCGCATCGGCGCCATGGGCACGACCGGACGCTCCACCGGCGTTCACCTGCACTATGAGGTGTGGATGAACGGCCGCCCGCAAAACCCCGCCCGATTCATGAGAGCCGGAGACCAACTTGTTCAACAAGACTAAATCCCCCGCCCCGCAGCCCCGATCCGACACCGGCTCCGCGATTCCGCCGCTGCCCGACCTGCCGACCCCGGGCGCGCCCGCCCCGGCGGCGTCGCCCACGGCGCGCGGCGGCCCCTCGCCCGTATCGCAGCGCGGCCTGTCGACCCTGTCGTCGGATCTGCAGTTCGAGGGCAGCATCTCCGGCGGCGGTGACCTGCAGATCGACGGGGCCATCAAGGGCGACGTCCGCGTCGGCCGCCTGATCGTCGGCGAGACCGGCGCGGTCGAAGGCCATGTCTCGGCCGACTATGTCGAGGTTCGCGGCCGCATCGTCGGCAATGTCTCGGGCAAGCAGGTCAAGTTGATCGCCACTGCCTACGTCGACGGCGACATCACTGCTGAACAGCTGTCGATCGACATCGGCGCCTATTTCCAGGGTCGCGTCCTGCAGGGTCGCCGCGAAGCGCCCGCCGCCACGCCCGCGCCCCGGCCGGCCGCCCAGCCCGCCGCCGAGGCCGCGCCGCAGGTCATCGATATGAAGCCGTCGGCCTGACGCCTTCGAGGTTCGGAAAGCAAAAGGCCCCGGATCGCTCCGGGGCCTTTTTCTATTCCACCGTCGAGCCGCGCGTCTCGCCGACCCGCGCCGCCAGCGCCGCGCCCATGAACAGGTCGAGATCGCCGTCCAGCACCCCTTGCGTGTCCGAGGTCTCGACGTTGGTCCGCAGGTCCTTGACCATCTGATAGGGCTGCAGGACGTAGGATCGGATCTGGTGGCCCCAGCCGATGTCGGTCTTGGCATCGGCCAGCGCCTGGGCGGCCGCCTCTCGGGTCTGCAGCTCCAGTTCGTACAGCCGCGCCCTCAGCATCTTCCACGCCTGTTCGCGGTTCTGGTGCTGCGACCGGCCCGCCTGGCAGGCCACGACGGTATTGGTCGGGATGTGCGTCAGACGCACAGCCGAATCCGTCTTGTTGATGTGCTGACCGCCGGACCCCGAGGCGCGATAGGTGTCGGTACGCACATCCGACGGATTGATGTCGATCACGATGGTGTCGTCCACCACCGGCGAAACGCCGATCGAGGCGAACGAGGTATGCCGCTTGGCCGCCGCGTCAAACGGGCTGATGCGCACCAGACGGTGCACCCCCGATTCCGACTTCAGCCACCCATAGGCGTTGGGTCCGGTGATCAGAATGGTCGCCGACTTGATCCCCGCCTGTTCGCCGGATTCCTCGGCTTCAAGCTCGACCTCATAGCCGTGAGCCCGGGCCCAGCGCGAATACATCCGCAACAGCATGCCGGCCCAGTCGCAGGACTCGGTGCCGCCCGCGCCGGAGTTCACTTCCAGATAGGCGTCATTGCCGTCGGCCTCGCCGGACAGCAGGGCCTCCAGCTCGGCGCGGGCGGCGCGATCCTTGATGGCCTTCAGTGAGGCGCGCGCCTCCTCGAGGGCGGTCTCGTCGCCTTCCTCGTCGGCCATGTCGGCGAACATGACGCCCTCCTCCAGACCGGTCTCCATCTCGCGAACGGTGTCGATCTGGGCGGCCAGACGCGAGCGGTCGCGCGACACGACCTGCGCGGCCTCGGGGTCGTTCCACAGCGTCGGGTCCTCGACCCGGGCGTTCAGCTCATCCAGTTTTCGAAGCGCGACATCCCAGTCAAAGACGCCTCCTGAGCAGAGCGATGCTCTGCTCGATGTCGGCCTTCATGGCCTCGACATCCGGTCTCATCGCGA
>JBBQOK010000150.1:0-5289 GCA_038330765.1 Caulobacterales bacterium | reverse complement strand
TCCGACGTCGGCACACAGCGCAGCCCGGTCAGATTGCGAGCGGCCAGCGCCTTGACGAACCAGGCCGCGGTCGAGCCGGTGCCGAGGCCGACGACCATGCCGGGGTCGACCCGGAGGGCGGCGGTTTCGCCGGCGAGGCGTGTCTGGTCGTCAGCGGACATGGATCGAATCTCGGAAGCCCTTCCCCTCGACGGGGAAGGGAGACGCAAGCCTCTTCATTTCTTCCCCGCCTTCTTCGCCCGCATCGTCTCCATGAACCGGGCCGCCCAGCCGGCCTTGGCGGTCTGAGCGCCCCGGCCTAGCGCCAGATCGCCCGGAGCCACGTCCGTCGTGATCACCGAGCCCGACCCCACCATGGCCCCGGCACCAATGACCACGGGCGCGACCAGCGAACTGTTCGAGCCGACGAAGGCCCCCTCGCCCACTGTGGTGCGGTGTTTGAAGAAGCCGTCGTAGTTGCAGAAGATCGTGCCCGCGCCGATGTTGGCCCCCGCTCCCACCTCGCCGTCGCCGAGATAGGCCAGATGGTTGGCCTTGGCCCCGGCGTCCATGCGGACGTTCTTGATCTCAACGAAATTGCCGACCTTGACCCCCTCGCCAAGGTCCGCACCGGGGCGGAGCCGGGCGTAGGGGCCGACCTCGGCACCGGCGGCGACGGTCGCGCCTTCGATGTGGCTGAAGCTGCGGATGCGGGTGCCGGAAGCGATCTTCGCGCCGGGACCGAAAACGACATAGGGCTCGATCGTCGTCCCACCGCCGACTTCGGTGTCATAGGAGAAATGCACTGTCTTCGGCGCAGCCATGGTCACCCCGGCGGCGAGGAAGGTGTCGCGCTGGACCGTCTGGAACAGGGCCTCGGCCACGGCCAGTTCGGACTGGGCGTTGACCCCCATGACCGCGTCCTCGCCGGCGAAGACCGTCCGGGTCGGCTCACCGCGCGCGCGGGCCAGGGCGACCACATCGGTCAGATAGTATTCGCTCTTGGCATTGTCGTTGCGGACCTCGGCCAGCAGCGAGAACAGCAGGGCCGAGGGCGCGGCCATGACGCCGGAGTTGCAGGCGGTGACCTTCAACTGATCGGGCGAGGCCTCCTTGTGCTCGACGATGGCCTCCAGACCGCCATCGGCGTCCATCAGCAGACGGCCGTAGCCGGTCGGATCCCGCGCCTCGAACCCGACGACGGTCACGCCGTCGGTGGCGCCGAACACCGGCTCGATATCGGCGGCCTTGAGCAGCGGCACGTCGCCATAGGTGACGACCACCTGACCAACGAAGCCGGCCAGGGCGGCCTCGGCGCTGCGCACGGCGTGGCCGGTGCCGATCGGCGGGTCCTGCACGGCGACGGCGCCCTCACCCAGCCGTTTGACGACATGGGCGCGGACCTCGGGCGAATGATTGCCGACGACCACCACAATCCGCTCGCACCCCAGCGCCTCGGCGGCGTCGATGGCGTGATCCAGCATGGCGCGGCCACCGACCGGGTGCAGAACCTTGGGCAGGGGCGACTTCATGCGCGTGCCCTGCCCTGCGGCGAGGATGATGGCGGCCCTCGGACCTGAAGATCGGGGAGTGCTGGTCATGAATCGGTCCGGCGGTTAGGCATCGCCAGCGGTCTAGCCCATCGAGGCGGCCGGCGGGAGATGTCGATGACGGAACGCGATCTGGAAGGCTGGACCATCGCCTTCGATCTGGACGGTACGCTGGTCGAGACGCACGTCGACCTGATTGGAACGCTGAACCGGATGCTGGTCCGCCAGGGCCTGCCTGAAGCGCCGATGGAGAGCGCCTCGGACCTGATCGGCGGCGGGGCGCGGGCATTGCTGCGCCACGGCTTCGAACGGGCCGGCGCGACCTGGGATGAGGCGACGGCTCCGGCGCTCATCGACACCTTCATCGCCGATTATGTCGACCATATCGCCGATCACTCGCGGCCGTTCGACGGCGTGGTCGAGACGCTGGAGCGGCTGTCGGAGCGCGGGGCGATCCTTTGCGTCGCCACCAACAAGCGCAGCGACCTGTCGGATCTGCTGCTGGAACGGCTGGACCTGACGCGGCATTTCGCAGTCATCGTCGGCCCCGACATGGTCAGCGCCCGCAAGCCCTCGGGGGCCCATCTGAAAGAGGCGGTCCTGATGGCCGGCGGCGATCCTGCCCGGGCGATCATGGTAGGGGACGGGGCGCCGGACACCGAGGCGGCGCGGGACGCGGGCATGGACTGCATCGTCGCGGCCTTCGGCTACAGTCCCGTGCCGGCCGAGGCGCTGGGCGGCGACGTGCTGATCGACTCCTTCGAGGACGTCGAGGAGGCGATCGACGGCCTGTTGGCCGACTTCTATGTGCGTCGGGCGCTGTCGAAATTCTGAGGAACCCGCTCAGAACCTGACGGCTTGCCACCGCGCAAGACGCAAGCTATGTCCCCGCCTCCGCGATTGATGGATGCGTAGCTCAGCGGGAGAGCACCTCGTTCACACCGAGGGGGTCACAGGTTCAATCCCTGTCGCATCCACCATTTTTTTTCAGGGGCTTGCCCCCCACTAGGGGTCTGCCCCCCCGGAACACCCCCGGAAAAGCAGGCGGCCGGGACCTGACCTTGGTCAGGCCAAGGGCAGCATCAGCAGGTCTGTCGGGTTGACCGCAACGCCAATCCCATCGCCGACAGCGGGGGGCTGGCCGGTGACATGGACGGACAGGATGTGCGGTCCGCTGGCGGCGCGAACAACGTGGAACGCGCCGGAAAAGCCGACCGAAACCACACGCGCCTGAAGGCCGGCTTCAGCCTGGGTCAACCGGACATCGGTCGGTCGCGCGCCCATCCACGCCGCGCCGTCGGGCAATGACGTTACCCTCTGGCCCAGCACGGACGTGGCCAGACCCTGTCGGATCTCTGCCGCGACCAGATTGATCGGGCCCAACAGCCGGGCGGCTGCCACGGAGGTCGGGCGGGTATAGAGTTCGTGCGGCGTGCCTGTCTGGATGACGCGACCGGCATCCATCAGGGCCAGGTCGTCGGCCATGATCATGGCGTCCTCGGCGTCGTGGGTAACGACGATGGCGGAAGACCCGCTGTCACGCAGGGCCTGGACCAGGTCATCGCGCACCTCGGCCCGCAAGGCTCCGTCGAGACTGGAAAACGGTTCGTCGAGCAGGACGACCGCGGGATCGCGAGCCAGGGCGCGGGCCAGGGCGACGCGCTGCTGCTCTCCCCCGGACAGCATGTGAGGGAAGGCCCGACCGCGATCGACCAGACGCATACGGTCCAGCAGGGCGGTCACGATCGCATCGCGGTCGGTGCGTCCCTTCAAGCCAAAGCCGACATTCTGGGCCACCGTCAGGTGCGGGAACAGGGCGAAGTCCTGGAACACCATGCCGACGCGGCGGGCCTCGGGCGGGACGGCGCGTCCGGGGGTCGAGACGATCTGGCCGTCGATGGCGATGGTGCCGGCATCGATGGCCTCGAGACCGCTGATGGCGCGTAGCAGCGTGCTCTTGCCCGAGCCGGATGCGCCCAGCAGGCCGAGGATACGCCCGCGCGCCAGGGTCAGGTCGGCCCGGTCCACCGCGATCTTGCGGCCATAGGCGCGGCTCACGCCTGTGACCGAGACGATGGCGTCAGTCGTGGCCATCGGGATCTCCGGGGCGCGAGGCGGTGATCTTGCGCGTAAGCCAGATCACGGCAGGAAGGGTCAGGGCGATGATCATCAGGCTGGGCCAGCCCGCATTGGGCAGGCGCTCGTCGCGGGCATAGTTGTCAGCGATCACGGCCAGGGTGTCGACGTTAAACGGCCTGAGGATCAGGGTCGCGGGCAGTTCCTTGACCACATCGATGAAGACCACCAGCGTCGCGGTCAGCAGGGCACCGGACGCGATGGGCAAGCGCACCGACACCGCGGCTCCGGCCTCGCTGCGGCCCAGGGTTCGGGCGGCGGCGACCATCGAAGGTGTGACACGGGTCAGACCGGCCTCCATCGGCTCCAGTGCGGCCGCCATCAACCGGGCGGCATAGGCATAGATCAACAGCATCAGTCCGGCGCCCAGCCCGGATACGGCTCCGGGAACGACCTGCCAGAGGATGGAGGCGGGGGCCAGAAGGCCGATGGCCATGACCGCGCCCGGGGTGGCATAGCCCAGGCTGCTGATCCGGGCGGTGACCGGCATCCGCTCGGCGGACAGGGCCAGACAGGTTGCCAGGATGACGGTGGCGACGGCCCCGCCCAAGCCCAAACCCAGGCTCGTGGCGGCGGCACCGGCGAGACGGCTCCAGTCCGGGTTTATGTCGAAGGCATTGAAGGCCAGCCAGCCGACCGGAAGGAACAGGCCCAGCGTCAGCAGGCCGAAGCAGAGACCGAAGGCGAGGAGGCCACGCCCGCCCGTCAGGGGCGTGGGTTCGATTGGACGCCAGCGGGCGCGGGCGGCTTCGTCGGTGCGGCCCCGGCGGCTGAGGCGTTCGATCCAGAGCAGGACAGCGGCGGCGGCAAGCAGAGGCAGGGCCAGACGCGCGGCGGATTCCAGCGAGCCATAGACGAACCACGATCGCACCACCCCGGTCGTCAGGGTCTGGACGCTGAGGAATTGTACCGCCCCGAAATCGGCAAGGGTCTCCATGACCGCCAGTGCAACGCCTGCGGCCAGGGCCGGGCGCAGCAGCGGCAGGCCGACGCGCACCAGCGCCTGGATCGGGGAACAGCCCAGGCTACGGGCCGCCTCGATGGCCTCGGCCGACTGGCTCACCAGAGCCGCGCGAAGGGTCAGATAGACATAGGGGTAGAAGGCCAGGGACAGGACAAAGGCCGCGCCGGGCAGGCTGCGCATTTGCGGGCCCCAGTCGATGCCCGGGACTGCGCGCAACCAGGTCCGGAGATCGCCGGCGACGTCGAACAGGTCGGCATAGGCATAGGCCAGGGCGAAGGCGGGCGCGGCCAGAGGCAGGGCGAGGGCCCAGGCAAAGACGGATCGACCTGGAAAGCGGTGCATCACGACCAGCCAGGCGGAGACCGACCCCAGCACAGCGGTGGCGACGGCGACCATGACGGCCAGGGCCACCGACGTCAGGGCATATCGGACCAGGTCGGAGGCCGCGATGTCGGCCTGACCATCGCCGAACGCTGCCGCCACCACCCCGATCAAGGGGGCAATGGCGACGGCGGCCGCCAGCCAGGCCAGCAGCTTCAGCAGCGAAGGCGCGCCAACGCGCACCGCGCGCGGGGTCGGAATCGTCGAGGGGGTGTCGGGCGCTATCGCCAGCCCGCCGCGCTCATCAGGCTCTGGGCCTCGGCCTGACGCGGACCATAG
>JBBQOK010000149.1:0-5324 GCA_038330765.1 Caulobacterales bacterium | reverse complement strand
GCGTGGGCGGGCAGGGCGACGGCATCGCCGATACGCCCGACGGCCCGGTCTTCGCGGCCCTGACCCTGCCCGGCGAGGTGGTGCGGGGAGAGGTTCGTGACGGGCGGCTCGAAGCGATCGAGATCGTCACCGCCAGCCCTGACCGGATCGCGCCCGTCTCGCCCCACTACGGCGACTGTGGGGGCTGTTCGCTGCAGCACTGGGCGAGCGGCCCCTATCTCGACTGGAAGCGCGACCAGGTCCAGCTGGCGCTGGCACGGGAGGGGATCGAGACCGAGATCGAGGCGGCGGTGGCCGTTCCGTCGGCTAGCCGGCGTCGACTGGCGCTGCATGCACGGCGCGGCGAGGACGGGCGGGTCATTCTGGGCTTCAAGGCCCGCAGGAGCTGGCGGCTGGTCGAGGTGACGGCCTGTCCGGTCGCCCATCCCCGACTGGTCGAGGCCTTGCCGGCGCTGGCGCGGATCGCGGAGGCCTTTCTCGAGCATCCGAAATCGGCACCGACCCTGCATGTCACCCTGACGCTGACGGGACTGGACATCGACGTGACCGGTGTCGAGCGTCGCTCGGGCGGGCTGTCGGGCGACGCTCAGATGCGGGCAATCCGGGCCGCCGCGGGGGCAGACGTGGCGCGGCTGAGCCTGGCCGGCGACACCCTGATGATGGAGCGTCAGCCGACCATCACATTCGGCGCCGCGACCGTGCCGCTGCCACCCGGAGGCTTCCTGCAGGCCGTGCCCGAGGCCGAGGCCGCAATGGTTCAACGCGCCGTCGAGGCCGTGCGGGGCGCGAAGAAGATCGCCGACCTGTTCTGCGGCGCGGGGGCCTTCACCTTCCCGCTGGCCGCCGTCGCGCCGGTGCTGGCGGCGGACGCTTCGGCGGCGGGGATCGCGGCGCTGAAGGCCGGCATGGGCTCGGCCCGGGGGCTGAAGCCGATCACGGCCGAGGCTCGGGACCTGTTCCGGCGACCACTGGCTCCGTATGACCTGCGCGGGTGCGACGCCGTGGTCATGGACCCCCCGCGCGCCGGGGCGATCGAACAGACGCGACAGCTGCCGGGGACAAAGGCGGCGGTCGTGGTCGGCGTGTCGTGTAACCCGGTCACCTTCGCCCGGGACGCGCGCATCCTGATTGAAGGCGGCTTCCGGCTGGAACGGGTGACGCCGGTCGATCAGTTCCTGTGGTCGGCCCATGTCGAGCTGGTGGGGATTTTCAGGCGATAACCATGAATGACAATCTGCCGGATGAGGATGGCGGTGGCTTCGACGCCGACGACTGGACCCGGTTGAAGCCCTTTACCGGTGCCGTGGCGACGCTGGACGATGTGCAGGCCCGTCGCGCGGTCTTTGCCCTGGGCGAGACGGATGACCCCAGACCGATCGCCATGGACCTGCCGCAGCCGGTGATCTGGTGGGATGACGACGGCGAACAGGCGGCCGTCGCGGTGCAGGCGGAAACGCACCTCGGGCCCGACGGCGAGGAGATGGAAGTCCTCGGCCTGATCCTGCCTGACGGTGGCGGGGCGGTGGCCCTGAGGGAGGACGTCGATCTGGTCGACGCCTCCGACCCGACCTGGCGGGAACTGGTCACGAATGCGATCGGTCCACGAGCGGCGGAGGACTAGAAGCGGACCCCTTCGCCCATTTCGAGGGAAGGAAAATCAAACAGGTCCATCTGCTTCTTCATGTCCGCCGGCACACGGAATTTCGTCTCGTCCAGTGGAAGCCTGGGCCGGTCCAGGCCATAGCGCTTCACCGCCGCCTTGAAACGGGCCGCGATCAGATCCGCGACCGGGCCGGTTCCCTTCATCCGATTCGACCAATCGGGATCGTAGTCGCGGCCCCCACGCGTCTGCCGGATCAGGGACATGACCCGCGCCGCGCGTTCCGGCCGGGCGTCGGCCAGCCATTCGGCAAAAAGGGTTTTGATCTCCAGCGGCAGGCGCAGGGTGACATACATGGCCGAGACCGCGCCCGCCCTGGCCGCCGCCTCCAGCACCGCCTCCAGCTCATGATCGTTGAGGCCAGGGATGACCGGCGCAAAACCGACCGTCACTGGCACGCCCGCATCGGCCAGCCGGCGGATCGCTTCCAGCCGTTTCGCCGGGGTCGAGGCGCGCGGCTCCATGGCGCGTGCAAGTTCCCGGTCGAGTGTGGTGATCGAGATGCAGGCGGACGCCAGACCTTCCCGCGCCATCGCCCCGAGAATATCGGCGTCACGCGTGATCAGGACCGACTTGGTGATGATGCTGAACGGATGTCGGAATCGCTGCAGCACCTCGAGGATCGACCGGGTCGAGTTCAGGTTCCGCTCTACCGGCTGATAGGGGTCTGTGTTGCCACCTATGTGGATGCGTTTGCAGACGTAGCGGGGCTTTGAGAGTTCCTGCTCCAGCAGACGCGCGGCCTCGGGTTTGAAGAAGAGGCGGCTCTCGAAATCCAGGCCCGGGGATAGGCCCATGAAGGCATGGGACGGACGGGCGTAACAGTAGATGCAGCCATGTTCGCAGCCCTTATAGGGGTTGATGGACCGGTCGAAACCGATGTCCGGACTGGTATTCTTCGCAATGATGGTCCGGGCGTGCTCGGGCGTCAGGGTGGTGCGCAGCGGCGCGACCCCGGCGTCGTCGTCGGTCCAGCCGTCATCGAAGGCCTCGACGGTTTTGGGTTCGAAACGCCCGCTCGCATTGGATCGCGCGCCTCGTCCCTTTGCCGCTTCTGCCATGAAGGGAGAGTATCGTGATAAAAGCACAAAACAAGAACTTCGTGTTCATAAAGAAAGCCCGCCGAAAACCGGAAGGCTTTCATGACTGGTGCGGATGAGAGGACTCGAACCTCCACGCCTCACGGCGCCAGAACCTAAATCTGGTGCGTCTACCAGTTCCGCCACATCCGCATAGGTCCGTCCAATCCTCTAGGTGGCGGTGCATAGGTGAGCAAGGTCCGGTCGATGACGTCGGGAGCCTTGCAGCGAAGAATCCGGGAATTCCGGCTGGTCAATCCTTTCACCATGTGGATAGTTAGGCGGCTTGAGTGTCGAGGGGAAGTCGATGGCTGACAGTCCAAGCCCTATGCAGGGCTTCTACGATGGCGTGACCAACGTCAGCGACTTCATCTGGGGAGGGACCTGGAGCGGTGAGACCGTTCTTTTGTTCCCGCCGATGGTCGTGATCCTGCTGGGCGTCGGCCTGTGGTTGATGATTGGCCTGCGCTTTTACCCGATCTTGAAGCTGGGCACGGCCTTTGCCGGATTGTTCAAGAAAGACAAGGACGCCGCCAATGGCGAGATATCGCCCTTTGCCGCACTGTCGACGGCGCTGTCGGGACAGGTCGGCACCGGCAACCTGGCCGGAGTAGCGACCGCCATCACCTTGGGCGGACCCGGTGCCTTGTTCTGGATGTGGATCACGGCCCTGCTGGGCATGGCGTTGGCCTTCGCTGAGGGCTCACTGGCCATTCGCTACCGCGAGAAGGGCCCCGACGGTCATTTCCGTGGGGGTCCGATGAACTACATCCGCAACGGTCTCGGCAAGCGCTGGAACTGGCTGGCCGTGGTGTTCTGCGTCGGCCTGCTGTTCTCGTCGGTGGCCACCGGGAACATGATCCAGGCCAACTCCTTCGCCGACTCCGTCAGTGGCCTGACGGGCCTTCCCGAGTGGGGCGCGGGCCTGATCGCGGCCATCGCCGTCTTCGTGGTTATCATCGGCGGCATCAAATCCATCGGCTCGATCGCCGAGAAGGTCGTGCCGTTCATGGCCATCACCTATGTGCTGATGGCCGTGCTCGCCCTGGCCCTGAACTATCAGGGCATCCCGGGCGCTTTTGCCACCATCTTCGACAGCGCGTTCAACGGCGAGGCGGCCGCGGGCGGCTTCCTCGGCGCCGGCATGATCATGGCGATCCGGGCAGGTGTGGCGCGCGGTCTGTTCTCCAACGAGGCCGGCCAGGGCTCGACCCCCATCGCCCACGCCGTCGCCAGGACCAACGATCCGGCCAAACAGGGCCGGTTCGCCATGATGGGCACCTTCATCGACACCATCATTATCTGTACGGCGACGGGTCTCGTGCTGCTGGTCGTGCAAGGGGCCTTCCCCTACACCGGGGCCGATGGCGTCGCCGTAATGCAACCGCACGTCTGGACCTCGGACTTGCGCGGCTTCGCCATGACCGAGGCGGCCTATGCCTCCGCCTTCCCCTTTCTCCTGTTCGGCAACGTAACGGTCGGCGGCCTTGTGGCCTCGATCGCCCTGATCCTGTTCGTGTTCACGACCCTGATTACCTGGGGCTATTATGGAGAGCGGGCCGCGACCTATCTGTTCGGCATGAAGACGGCCATTCCATTCCGTCTGTTCTGGGTGGTGATGATCTTCGTCGGCTCCTTCCAGGAGATCGAACTGGTCTGGCGACTGGGAGACATTTCCAACGCCGCCATGGCCTTGCCCAACCTCGTGGCCCTGGCCCTGCTGTCCACCGTCGTCTTCGCCCTGGCGAAAGGCGACAAGACAGCCGGCAAGGATCACGAATAGCGGTTCTCAGGGCCCGGGTTCATACGCCCGTGCCCTGATCCGAGACTGGCCGTGTATGGCCGCAACATTAGAACGCGGCCATATCGGTACCGCGCCGCGATTTCGGGAGCAGACAGTTGGCAGGAAATACAGCGGCGCCGGGTCAGGCGCGATGGTCCTCAAAGGCCGCCTTCGTCCTGGCGGCCACAGGATCCGCCGTCGGCCTCGGCAATCTGTGGCGCTTTCCGACCGAGGTGGGCAGCAACGGCGGCGGGGCCTTTGTCCTGCTTTACATTCTCTGCGTCGTGCTGATCGCCCTGCCGCTGCTGCTGGCCGAGAGCCTGATCGGGCGGCATGGCCAGCGTTCGACCATTGGCAGCGCGGTCCATCTGGCCCGCCAGTCCGGGGCCAGCCCGGCCTGGAGCCTGCTGGCAGTGGTCGGCCTGATCGCCAATACCGCCATCCTGACCTTCTACTGCGTCGTCGCGGGCTGGGTGGTCTATTTCATCGGCACCAGCGCGGCCGACTTGATCGGTGCCATCGGGGCCGGCGAGCCTTTGAGAGGGGCTTTTGCCCCGCAATCCGTCGAGCAGATCCAGCAGATGATGCCGACCCTGTTCGCCAATCCGATCCTCCTGGTCGGACTACAGTTCGCCTTCCTGGTCGTGACGGTCTGGATCGTCGCCCGTGGTGTGAAGGGTGGCATCGAGATGGCGGCGACCTGGATGATGCCGGCCTTCTTCTTCCTGCTGATCGGGATCACCATCTATGCCGCGATCACCGGCGATTTCGCTGCAGCCGTAGCCTTCCTGTTCACCCAGGA
>JBBQOK010000148.1:0-5328 GCA_038330765.1 Caulobacterales bacterium | reverse complement strand
GCAGGCGGACTGGCCGGCGACGTCCTGCCGCGCCTGTCCGAACAACAAGGCCAATTTCCTGCATGAGGTGAAGGCCCTCGCCCATTCGCAGGGCGCCCTGTTCATCCTCGACGAAATGATCACCGGCTTCCGCTGGCACCTGAAGGGCGCGGCTCATCTGTTCGGAGTCGAACCGGACCTCGCCACCTTCGGAAAGGCCATGGCCAACGGCTTCGCACTGGCGGCGGTGGTCGGCAAGCGCGAATACATGCAGGTCGGGTCGACGGACCGCCCCGGGATGGAGCGGACATTCCTGCTATCCACCACCCACGGCGGCGAAATGCCGGCTCTCGGGGCGTTCGTCGAAGCGACCCGGATCAATGCCGAGGAGGAGGTTCCGCTCGGCCTGTGGGCCTATGGCCGCAAGCTGAAAGCCGGGTTCGCCGAGGTCGCGGCCCGACACGGGCTGCAGGACCATTTCATCACAGAGGGGCCCGAGATCCTGATGAACTACGTCACCCGTGATCGGGACGGGCAACCTTCCCTGCCCATGCGCACCCTGCTGTCCCAGGAGATGATCGCGCGTGGCGTGATGATGCCTTGGTTGGGCACTTGTCAGGCCCACGGCGACACCGAGCTGCAGATCACGCTGGAGGCGCTGGACGGTGCCCTCGGGGTTTATGCCGCAGCGCTCACTGAAGGACTCGACCGATACAAGGACGACCACGTCATCAAACCCGTGTTCCGGACCCACAACTGATGGCCGACGTGTCTCGACTGGACGGACAGGTCGCCCTGGTGACAGGGGGTGCCGGCATCCTCGGCCGCCACTTCTGCCAGACCCTGGCCGATGCGGGTGCGAAGGTGGCCGTGGTCGACCTGTTCGGCGACGCCGCGAACGAGGCCGCAGCCGCCATCGGCCCCGAGGCCGCGGGCTTCGCCTGCGACGTCTCGGACGCCGGCTCGGTCAAGGCCTGCGTCGAGGCGGTGATGGCGCGCTTTGGCCGGATCGACGTGCTGGTCAACAACGCCGCCACCAAGACCGCCGACGTCCGAGCCTGCATGGCTCCGTTCGAGGACTACAGCATCGACGTCTGGCGCGAGATCATGTCGGTCAACATCGACGGCATGTTCCTGATGGCCCAGGCCGTTGGCAAGACCATGCTGGCCGCCGGGATCGCCGGCCGGATCGTCCAGACCGCCTCGATCTACGGCGTCGTCGGACCCGACAACCGCATCTACGAGGGCTCCGACTATCTGGGCGGCCCGATCAACACCCCGGCCGTCTATTCGGCGTCGAAGGCGGCGGTGATCGGCTTCACCAAATGGCTCGCGACCTACTGGGCCGACAAGGGCATCCGGGTGAACTGCCTCGTGCCCGGCGGCGTCTCCAGCGGCCAGAACAGCGAGTTCGGGGATCGCTACTCTGCCCGCGTGCCCCTGGGCCGCATGGCCCGCGCCGAAGAGATGGCTCCCCCGCTGCTGTTCCTCGCCAGCGAGGCTTCAAGCTACGTCACCGGCCACGTCCTGATGGTCGACGGCGGATGGACGGCCTGGTGATCGCCGGTCAGCGCCTGCGCGACCTCTACCTCGTCGTCGTCAAGCTGATCGACGTCGCGGCTCGCGCGGGGTTCGTGCTGATCGCCACCTACGGACTGCACATCGAACAGGCGGGCCAGTTCGGCCTGATCGTGACGCTGGTCGGCCTGTTTGCCTTCGCCTTCAACTTTGAACGCCACATCGACATCCAGCGCCGGACCGCAGGCGAGCATCATACGATGTTCGACCGGGCCGTGACCTCGGCGGTCGGCTTCTTCGCCTTCAATTGGGCGCTGATGGTTCCGATCTTCATGCTGGCGGTGGTGCTGCTGGCGCACGTCGGCTGGGGACTCGTCGGCCTCGCAGTCATCGTGGTCGTGGCCGAGCACCTGTCCAATCAGGCCTATCAATATGCGTTGATCTCGCCCCGCTACTATCGTCTGCTGCTGGTGGTCGCGGCGAAGAACATCGTGCTGCTGGGGCTGGTTCTCTATGCGGCGCTGTTCGGTCGCGACCTGCTCGATCTGACCAATGTGCTGACGGTCTGGGCCGTGGGCGGCGTGGTCTGCACCGGCGCGCTGGCGGTGATGTGGACCCGGTTCCGGGACGCCGAGCCGCGCACGGCACCCTTCCGGTTCTCGATCGACATCCTTGGTCAGCACAAGGCGTCGGCGACCCATTTCGCCCTGGGCCTGGTCGCCATCCTGATCCTTCAATACGACCGTCTGGCTGTCGGAGCCCTGATGCCGCTGGATCAGGTGGGCCTTTATTTCCGCCATACCCTGCTGGTGGCACTGGCCTACCAGGCGTTCAACGTCATCTCGTTCAACCGCATCACGCCCTCGATCTATGCGGAGGCGAAGACGCAGGACGCCGCCCACCTGCACCGGCGGGTGATGCGCGAATACCTGAAGACCCTCGCCGGAACGCCCCTCCTGCTGGCGGCCGCCTGGCTGGCCAATGTGGTGACCGACGGCGTCTATGCGGAGCAGTTCCAGCTCAGCTTCCTGCTGATGGCGATCATGCTGGCGGGCTTCATGTTGCGCGCCGCCGCCGACTTCCATGCCCTGGTCCTCAACGCGCGGCACAGGGAGCGGGACGTGCTGCGCCAGCAGTTGATCGCCTTCCTGGTCGGAGCGGTCCTTCTGGGCGTGCTGACCTGGCGGTTCGGTGTATACGGCGCGGCCTCGGCCACGGTCGCGACCTCGGCCCTCTATCTGATCCTGATCCATCACTCGGTGCGAAGCCTCAAGTCATGACCGACGCGGCCCTGATTTACGCCATCCACCGCACCCATCCGTGGTGGCGCGAGGTGGGCGATCATCTCGGTTTCGGAACCGTCACCGTGCTGACCGACAAACGGGGCGAGGGCGACCGCTGGATCACGGACGACTTCTACCGGGCCTACAAGACCCACTACGCCGCCCGGAACACCGCTTCGGGCCTGCTGACGGCGGCCGAGGTCGACGATGTCATCGCGCGCTGCCGGGTGCTGCGCTGGAAGCCGAAACGGAAGGCCGCGGCCATGGCCTTGGCCGTGGCCGACGCGGTTGAGACGGTGCTGGCCGATCTCAAGCCATCCGCGGTGCTCAGCTTTCCGATCGACAACTACATCCAGGACGTCCTGGCCCGCCGCGCCCGCGCGGCCGGCACCCCCTATTACGAGCTGACGGCCAGCGCCCTGCCGGACATGTGCATGCTGATGCACCGGGGCCGGCTGATCACGACCGGGGATGAGCCCGATCCGGCCGCGGTCGAGGCCTTCATCCACGAGATCGCCGATCCCCTGTTCACGCCCAGCTACGTTCAGGGTCAACGGGCATACACCCCGCTGCGGTTCATCCGGACCCTGGGCTATTTCCGGCTCAGGGCGCTGTACTTCAGGCTCTGGTCCTGGCTGGTCAGCGACCCTTTGAACGTCCACTACCTCGACGCCCAGCCCAGTCTCGGTCACAAGGCGAAATGGCGCGACGTTCGGGTCACCGGCCTGGTCGAGCCGGACTGGGAGGCCAAGCTGGAGGCCTTCCCGAGGGAGCGCCGCGTGCTGTTCGGACTTCAGCTCTTCCCTGAGGCGGCCATCGACTACTGGATCGAGGACCTCGACCTTGTGCGGCACGAGGACATGCTGGTCGAGGCCGCGCGCGAGCTGACCGCCGCCGGCTACCAGATCGTCGTCAAGGATCACCCGCTCCAGTTCGGCTTTCGCCAGACCGAACTTCTGGACCGGCTCAGGGCCTTTCCCCATGTGGTCGTCGTACCCTACGAGGTCAGCGGCAACGCCCTGCTGGCGCGCTGCGGGGTCAATGTCACGGCGACGGGTACGCTCGGCCTGCAGGCCGCCCTGCTCGGCAACATCTCGATCTGCGGCGAGGCCTACTACGTCACCGACGGGGACTTCATCGTCTTGCGTAACCAGATCGATCTGGAGCGGCTGGTGACCACGCTGACGAAGCGCAAGCCGCCTGCTTCCCTGCATGATCGTCAGGCCCGGATCATCGCCAACCTGCTGCGCGGCAGCTTCGATGCCGACTTCTTCTCGTTCCGCGGCTTCGACCCCGCGCAACCGGAACAGACCGCCGAACTGGGTCGCCGGGTCGGAGAGCGCATGCGGATGCTCGGGCCAGACGGCGAGAACTGGCACGGTCGGTTAATGCCGCCGGGCGCAGGACGGCATGATGGATCGCCCCTGAACTGAGAGAGCATCGACCGGATGACAAGCCGCACATTTGCCGCTGCAGACCAGCTTGAGTTCGCCGCCCTGTCAGGCGATTTCAACCCGCTCCACGTCGATCCAGTCCAGGCGCGACGGTTGATGTTCGGCGCGCCGGCGGTGCATGGCGTCCACACCCTGCTCTGGTGCCTCGACGCGTGGTCGGAGCGGCTGCCCGGCCCCTTCGCCCTGACGGCGCTTAAGGCGACGTTCGCCCGGCCCCTGCGCGTCGATCAGCCGGTCGAGATGACCGTCCGCAAAGATGAGGGCGGAAAGGTCCGGTTGCTGGCCGCCTCGGCCGGCGAGACCGTCGCCCGAGTGGATTTCGAATGGATCGGGCGCGAGGGAGTGCCCCTCGTCGTGAAGGCGATGGCGTTTCCTGCCGCCTCGGCGACCGAACATCGGACCTATGACACCCTTCGTGGCGAGCTGCCCCTGGCGGTGGATACGGCCCGCCTTGCCCGCCTGACCCCCAGCCTGGCCGGGCGGATGGCCATCGATCAGCTGGCGGCGATCCTCGCCACGACCCGGCTGGTGGGAATGGAATGTCCCGGCCTCCACTCCGTCTTTTCAGAATTGGATATCGCCTTCGTCCAGCCGTCGTCAGCATCCGTCGCTTGGCGTGTGGCCCAGGCCGACACCCGGTTCGGGCTGGTGGTCATGCAACTGGAGTCACCCGGCCTGCGCGGCGAGGTTCGCGCCTTCATCCGTCCCGCGCCCCGCCGGCAGCTGTCGTTCGAGTTGGCGCGCGCCCTCGTCCCCCCGTAGGTCTTCGCCGGGCAGCGCGCGCTCGTCGTGGGAGGCTCGCGCGGCCTTGGAGAGGTCGTGGTGAAGCTTCTGGCCGCCGGCGGTGCGGACGTGCTGGCGACCTACCACCAGGGTGCGGCGGACGCGGAGGCGCTGGTGACCGAAATCGCGGCTGGAGGCGGCTCGGCCGGCAGCGGCACCCTTAACGTCCTCGATCCGCAGGTGACCGATCCCGGGTTGGTCGACTGGGCACCGACCCATCTCTACTATTTCGCCACGCCTTTCATCGCCACCGGCCCCCGGGGCGGATTCTCGCAGCCGCTTTTCGAGAAATTCTGCGCCTACTACGTCTC
>JBBQOK010000147.1:0-5500 GCA_038330765.1 Caulobacterales bacterium | reverse complement strand
CAATCCCAAGGGCGTGTGGCGGCGCACGACGCTGGCCGGCTACCGCTCGGCCGACACCCGGTGGGAGACCCTGCTCGACATCGACGCCCTGTCGAAGGCCGAGGGCCGGGACTGGGTCTGGAAGGGTGCCGACTGCCTGGCGCCGGACGAGACCCGCTGCCTGATCAATCTGTCGGATGGCGGCAAGGACGCCGTGGTGGTGCGCGAGTTCGACATTCCGTCCAAATCGTTCGTGGGCGGAGGGTTCACCCTGCCCGAGGGCAAGCACCGCATCGAGTGGCTGGACCGCGACACCCTGCTGGTGGCGACGGACTTCGGAGCCGAGAACGGTTTGGGCACCCTGACGGAGAGCGGCTACCCCTTCATCGTCAAGTCGCTGAAGCGCGGGCAAACGCTGGCGCAGGCGACCGAGGTCTATCGCGGCGACATCGGCGATGGGGGATATGGGGTCAGCCCCTCTGTGCTGCGCGACGGGAGCGGGCGCGTGCTCGCCGTCATCATCAACCGGCCCCTGGACACCTTCCGCAGCGAGACCTGGGCGCTCGGCTCGGACGGACGGCCCTACCAGCTGACATTGCCGGAACGGGCCACCGTGCAAGGGGCCATGCGCGACCGACTGGTCTTCACGATCGAGGAGCCGTGGACCTTCGACGGCGAGACCTACGCCGCCGGCTCGCTTCTGGCCCCCCCACTGGCGCGGCTGGGTCGGGAGCGCGACTCAGCCATGACAGCGCGCGCCGATGCGCTGGTCTTCGCCCCGCAGGCGCGGCAATCGCTGGAGGATGTCAGCGTTCTCGATGCCCGGATCGCCGCATCCGTTTACAATAATGTCCGCGGTTCGCTGGCGGTGTTCACGCCGACTGGCGACGGCTGGAGCCGGTCGTCGATCGAGACTCCGGAAAACGTCTCGGTCCACCTCGGCGACCGGTCACGCTCCAGCGGCCGCCAGTTTTTCTCGGTCGAGGGCTTCCTGACGCCGTCGACGCTGTCGCTGGCCGACGTGGGCACCGGATCGGCCGAAACCCTCCGCACCGCCCCCGCCCGTTTCGACGCCTCGACCCATGTCGTCGAGCAGTTCGAGGCGACATCGTCCGACGGGACGAGAATCCCCTATTTCGTCACCCGCCCGCGCGATCTGGTCATGGACGGCCACGCGCCGACGATCATCTATGGCTACGGCGGCTTCCAGGTCTCCAAGCCGCCGGCCTATATCCCCGAGATGGGCAAGCTGTGGCTCGAGAACGGCGGGGTCTATGTCAACGCCAACATCCGCGGCGGCGGCGAGTTCGGCCCGACCTGGCACCAGTCGGTGCTGAAGGAGAACCGCCAGCTGGCCTTTGACGACTATGCGGCGGTGGCGCGGGACCTGCAGGCGCGGGGCATTACCTCGCCGCGCCGGACCGGCATCTATGGCCGTTCGAACGGCGGGGTCCTGACCTCGGTGGCGGTGACCCAGCATCCGGAGCTGATCAATGCGGCGGTGATCGAGAGCCCGCTGATCGACATGCTGCGCTATCACGAACTGCCGGCCGGGGCCTCCTGGATCGGTGAATACGGCGATCCGCGCATCCCCGCGGAGGCGGCCTTCATCGCCCGCTATTCGGCCTATCAGCAGCTTCGTCCGGGTGCGGCTTATCCGCGCGTCTACATCACCACCAATACCCGCGACGACCGCGTCCACCCGGGCCACGCCCGCAAATTCGCGGCCCGGCTCGAGGACATGGGCTACGGCCATCTCTATTATGAGGAGACGGCGGGCGGCCATTCCAACGACGCCGATCCGGTCGCCAACGCCCGCCGCTGGGCCCGGCACTATGTCTATCTAAGCCAGCAGCTGATGGATTGAGGGATTTCATTCTCCCCCTGCAGGGGAGAATGAAGCGCTACGCCGGTTCTGTGACCTTGGCCTTCTTCACCTTGGGAGCCTTCTCCGCCTTGGCCGGCTTGTCGGCCTTGCGGGCCAGTTTCTCGGCCTTCTTCGCATCGCGGGCGGCCTTCTTGGCGGCCTTCACCTCGGCTCTGGCCTTGTCGGGGGCCGCGTCGGCCTCGCCGGCCAGTTCACCCAGCAGGGCGAGGAAGCCGTCGCGCTTGCCCTTGGGCAGCAGGGCCATGATCCGTTTGTCGGCGGCCTCGACCTTCGGGCGGGCGCCGTCCAGCGCGGCCTGACCGGCGACGGACAGGCGCACCGCCTTGGCGCGGGCGTCAATGGTCGAGCGTTCGCGGTCCAGCAGGCCTTTGGTCGTCATGCGGGAGACGAGATCGGCCAGGGTCGAACGGTCGATGCCGGTGGCACGGACCAGATCAGTCTGGGTCAGGCCCGACCTGTGCGACACCGCCTCCAGCACCGCGAACTGGCGTTGGGTCAGGCCCTCCTTGCCCGCTTCTTCCGTATAGATGTCGAGGGCCAGCTGCAGCACACGGTGCATCAGGTGGCTGGGCGAGGCCGAAAGGCCGCCGCGTTTGGGTTTGTTGCCGGACTTGACCATCGAACCGTATCCCCTCGGTTATGACATACAGCTAGCAGGCGCGTTTTACGGTTTGACGACGGACGATCCGTCGGCGGTCATAGCCCGGTGTCCGGCGACACCGGATCGGCCGGCTCGTCGGCGATCATATGCTTCATGATGTAGAACACCTGCCAGATGCCGAAGGCCGCCGAGACGATCCACAGCCCGCCCCTGAACCCGACCCAGACGTCGTCTGACTGGGTGCGCCAGACGGTCTCGTTGACCACGGCGACGGCGCCGAAATACAGGCCGTAGCGCAGGGTCAGCCCGCGCCAGCCGGTGTCCGTCATGCGGATCGCGTCGCCGAGAAGATATTTGAACGGATATTTCCGCATCGGCAGCGAGCCCAGCAGAACGCTGGCCAGCAGGGCGTTCTGCAAGGTCAGCTTGATCTTGAGCAGGGTCGGGTCGTTGAAGATCAGGGTCAGGACGCCGAACACCAGCGCGAAACCGCCGGTCAAAAGGGGCAGGGGCGCCAGCCGCTTCTCGACGACATAGCCGACGATCAGGGCGACGGCCGAGGCACCGACCAGCACCCATGTCGCCTGGACCAGCGCCTCCTGACCGTCGAGGCCGCGCACGAAGCGGTTGACCACATAAGCGGCCATGAAGGCCAGGAGGGCACCGAAATCGACGGCCTGGCGGATGTTCTGGCGGGTTCGGCGGGAAGCCGGCTGGGCGTCGGTCATGGTCAGTCCTCAAGCCCCACCAGTGAGCGTGAAAAGGCCCGGGCGTCGAAGGGTTGCAGGTCGTCGATGCCCTCGCCGACCCCGATCAGCTTGATCGGAGCGTCCGAGGCCTGGGCCACGGGCACCAGAACGCCGCCGCGGGCGGTGCCGTCCAGCTTGGTCATGACCAGACCGGAGACATAGGCGGTGCGGCCGAAGATCTTTTCCTGCTCCAGCGCATTGCGGCCGACGGTGGCGTCGAGCACCAGCAGGGTCTCATGCGGGGCCTCCGGATCGATCTTCTTCAGCACGCGCACGATCTTGAGCAGTTCGTCCATCAGGGCGGACTTGTTCTGCAGCCGGCCGGCGGTGTCGATCAGGACGACGTCGAACCCTTCGGCCCGGGCCCGGGTATAGGCGTCGAAGGCGAGACCTGCGGGATCGGCCCCGTCGCGGCGGCTTTCGAAGGTCGCACCGGCGCGCTCTGACCAGACCTTGAGCTGCTCGCGGGCGGCGGCGCGGAAGGTGTCGCAGGCCACGATCATGACCTTGGCTCCCTGACCCGTCAGGTCGGCGGCGATCTTGCCCAGGGTGGTCGTCTTGCCCGAGCCGTTGACGCCGACGAACAGGGTGACGAAGGGGCGGGGGCCATCCAGCGGCTCGTAGCGGGCCTCATGGGTGACCAGTTCGGCGGCCACGGCCTCGGCCAGCGCCTCCTTGACCTCGCGCTCATTGGCCCCGGCCCCGAAGCGCAGCTCGCGGAACCGCTCGACGATCCGGTCGGTCGCGGCCGGGCCGAGATCGCTTTCCAGCAGATGCTCCTCCAGCCCCTCGAGCGCGGCTTCGGACAGGGGTTCCTTGACGAAGGCGGCGACGACCTGCTCGGTCATCTGTTTCGAGGAGCGGGAGAGGCCCTCGCTGAGCCGCGAGAGCCAGCCCTTTTTCGGCGCGTCGTTCATGGTGCGGACTTAGCGGGTTCGATCGGCAAAATCACCCAGTCCGTGAAAGTCTCGCATCCCGTGAAATCCGCTCATCCCCGCGAAAGCGGGGAGCCAGTTCTTTGGACGGGCGGTTTTGCCCTATATGAGCACAGGCGGCGGTCCAATCCGCCGGCGTCAAGCTGGACAGAACTGGGTCCCCGCTTTCGCGGGGATGAGCGGAAAGACTGATGGCCGATACTCACCCGTTCCACACCGCCCACACCCACGGCTTCGTCCGCGTCGCCGCGGCCACGCCGGTGGTGCACACCGCCGACCCCGTCGCCAATGCCGAGGAGCATATCGCCCTGATCAAACGGGCCGGCGAACAGGGCGTGGACCAGATCGTGATACCGGAGCAATCGCTGAGCGGCTACGCCATCGACGACCTGCTGATGCAGGCGGCGCTGCTGGATGAGGTCGAGCGGCAGATCGCCATCGTCGCGGATGCGGCGGATGCGGCGGGCGTGATCGCCGTCGTCGGCGCGCCGGTGCGAAACGGTGACGCCCTTTACAACTGCGCCGTGGTGCTGGGGTCGGGCGCGGTGCTGGGCGTCGTGCCGAAGACCTATCTGCCCAACTACCGCGAATATTATGAGAAGCGCTGGTTCGCCCCGGCCGCCAGCCGGTCGGAGGATTCCGTTCTTCTCAATGGCGAGACGGTCGATTTCGCTCCCGGCCTGATCTTTGAAGCCGTCGATCGGCCGGGCTTTGTCTTCGCGGCCGAGATCTGTGAGGATTTCTGGGCCCCGCAGCCGCCGTCGACGCGGGCCGCCCTCGCCGGCGCGCGCATCCTGCTGAACCTGTCGGCCTCCAACATTCTCATCGGCAAGGCCGAAGAACGGGCCTTGCTTTGCGCGAGCCAGTCGGTGCGGACGCTGTCGGCCTATGTCTTCACCGCCTCGGGTTGGGGCGAAAGCACCACCGACCTGGCCTGGGACGGGCAGGCGACGATTCACGAACTCGGGGCGAAACTGGCCAAGGGCGAACGCTTTGCCCTCGAGTCGCACCTGACGGTCGCCGATATCGACGTTGAACGGATCGGGCTGGACCGGCTGCGAAACGGCACCTTCGCCGACTGCGCGCGGCTGGAAGGCGAGCCGGCGACGGTCGTGCCGTTCGAAGCGGGTGACGCCGCCGGATCGACCGATCTCCTCCGCCCCCTCGACCGCCACCCGTTCGTGCCCGACGACCCCGCCCGTCTGGATCTGCCCCGGTCGCAAATTCTCGGCTTCACCATGCCAGGGTTCGCGACGTCGGAGGGCACCAAGGCCAATGCCTGGGCCCTGATGAACGCTCTGGGCGTGACCGGGGCCGAGATCGACATCAAGCCCACAGCCCTGCAGAT
>JBBQOK010000146.1:0-5514 GCA_038330765.1 Caulobacterales bacterium | reverse complement strand
CGATCCGGATGTCGTTGACGCCCGTCGCCTACGACCGCCCGCCCCCCGCGCTGGGCGCGGATACCGAGGACGTTCTGGGCGACCTCTGATCCGGCTCAGGCCGGGCAGCCGGCCAGAAGATAGACCATCGCCATGACCACGAGGACGGCGGTTCCAATCTTCTTGGCCGGCCCGAGAACGCCCGTGATCTGATCTTCGTCGAGATCACCGACCTTCCCCGGGGTCGATTCCAGCGTCCAGCCGCCCTCATCCTGATCGACTTCGGCGGCGAAGGCCCCCTCGCGCACGCGTTTCACGATGTCGCGCGCCTCGACGATCCGATCTTCAGGCGCAACGACCCGGACCCCGCCGATCGCGATATGCAGATGCGGCATCATGGTCGCCATGTCCCGATCCGGCAGCCGGGCGGCGATGCCGTGCCGTTTCAGCAGGGCGGCGGCGAGTTCGGCCTCCGGAAGCGTCGAAAACCGGGCGACCTCGAACTCGCGCACGGCGGGCCTACAGGTCCAGCAAAGCCCGCGCCGGGTCTTCCAGCAGGTCCTTGACCCTGACGAGGAAGGTCACCGCCTCCTTGCCGTCGACCAGACGGTGGTCGTAGCTGAGGGCCAGGTACATCATCGGCCGGATCACCACCTGGCCGTCGATGGCCATCGGGCGCTGGACGATGTTGTGCATGCCCAGAATGCCCGACTGCGGCGCATTCAGGATCGGCGTCGACATCAGCGAGCCATAGGTGCCGCCATTGGTGATGGTGAAGGTGCCGCCCTGCAGCTGGTCCAGCGTCAGGTCGCCGTCCCGGGCCGCCTTGCCCAGGGCGGCGATGCCCTTTTCGATGCCCGCCAGCGACAGCGTGTCGGCGTCGCGCAGGACCGGCACGACGAGGCCCTTTTCGGTGCCGACAGCGACGCCGATGTCATAGTGGTTCTTGTAGATGATGTCCGTGCCGTCGATCTCGGCGTTGACCGCCGGGATCTCCGTCAGGGCCGCGACGATGGCCTTGGTGAAGAAGGACATGAAGCCGAGCTTGACGCCGTGGCGCTTCTCGAAGGCTTCCTTGTACTGGCTGCGCAGGGCCATGACATTGGTCATGTCCACCTCGTTGAAGGTGGTCAGCTGGGCGGCGGTGTTCTGCGATTCCTTCAGGCGGCGGGCGATGGTCTGGCGCAGGCGGGTCATCTTGACCCGTTCCTCGCGCGGCTGGTCGGCGCGCGGCGCGGCGGCCGGAGCAGCGGCGGCCGTCGGGGCCGGAGCGGCCTTCGGCGCGGCGTTGATGGCGGCCAGGGCGTCGCCCTTGGTGATGTTGCCCTTGGGCCCGGTGGCCTCGATGGCCTTGGGATCGAGGTTGTTCTCGCTGACCACGCGCTGGACGGCGGGCGACAGGTGCGGCGCATCGGAGGCCATTTGGGCCGAGCCGCTGTTGGCCGGGACGGCCGCAGCCGGGGCGGTGGTGGCCCCGTGGGCTGCGCCAGACGCGGCGATCGAACCGATCTGCTGGCCTGGCGTCACGGTCGCGCCCGCTTCTGCGACGATGGTCAGCACGCCGTCGGCCGGGGCCGAGACCTCGACGGCGACCTTGTCGGTCTCGATCTCGACCAGCATCTCGTCCCTGGCGACGGTGTCGCCGGATTTCTTGAGCCAGGTCCCCATAGAGCCTTCAGCGACGCTTTCGCCCATGGTCGGCACAGTGATGGCAACGCCTGCAGCCGAGGCGGCGGGCGCGGCAGATTCAGGCTTGGCTTTCGGCGCTTCGGCGGCCGCAGGCGTTTCCGCCTTGGGGGCCTCAGCCTTCGGAGCCTCAGACCTGGAAGCGGTCGGGGCGGCACTCGCGCCTTCCGACACCACGCCCAAGACCGCGCCCGGCGTCACCGTCTCGCCGTCGGGGGCCTTGATCTCGGACAGGACGCCATCGGCGGGCGACACCACCTCCAGCGAGACCTTGTCGGTCTCCAGCTCGACCAGAACCTCGTCCTTCTTCACGGCGTCGCCGGCCTTCTTGGTCCATTTTCCGATGGTGGCTTCGGTGACGGATTCGCCGAGGGTGGGGGTCAGGATGTCGGCCATGGTCGGGTCCGGGTCTCTTCAGGTCAGGTGTGTAACTACGCCTATCAGGCGAAGGCGTCGGTCAGGAAGGCGTCGAGTTCTTTCAGGTGCCGGCTCATCAGGCCCGCGGCGGTCGATGCGGAGGCCGGGCGGCCGACGTAGCGGGCGCGTTTCGAAGTCACGTCCAGCTTCTCGAGCGTCAGTTCGATCCACGGATCGACGAAGGTCCAGCCGCCCATGTTCTTGGGCTCTTCCTGGCACCAGACCAGTTCGGCCTCAGGGAAGCGGGCCAGTTCGGTCATCAACGACTTCATCGGCCAAGGATAGAATTGCTCGAGACGCATCAGATAGACGTCGTCGCCGCCCTTGCCCGCCGCCACGTCCTTCTCCCGCCGCTCCAGCAGGTCGTAGTAGACCTTGCCCGAGCACAGGACGACGCGGCGGATGTCTTTGTCCGCCTTGATCGTGACCCCGGCGACCTCGGGTCGGGTCTGGGCGTCGTCGTGCAGCACGCGGTGGAAGGAGCTGCCCTCGGCCATGTCGGCGATCGTCGAGACCGCCTTCTTGTGACGCAGCAGCGACTTGGGCGTCATGATGATCAGCGGCTTGCGGAATGGCCGGTGCATCTGGCGGCGCAGGATGTGGAAATAGTTGGCCGGGGTCGAGCAGTTGGCGACCTGGATATTGTCCTCGGCGCACTGCTGCAGGAAGCGCTCAAGACGGGCCGAGGAATGCTCCGGCCCCTGGCCTTCGTAGCCGTGCGGCAGCAGCATGGTCAGGCCGCACATGCGCAGCCATTTGCGCTCGCCCGAGGTGATGAACTGGTCGATGACGACCTGGGCGCCGTTCACGAAGTCGCCGAACTGTGCCTCCCACATGACCAGCGTATTGGGGTCGGTCAGGGCGTAGCCATATTCGAAACCCAGCACCGCCTCCTCGGACAGGGCCGAGTCGATGGCCTCAAACTCGGCCTGACCTTCGCGAATGTTGTTCAGCGGGACATAGCGGGCCTCGGTGGTCTGGTCGACGATGCCCGAATGGCGCTGGCTGAAGGTGCCGCGCACCGAATCCTGACCCGACAGCCGGACCGGGAACCCCTCGTCCAGCAATGAGCCGAAGGCCAGGCTCTCGGCCGTCGACCAGTCGATGTTCTGGCCGGTCGTGATCATCTCGCGCCGGCCGTCCATGACCCGTTTCAGGGTCTTGTGCACGTCCACGTCATTCGGCGTGGTCGTCAACCGGTGGCCGAGGTCCGACAGTTTGGCCGCCGGGACCGAAGTCTCGCCGCGCCGCTCGTCGCCCTCGGGCAGGCCGATGCCCTGCCACTGGCCGTCCATCCAGTCGGCCTTCTTCGCCTCGAACGCCTTGCCCGCGTCGAACTCGGCGTCGAGGAAGGCCTCGAACCGGCTCACCTCGGCATCGACGGCGGCCCGGTCGATGACGCCCTCGCCGATCAGACGGTCGGAGTAGATTTCGCGCGTCGACGGCAGGGCGCGGATCTTCGAATACATTACCGGCTGGGTGAAGGTCGGATCGTCGCCCTCGTTGTGACCGAAGCGGCGGTAGCAGAACATGTCCACCACCACGTCTTTCTTGAACTTCTGGCGGAATTCGGTGGCCACCTTGGCCGCAAAGACCACGGCTTCCGGATCGTCGCCGTTGACGTGGAAGATCGGGGCCTGGACCATCAGCGCCACGTCGGACGGATAGGGCGAGGAGCGGCTGTTACGCGGGCTGGTCGTGAAGCCGATCTGGTTGTTGATGACGAAATGCATCGTCCCGCCGGTGCGATAGCCCTTCAGCCCCATCAGGGCGAAACATTCGGCGACCACGCCCTGACCGGCGAAGGCCGCGTCGCCATGGATCAGCAGCGGCACGACCTTGGACCGGTCCAGCGCCCATTGCTCTTCCGGCTTGCCGGCGTTGGCCGCGCGGATGTCGAAGGCCTGTTTCGCCCGCGCCTTGCCCAGCACCACCGGATTGACGATCTCGAGGTGCGACGGGTTGGCGGTCAGCGACAGGTGGACTCTGTTGCCGTCGAACTCGCGGTCCGACGAGGCCCCCATATGATATTTGACGTCGCCCGAGCCCTCGATGTCCGAGGGCACGGTCGAGCCGCCCTGGAACTCGTGGAAGATGGCGCGGTAGGGCTTGCCCATCACCGCCGCCAGGGTGTTCAGCCGCCCACGGTGGGCCATGCCGAAGACCACTTCGTCGACGCCGAGGGCGCCGCCGCGCTTGATGATCTGCTCCAGCGCCGGGACCATGGCCTCGCCGCCGTCGAGGCCGAACCGTTTGGTGCCGGGGAAGCGTTTGTGCAGGAAGCGTTCGAAGCCCTCGGCCTCGATCAGCTTGTTGAGGATGGCCAGCTTGCCCTCGCGGGTGAAGCCGTTCTGGGCGAATTTGTCCGCGCCCTCGAAGCGCGCCTGCAGCCAGTTCTTTTCGTCCGGCTCGGCGATATGCATGAACTGGATGCCCAGCGTACCGCAGTAGGTGCGCTTGAGCAGGGCCAGAACCTCGCGGATCGTGCCGGTCTGGAGGCCCAGAACGCCATCGAGGAAGATCGGGCGGTCGAGATCGGCCTCGCTGAAACCGTAGAATTCGGGGGTCAGCTCCGGATTGTTGGTCGGTTGTTCGATGCCGAGCGGATCGAGGTTGGCCTGCAGGTGGCCGCGCACGCGGTAGCTGCGGATCAGCATCAGGGCGCGGATCGAGTCGTGGGCGGCGGCGCGGATGGCCTCGGCGGACACGCCGGCGTCAGACGCGACGGCCGGGACCGGGTTGCCGGGCTTCTTCGGATCCGGTTTGGCGACCGGCCAGCGGCCGTCGAACACCCCGGTCGCCTCGGTCGGTTCGGTCGCGACCGGACGGCCCCAGGCCCCGGCCCCGCCGTTTGCCTTGACCGTTTCGGCGGTGTCCCGCAGCTGATCAAAGAAGGCGCGCCATTCGCCCGAGACGGACGCCGGATCGGCCGCCCACTTCTCGTGCAGGTCCTCAATGAAGGAGGCGTTGGAGCCATACAGGAAGCTGGTCTCGGCAAAGACCTGGTTCAGCCGACCGGCATCGTCCGCCATTGTTCTCGTCACGTCCCTGAGGCGGCGCGCGCACGGCTGCGCGAAACCAGCGCCGTTGATATAGGCGTTGTTTCCTTATGGGTCATGACCGAATGGGGGCGAAAGAGTCGAAATTCAGTGAAATCCAGAGAAAATCGACACTTCCATGCCCCACTGTTGGGACATCAGCTCAGCCCTTGAGCACTTCCACCAGCGTCGCGCCCAGACGCGCCGGCGACGGCGAGACACGGATTCCGGCGGCCTGCATGGCGGCGATCTTGGACTCCGCATCGCCCTTGCCGCCCGAGACCACGGCCCCGGCGTGGCCCATGGTCCGGCCCTTGGGGGCGGTGCGGCCGGCGATGAAGCCGACCATGGGCTTGGAGCGGCCCTTCTTCGCCTCGTCGATCAGGAACTGGGC
>JBBQOK010000145.1:0-5578 GCA_038330765.1 Caulobacterales bacterium | reverse complement strand
ACGACCGCCTGAACCCGCGAGCCGCGCATGCCGACGCAGGCGCCGACGGGATCGATCGAGGAGTCGTTGGACAGCACGGCCATCTTGGCGCGCGAGCCGGCGTCGCGGGCGGCGGCGCGGATCTCGATCACGCCGTCATAGACCTCGGGCACTTCCTGGGCGAACAGCATGGCCAGGAAGCCCGGGTGCGAGCGCGACAGCATGACCTGCGGGCCCTTGGCCTCGGCGCGGACGTCATAGATGTAGGTGCGGATCCGGTCGCCGATGTTGAAGATCTCGCGCGGGATCGAGTCGTTGCGGCGCATGATGCCCTCGCCCCGGCCGAGGTCGACGACGGTGTTGCCGTATTCGACGCGCTTGACGGTGCCGTTGACGATCTCGCCGACGCGGTCCTTGAACTCCTCGTACTGGTTGGCGCGCTCGGCGTCGCGAACCTTGCCCATGACGACCTGGCGAGCCATCTGGGTCTGCACCCGGCCGAACTCGAACGGCGGCAGGTCCTCAATGTATTCCTTGCCGACGACGGCCTCGGGATCGCGCTTGGAGGCGTCGGTCAGGCGCACCATGGCCGAGTCGTTGAACTCTTCCAGCTCGTCTTCCGGCTGCCAGTCGTCGGCCACGATGGTGACGTGACGCGTCAGGGCCATTTCGCCCGACTTGATATCGATCTTGGCGCGGATGTCGTGATGGGCACCATAGCGCGACTTGGCGCCCTTCTGGATCGCCTCCTCGATCGCCTCGACGACGATCTCCTTGTCGATGTTCTTCTCGCGCGCGACCGCATCGGCGATCTGCAGCAGTTCAAGACGGTTCGCGGATACGCCTGCGACAGCCATGGTCTAGTCCTCGGTCTCAGAAGAGTTGTCGTTGGAATCGTCGTTACGGGCGGCGCGCTTCTCGGCGCCCGCCTTCATCAGTTCGTCGGTCAGCACCAGTTTGGCGTCGACCAGCCAGTCGAAGGGAATGAGGGCGGTGTCCTCCTCCCCGTCCAGATCGATGGCGATGTTTTCGCCTTCGGTGCCGGCGATCACGCCCTTGAACCGCTTGCGACCCTCGATCATGCGGTCGCTTTCCAGACGCGCCTCATAACCCTCGAACAGGTCGAAGTCCGACTGGCGGGTCAGCGGGCGGTCGACGCCGGGCGACGACACCTCCAGCAGATACTCGCCCGCGATCGGGTCCGCGGCGTCGAAGATTTCCGACACGGCGCGGCTCAGACGGGCGCATTCCTCGACGGCGATGTCGTGGTCGCTGGGCCGCTCGGCCATGATCTGCAGGCGCCGGCGCAGGGTGCCGCCCATCAGCCGCACGCGCACGATGTCGAGACCCAGGCTTTCCGCCACGGGTTCGATCAGCTCCAGCAGAGCGCGGTCTTCGACGGTCTTGGCCTTCAACGGTGCGGTCCAGATAAAACAAAAGCGGCGGGCCATCCGGCCGCCGCTTGGAACGACGCCGTTGGACGCCGGTCTAACGATGTGAGAGGGCGTATAGACCGGTGAATGGGGTTTGTCAGCCCCTGACGTCGCGGACGTCGAACCTCATTGCCAATCCCGGCCGCCGCCGCCAGAACGGTCTGCAATGAAAGTCTACTGGATTGGTCTCGACACGCCCGGCCGCCTCGGGGTGTCGCGCAAGCCCGACGGCGGCGAGGCGCTGGACGGGCAGATCGCCAAACTGGCCCACGGCATGGTCGATCAGGTGGTCAGCCTGCTGCAGCCCGAAGAGGCGGCTTCGCTGGGTCTGGCCGAGGAAGGCGGGGCCTGCGAACGGCACGGCGTCGGCTTCTACAATTTCCCGATCCCCGATCACGGTCTGCCGGCCAATGTCGAACATTACCGGCGCGTGGCCGCGGCGATGGACCGCCGCGTGCGGGCCGGTCAGGGGCTGGTGGTGCACTGCCGGGCGGGGCTGGGCCGCGCCCCGTCGCTGGCCATCTGCGCCCTGGTGAGCGGCGGCATGAACGTCGACGAGGCGATCCTGAGCGTCGGCCGGGCGCGTGGCCGCCCCGTGCCCGAAACCGACGAACAGCTGGCCTTCCTGCAGGCCTTCGCGACAGGTGAAGTCTAGGCCCTGACGAAGTCGAGGAAGATCGGCGGGGTGTCGCCCAGCTTCTTCTCCTCGTAGCGGGTGACCACATGATCGGCCGGGGCGAGGTGCCAGTCGCCGGCGCGGTCCGCCTGCCAGACCAGTCCGGGCGTCCGTTCAAACCGTTCGAGGGCCCAGTCGGCATAGTCCTTCCAATCGGTGACGAACCGCAGCCGGCCGCCGGGCTTGAGCAGCCGGACCATCTCCACCGCCAGCTCGTCCTGCACCAGACGCCGCTTGTTGTGCCGCGCCTTGTGCCAGGGATCGGGGAACAGGATCATGATCCGGTCCAGCGAGGCGTCGGGCAGGGCCGCCATCACATCGCGCGCGTCGTCGGCGTGGAGACGGACGTTCTTCAGTCCGCGCTCGTCGATGTGGCGCAGCGCCGAGCCGACGCCATTCAGAAACGGCTCGCAGCCGATCATCAATGTATCGGGATGGCGCGACGCCTGTTCGGCCAGATGCTCGCCGCCGCCGAAACCGATCTCGAGCCAGACCGCGGCCGCCCCGGGCATCAGGGCCGCGGGATCGATCGGGCCGGCCTTCGGATCGGGCAGGGCGATCCCGGGCAGCAGGGTGTCGAACAGGGCGGCCTGACGCGGCTTGATCGCGCGCGACTTGATGCGGCCGAACGAGCGCAGCGGGCCCCGTTCGGGAGGCGTCGGAGAGTCGGGGTCGGAAGACATGGGCGCCTTATAGGCGGTCGGGCGCGTCGCGCGAGTCCTTCACAAGCGCCGCCGCGATCGCGATAGGAGCGGATCACGGCGAGCCCGAGCTTGATCCCTAGACCAGCGCCTTCAACTGATCGACCAGATCGGTCTTCTCCCAGCTGAACCCGCCGTCGGCGTCCGGCGCGCGACCGAAATGGCCATAGGCGGAAGTGCGGGCGTAGATCGGCTTGTTCAGGCCCAGGTGTTCGCGGATCGCACGCGGCGTGGCACCGCCGATCAGGCCCAGGATCTTGTCCTCGAGCACCGCCTCGGTGACGGTGCCCTTGCCCGTGCCGTGCAGGTCGACGTGAATGGACTGGGGCTTGGCCACGCCGATGGCGTAGCTGATCTGGATGGTGCAGCGGTCGGCCAGGCCGGCGGCGACCACGTTCTTGGCCAGGTAACGGCAGGCATAGGCGGCCGAACGGTCGACCTTGGTGGGGTCCTTGCCCGAGAAGGCCCCGCCGCCGTGGGGCGCCGCGCCGCCATAGGTGTCGACGATGATCTTGCGGCCCGTGACACCGGCGTCGCCGTCCGGTCCGCCGATCTCGAAGATACCCGTCGGATTGATGTGCCAAACCGTGTTCTCGTCGGTGAAGCCTTCAGGCAGGACGTCGAGGATGTGCGGCTTGACGATCTCCGCGACGTCGGCCGACGACAGGCCGGCGGCGTGTTGGGTCGACAGCACGATCGAAGTGGCGCGCACCGGCTTGCCGTCCTCATAGCGGATCGTGACCTGGCTTTTGGCGTCGGGCTCCAGCCGTGTGTCGCCACCGTGGCGGACCTCCGCCAGCCGCTTCAGAATGTTGTGGCTGTACTGCAGCGTTGCCGGCATCAGCTCTGGCGTCTCATTGGAGGCATAGCCGAACATGATGCCCTGGTCGCCCGCGCCCTCGTCCTTGTTCCCGGCCGCATCAACGCCGATGGCGATGTCCGCGGACTGGGCGTGCAGCCAGCACTCATAGGACGCCCTGGCCCAGTGAAAGCCCTCCTGCTCATAGCCGATGTCGCGCACGGCGGCGCGGACCAGCGGCTCGAGGCTGTCGATGATCGACTGGGTGAAGGCCTCGTTCTGCTCGCGGGTGTTCCCGGGCCGGGTGGCCCGGACCTCGCCGGCGAGGATGATGCGGTTGGTGGTGACCAGGGTCTCGCAGGCCACGCGCGCTTCCGGATCCTTCGCCAGGAAGGCGTCGACGACGGTGTCGGAGATGCGGTCAGCGACCTTGTCGGGGTGTCCTTCCGAAACGCTTTCAGAGGTGAACAGGAAGGACGAACGATCCAAGGCGGACTCCTGGAGAGGGGGGCTGGCCGCCAGACATATAAAGATATGTTTATATGTTCAAGTCGCCCGGCGTCCGATCTCCCGATCATCGCGCGATCGAGCCCGCCAGAGCGCCCGGCCGCTGATGGCCTCTTCGCCGGCCAACCACCGCTCGACGGTGCCGGACAGCAGGATCAGGGCCGAGAGGATGCTCAGGCCAACCCGCGCCGAGATGTCCGCATAACCGCCGACGTGCGGCACAACGAGGGACGAGCCGTGGACCAGCAGGGTCAGCGCCATCACGGCGGTCATGGCCAGCGGCCACCAGCGATCGCACTTGAGGGACAGCCAGACGAAGAAGCCGGTCATCGCCAGATCCAGCACAGCGTCGCCGGCGTAGAAGTCGCCGATCATCAAGGGGTGGCTGTAATAGGAGATGCAATAGGCGGCGATCGTCACCAGCGCGCCGAGCCGCTCCGGATGCCCGCCCTTCAGCCACGCGAAGACCACCGCGATCAGGCTGCCGGCGTAATAGATGACGAGAAAGGCGGTGATCGGGTCTCTCCGTTTCCGCCGCACAGCCGGCGGTTGGCCGGAGCGCGGTCCGTCAGGTCGTCTGGCGGGCACCCGGACTGTCGAGCGGCGGCCGGGCGGGGCTGCCGACCTCTCCAGCCTGTTCGGCGTAGGCGACGACCAGATCGACGACGGCCTTCATCATCACCACTGTCACCACCACAAACACGAGCAGGATCAGGAGACGGACGCCCCAGCCCCGAGGCGGCGGCCGGTAGCCGAGACGCCGCTCTGGGCTCCCACCTGGGCCATCACCCAGCCCGCGCTCAGCACCTGCTGAAGCAGTTCCCGCGGGTTCGACAACTCCGCGTCGTCCGCCAGTCCGCGCAGCAGATGGCTGCGCACCGGGTCGCTGGCTCCGAGCGGGCTGAACGCGTCCAGCGCCGCTTCCAGATCCTCCCACGTCCAGTGGGGAAGCGGCGTTTTGTCCGATACCATGACCTGACTCCCTGAACAGGGAGGCATCAGCCGCCTGACGGGTCGTTCCGCCAATGGGGTCTTTCGTATCCCCTGGTACGTTTCGTTCCAGAAGGGCCAGCGCCGCCTTGCGCCGGTTGACGCCCGTACGGCGGCAGGCCTCGTGCACATGCTTCTTGACGGTGGCCTCCGAGAGCCCGAGGCGGGCGGCAATTTCCTTGTCGGTCAGGAAGGCGGTGAGCCTCAGACATTCTTCCTGACGGGCGCTGAGGCGCTGCGGCATGATACGCTCCGGAACGGGCTCGATTGCTACGTCCTGGAAGGAGAGTCGTCCAGAGCGGCCGTGCGGAAGCGGGCCTGCCGGACACAGTCTGATGGGGAAGAAGAAAAGTGGTGCCGCTTAGGTGACTCGAACACCTGACCCCCGCATTACGAATGCGATGCTCTACCAGCTGAGCTAAAGCGGCCTTGGCGCAGCGGGTGGCTTGGCCCGCGCGAGAGGCGCTCTTTATACGCGGGGGGCGGGCTTGCC
>JBBQOK010000144.1:0-5804 GCA_038330765.1 Caulobacterales bacterium | reverse complement strand
GTGGTGGTGCTGCACGGCGGGCCAGGCGGTGCGGTCAATCCAGGCATGCGGCGCTATTTCGACCCGGCCAAATACCGCATCGTCCTGTTCGACCAGCGCGGCTGCGGCAACAGCCGACCGAACGCCTCGCTGGAAGACAATACCACCTGGACCCTGATCGAGGACATCGAGCGGCTGCGCGAGCTGCTGGGCATCGACAAGTGGGTGGTGTTCGGCGGCAGCTGGGGTTCAACCCTGTCGCTGGCCTACGCCATCACCCACCCAGAGCGGGCGGCGGCGCTGGTCCTGCGCGGCATCTTCCTGCTGACCCGGTCCGAACTGCACTGGTTCTATCAGGACGGCGCTTCGCACATCTTCCCGGACGCCTGGGAACGGTTCGTGGCCCCGATCCCCGAAGACGAGCGGCACGACCTGATGGACGCCTACTACAAGCGGCTGATCGGGGACGATCAGGCCGAGCGGGAGCGCTGCGCCGTGGCCTGGTCGAGCTGGGAAGGCGAGACCGTCAGCGTCGAGGGACCGGACGCCCGCCCCGACAAGTTCGCCGAGCCCGATTTCGCGGTCGCCTTCGCCCGCATCGAGAACTGGTATTTCACCAACGGCGGCTTCTTCCCGGAAGAAGGCTGGCTGCTGAAGAACATCGGCCGCATCCGCCATGTCCCGTGCTGGATCGCCCAGGGCCGGTTCGACGTGGTGACGCCGATCACCAGCGCCTGGGCCCTGCACCGCGCCTGGCCCGAGGCGAAGCTGGACATCATCAGGGACGCCGGCCACGCCTCCAGCGAACCGGGCATCGTCGACAGCCTGGTGCGGGCAACGGACTGGGCGGCGGGGCTGTAGGGATCAGGGGCGAGGTTATGAACCGCGCGACCGCCATCGACGGCCACGAATAGCCCGGCCCCGCCTTCCTCGTCCCTCACTTCGGATTTGTCTTTTCGACCATTTCCGAGAGCTGGAAACCGATGCGGCGGGCTTCGCGTTCTTCGGGCTTCTTGCGGGCTTCAAGCAGGACATTGGTCTGGGCGTAGTGCTGGATCAGGCGAACAGGCTTGCCGTCCGCGTTCTTGCCCATGAAGAGGATGAAATCCGGACCCCAGAAGCCGACGTCCTCAATCGCCATCGTGCCGTCGCCGGGCAGGCCGACGATGCGAGCACCGATCTCCTCATCCTTGTCGAGGCCCTTCTCAAAGTCCTCGATCAACTTGGACAGGCGGACGAAGGCCCATTCGGCGGGGTTTTCGCGCATCCGCACGCCGTCGGTCAGGGCGGCGGTCTGGGCGGGCGTGGCGGTCGGAAGAAGCGGTTCGGGACAGGGCCTGTCGCCGCAATCGGAGAACATCGAGGCCGGCGCGACGACGGGAGCGTCGGGTTTGGGCGCGGCGGGTTTGGGCGCGGCGCGTTTGGCTTTGGCGGCTGTCATGATCTGAACCTAACGCCTGAACCGGCCGATCAGAACAGGCCGTGGCCCTTGGGCAGTTCGGCGTAGCGGTGAACGCGGGTCGACAGGATCAGGCCGAAGCCGACCATCACGGTCATCATCGACGAGCCGCCGTAGGACAGCAGCGGCATCGGCACGCCGACCACCGGGGCCAGCCCCATGACCATCGCCCCGTTGATGAGGACGAACAGGGCGAAAAAGGCGATCATGCCGGCGGCGGCGATGCGGCCGAAATGGCTGTGGGCCAGGGAGGCGATGCGCAGGGCGATCAGGATGACCGCGACATAGCAGACCAGCACGGAGAACGAGCCGATGAAGCCGAACTCCTCGGCCACGGTCGAGAAGATGAAGTCGGTGTGCCGCTCCGGCAGGAACTCCAGCTGGCTTTGGCTGCCGAGGCCGTAGCCCTTGCCCAGCACACCGCCCGATCCCAGCGCGATCTTGGACTGGATGATGTTGTAGCCCGTGCCCGACGGGTCGGATTCCGGACTGAGGAAGGTCAGGACGCGGTTGCGCTGATAGTCGTGCATGCCGAACTTGACGAAGAACGGGACGAACACGGCCGCCGCCAGACCGCCTGCGGCGAGAACGCGCCAGCTAAGGCCGGCGACGAACATCACTGCGGCACCGGTCAGGCCGATGACCATGGCCGATCCGAGGTCCGGCTGTTTGGCGACCAGCAGGAATGGAAGGCCGATCATGCCCGCCGGGATCAGCAGCTTCCACGACCAGCGGGCGTCCTGGGCCGAATGGTTGTGGTACCAGCGCGCCAGCGCCAGGACGAGGCCGAGCTTGACGAACTCGGCCGGCTGGATGCGGATGAAGCCGAGGTTGAGCCAGTTGCGCGCCCCGCCGGCCACATAGCCGAGCGGCGTGAATTCGATCATCAGCACAAGGATCAACAGCACGCCGTAGAGCGGATAGGCGGCGCGGAACCACCATTTCGGATGCACCATGGCCATCATCAGCATGGCCACGAGCAGCGCCCCGAAGCGGATCAGGTGCTTGACCGCCCACGGCTGCCATTGTCCGCCCGCGATCGAATAGAGCATGGCAGCACCGACGCCGGCGATGACGCACAGCAGGCCGACGAGACGCCAGTCCAGCTCGGAGATCTTGGTCGAAAGCCGGTCGCGCTCGCCGGGACGGGTCAGGGCGGAGGCGGTCATCGCGGCGGCTCCGTCAGATAGGGGCGCGGGCCCGAGGTGGCGGTCGGCGCGGGACGGCGCACCGGGACCTCAGGGGGCGCGACCTCGGCGGCAGCGGCACCGGTGACCTCGCCGCCCGGACCGGAGCCGGCCTCGCCCTCGTCGACGCCGTCGGGGGCGATAGCCTCGGGAGGCAAGGGCCGCTCGATGCGGGCGCGCATGTCAGGGTCCTTGAGCAGCACCGTCTTCATGATCTCGCGCGCCTTGGGCGCGGCGTCGGCGGCACCACCCGAAGGCGCGTGCTGGATGATCAGGGCGATGGCGTAGCGCGGCGCGTCGTGCGGCGCGAAGGCGACGAACAGGGCGTGGTCGCGGCGCGTCCAGACGGCGTCGCGGGGACCGCGCGAACCTGAGCCGTAGTCGCGCGACTGGGCCGTGCCGGTCTTGCCGGCCATCTGGATGTCTCCGAGCCCCAGCTGGGAGGCGCGATAGGCGGTGCCGGTAACGTCGTTGGCCACAGCCGCCATGCCGGCGCGGACGATGTCGAGGTGCTCCTGGCTGAACGGCAGGTCGGCGAAGGCGGGAGCCGCCGGCCGGGCCTGACCGCCGACGGCCTTGACCAGCCGGGGCTGGACCGCCTTGCGGCCGTGGGCGAGGCGGGCGGTCATCACCGCCAGCTGCAAGGCGTTGACGGCCAGCGCCCCCTGCCCGATCGCCACCGACAGGGTTTCGCCCGGATACCAGGTTCCGTCGTCATCCCATTTGGTACGGGCGGCGTAGTCACGCTTCCACTTCGTCGAGGGGACAGTGCCGCTGGACTGGCCGGCGATGCCGATCTCATAGGCCTGACCGAAGCCCAGATCATGAGCCACGCGCGAAATCCGGTCGACGCCGGCGCGGTTGCACATGTGGTAGAAATACGTGTCGCACGAGTTCTTGATGGCATTGTGCATGTCCATCGAGCCGTGTCCGCCGCGCTTCCAGCAGCGGAAGGTACGGTTGCCGTAGCGGTAGCCGCCGGTGCAGGTGACCCGCTCGGTCGGATTGATGCCGGCGTCCAGCAGAGCCAGGGCCGTGGTCATCTTGAAGGTCGAGCCCGGCGGGAAGGTGCCGTAGATCGCCTTGTCCAGCAGCGGCTTGCGCTCATAGTCGGCCAGGGCGCGATAGACGCTGGACGGCACCCCGCCGACAAACAGATTGGGGTCGAACGACGGTGCCGAGACCATGCAAAGGATGTCGCCGTTGCGGACGTCCATGACGACGCAACCGCCGGACTCCTCGCCATAGACTTCGAGCGCGCGGTTCTGGACGTCGGCGTCAAGGGTCAGGACGACATCCTTGCCGGGGACGGCGGGCCGGGAACCGCCGACATCTTCAGCCACCACGCGGCCGCGGGCGTCGACCTCGACCCGGTTGCCGCCGGCCTCGCCGCGGAGGTCGGAATCGAAGGCCTTCTCCACCCCCTGACGGCCGATACGGAAGCCCGGATTGTAGAGGATCTCCGGGACCTTTTCGCCGCGCTCACCGATCGCCGCGATGTCGCGGTCGTTGGGCTTGGCGACATAGCCGACGACGTGGGCGAAGGCGCCGCCGAACGGATAGAAGCGCGCCTCGTTCATGTCGGCCATCACGCCGGGCAGTTCGTTGGCATAGAGGTTGACGCGGGCGAACTCTTCCCACGTCAGATCGCTCTTGACCGGGACGGGGCTGAAGCGGGGGGCGGCGTTGACCTCGCGGATGATGGACCGGCGGCGGTCCATGGTGTCAGGCAGCAGGCGACCGAGCAGGTCGAGGGTCTGGTCGAGGTCCTTGGTCTCGTCGCGGACGACCAGCACACGGAAGCTGGGCCGGTTGCCGGCGATGACGACGCCGTTGCGGTCCTTGATCTCGCCGCGGGGCGGCGGGACCAGACGGAAGTTGAACTGGTTGTTGGACGCGAGGGTGGCGTACTGGCCGGCCTGCACGACCTGAAGCTGGGCCAGACGGCCGGTCAGGGCGACGCCGCCCACCGCCGTGAGCCCGCCGAGCACAAAGGTGCGGCGCAGGAACGAGCCCTGCCGCTCATTGGTGTCGGAGAAGAAGATGGACGGTTCCGAGCTCATCGGAACCTCACGTCGCCGTCCTCGAAGCCCTCGATCAGGCGGTTCGCGAACGGGAACAGCAGCAGAGTCGGCAGAACCTGCAGGAACAGGGAGATCAGGCTGGCCGGGTTACGGGCGATCAGGGCCATAACGACATAGGCCAGCAGGAAGGCCAGGGCGCAGCAGGCGGCGTACCAGACGAACAGGACCACCGTATCCTGACCCGCCAGGAAGCTGCGCGAGGCGAGGACGACCGCATAGATGGCCAGGAAGGTCAGGCCCCACAGGCCCAGCGGGCCGTAGGTCAGGATGTCCAGCAGCAGGCCGAGCGCCGCCAGCACCAGAGGAGCAAGCACCGACGGACGGATCAGCGGCCAGGCGAAGGCCAGCACCATGGGGATGACCGGTTCGGGCAGGCGCAGGCCGAACAGCTCGACCGGTGTCTGCAGCACGATGGTGGCCGCGACGGTGATCAGCGCCGGATAGACGATCCACTGCATCGGCCCGACGACTCGGACCGCGACGGCGCGTCTCATTCGGTCCCTCCCGTCGGAGGTGCGACCTCGTCGGCGGCGGGCGCGGCAACTGGAGGGGGCGCTGCGGCGGGACGAGGCGTTGCGGCGGGGGGACGGACGGCGGCGGGAGGGCGGGCGGTGGCGGGAGGGCGGGCGGCGGCCTCAATCGCAGCCTCACGGACCACCTCGCGGGCGGCGTTGCGGCGGGCGGCGGAGTCGGCGATGGCGGTGCTCTGTGCGGGTGTGGCCTCGGACAGGGTATCGAGCGCGGCCAGCGGCGGAGCGTTGAGATCGTTGGAACCGATCAATTGGCCGAAGTCCTCGAACAACATGATGCGGACGAAGTCGATGGCACCTCGGTCGCTGAACAGCTTGACCCGCCATGTGCCGTCGATGCCCCTGGCCGCCACGCCGATGGGCACCCCGCGCGGGAAGCCGCCGCCGTCGCCGGAGGACAGGATGCGGTCACCAGGTCGCCATTGCTCCAGCGGCCATTGGCCCGCAGCCCGAAGGTGTAGACGCGGCCGTCGAGGCTGATGGTCCAGCTCTCGGCGGCCCCGGGGATCAGCGGGTCGATGGCGCGGACGCCCAGCTGGTCCGGCGGCAGGCTGCCGTTGACCAC
>JBBQOK010000143.1:0-5825 GCA_038330765.1 Caulobacterales bacterium | reverse complement strand
CGGGCTTCATCGCTCGACCACAGCCCGCCGTCATCGAGAGCGTTGGATCCGGTGCCCTCCCCGTCGACGGGATGCGAGAAGTGTGCGCCCGTTTCCAGATGTGCATGGAACATCGGAGTGAGAAAAGCGGAAGGGGTTGATATTGCAGGGCTTCGTCAGCTGAACCCGACTATAGATCGCTGGATTTTCAGCACAGCGTCATGGGGTCCCGCAGTGTCCTTCTCCCCGCCGGGGGAGACGGTGGCTCGCGGAGCGAGACGGTTGAGGGGGTTGCTCCAGGCGGACTGACTGGCGGGCGATGAGCAAGGATCCGGCATCCCCCTCATCCGGCCCTGCCGGGCCACCTTCTCCCCTGATGGGGAGAAGGAAGATGGGGGCTTTCAGCCCTTGACCCGCCAGGTCGCGCCTTGCGGCCCGTCCATGACGACGACGTTGAGGGCGTTCAGCCGGTCGCGGATGCGGTCGGCTTCGGGCCAGTCCTTCGCCGACCGGGCGGCGGCGCGTTGTTCCAGCAGAGCCTCGACCTCGATCCGCAGGTCGCTGGAGACTTCGCCTTCCAGCCAGGCGGCCGGTTCGGACTGAAGCACGCCGAGAAGGTTCGCCGACGCGATCAATTCGCCCTTGGCGCGGGCCACGAGGCCGTGGTCGCCCGCGGTCATGGCGCGCTCGATCTCGCTGGACAGGGCGAACAGGGTGGCCATGGCACCGGGCGTGTTCAGGTCGTCCTCGATAGCCTTGAGGAAGGCGGCGGGCGGCTCGTCGGTCGAGGCCTCTACGGCCGAGGCCCGGTGCAGGGCACCATACAGCCGGTCGAGGGCTTTTCGGCTCTGGTCCAGCAGGGCCTGATTCCAGTCGAGCGGCTGGCGATAGTGGGCCGAGAGAAGGGCCCAGCGGACCACCTCGCCCGGCATCGACTGCACCAGATCGTGCAACAGCAGGACATTTCCGATCGATTTGGACATCTTCTCGGCGTCGACGGTGAGGAAGCCGTTGTGCATCCAGTAGCGGCTGTATTCCGCATGGGCCGCCGGTTCGTGGGCGCGGCCGTGGGCGCAGACGCCCTGGGCGATCTCGTTCTCGTGGTGCGGAAACACCAGGTCGATGCCGCCGCCGTGGATGTCGATGGGCAGACCCAGGGTTTCCTCGATCATGGCCGAGCATTCGATGTGCCAGCCGGGACGGCCCTCGCCCCAGGGCGACGGCCACGAGGGCTCGTTTTCCTTGGACGGCTTCCACAGCACGAAGTCGTGCGGGTTCTTCTTGTAGGGCGCGACCTCGACGCGGGCCCCGGCGATCATGTCGTCGAGGTTGCGGCCCGAGAGGCGGCCATAGGTCGGGTAGGACGAGACGTCGAACAGGACGTGACCCTCGGCGGCATAGGCGCAGCCCTGATCCATGATCGCGCCGATCTGGGCGACAATGGCGTCCATATGGTCGGTGACGTGAGGCGCGAGGTCTGGCGGGCTGACATTCAGCCGGGCCATATCGTCCAGATAGGCCGCCTCGTAGCGGGCCGTGACGTCACCGATCGGCGTGCCCTCACGGGCGGCCTTCTGGTTGATCTTGTCGTCCACGTCCGTGACGTTGCGGGCATAGATGACCTTGTCCGCGCCGTAGGCCCGGCGAAGCAGCCGCACCAGCACGTCGAAGACCACAGGGGGGCGCGCATTGCCGATGTGGGCATAGTCGTAAACCGTGGGGCCGCAGACATAGAGGGTCACCCGGTCAGGGTCGCGCGGCGTGAACACGCGCTTTTCGCGGTGCAGGGTGTCGTGGATCGTCAGCGACATAGTGAGGCGGCAGCTTTCAGTTTTCTTGCAGGACGGACCTGCCGTCCCATATAGCCGTGCTGCTGCACAAGCGAACAGCGTCGAGATCGAGAATGAGCGTCACACCCGTCAAGCCGGTTCTGGTCGGCGACAACGACCCCGCACCACGCCCCTCGCGCGAAAAGGCGTTGGAGGCTGTCCGCACCCTGCTGGCCTGGGCCGGTGACAATCCCGACCGCCCCGGCCTGATCGATACGCCCCGGCGGGTCGTGGACGCCTATGGCGAATGGTTCGACGGCTATGACGCCGATGTCGAAAAGGAGCTGAGCCGCACCTTCGACGACGTGCAGGGCTATGACGACATGGTGTTGCTGCGCGACATCGAGGTCGAGAGCCATTGCGAGCACCACATGGCCCCGTTCCTGGGCAAGGCCTATGTCGCCTACATCCCCGACGAGAAGGTGGTCGGCATCTCCAAGCTGGCCCGCGTGGTCGAGATTTTCTCGCGGCGCCTGCAGACCCAGGAAGTACTGACCAACCAGATCGCCGCCGCCATCGAATCGCACCTGCAGCCGGTCGGGGTCGCCATCCTGATCGACGCCGAACACCAGTGCATGACGACGCGCGGCGTGCATCACCGCCACGTTTCGACCATCACCACCCGGTTCACTGGGGCCTTCAAGTCCGACGCGGCGCTCAAGGACCGGTTCCTGAAGCTCGCCCAGGGCCGCTAACCGGGCCGAATCGTTTCGCCTGTCAGGCGTAAATCGAAGGTGGAACCGTCAATGGAACCCTCTTCGCCCTGAACCCGCTTTACAAGCCGGGCCGGGGACGCCAAGAGACGGTCCGAAGCTTTCAGCGACGCTCGCCGCGTACTGCGCCGGGCCTGATGGAGAACCAACGCGGATGGCCGCCAAACTTTCCGGACCTGGTGGTGGCAAGGGCCACACCATTGAACAGAACGCCGACATCAACGTCACGCCGTTCGTCGACATCATGCTGGTGCTGCTGATCATCTTCATGGTCGCCGCGCCGATGGCGACCGTGTCGATCCGCCTCGACCTGCCGCCGGCGGTGCCGCCGCTGAACCCGACCGAAGTGCCGGACCCCGTCTACATCACCATCCAGGAAACCGGCTCGATCTTCATCGCCGACCAGCAGACGACCCTTGAGGGTCTCTCGGGCGACGTCTGCAAGGCCCTCGCCGTCGCGACCGACTGCCGCGAAGAGCGCGTGTTCGTCCGCGCCGACCCGGAAGTCACCTACAACCAGTTCATGGAAGTCATGAACGAGCTGCAGGCCAAGGGCTTCTTCAAGGTCGGGCTGCTGAACGAAGACATCGAATAGGGCCCGTCCCCGTTCAAACGAACAGGGGCCGTCTCCTCCGGGAGGCGGCCCTTTTTCATGGCCGCGATCCGGCCTCGTCCCCGACGTACAAAAGTCGCGGCATGAGCTCGACATCGGGCCTTGCTGGCGCAATCCGCACCGGCCTCTGATGGAGACAGGGAATGGGAGCGAAGCTTTCAGGGCCCGGCGGGCGCGCCGGGACGATCGTGCAACACAACGCCGACATCAACGTCACGCCGTTCGTGGACATCATGCTGGTTCTGCTGATCATCTTCATGGTCGCCGCCCCGATGGCCACCGTGTCGATGAAGCTGGACCTGCCGCCGCCAGACAAGTCGCAGCCGGTGCTGAAGGAGCCCGTCTACATCACGGTGCAAGAGACCGGCGCGATCTTCATCGCGGCGAAGCGGACATCGCTTGAAGCCTTGCCTGCCGACGTGTGCGAGGCCCAGGGTGGCGGAGCCTGTCGCGAGCAGCGGGTCTTCATCCGCGCCGAGCCGGAGGTCCGCTATGACCGGTTTATGGATGTCATGAACCGTCTGAAGGCGACAGGATTCACCGAGGTCGGCCTGCTGAACGAGGATATCGAGTAGCGGCCTACTGCACCGACTGACGCGGCTGGTTCTCGGCCGGCGGCGTGGCGGCTGCGGGCTGGTAGGGCCGCTCGCCGGCCGGCTCGGTCGCGGCGGGCGGGGTGGCGGCCGGAGTCGGGGCGGCCGGAGTCGGGGCGGCAGACGTCGGGGCGGGGGTGCGGGCCGCGGGCCGGGGTGCAGGACGGCGGGCCGCTGGACGGCTGGCCGGACGCGCGGCGGGCGGCGGCACCGCAGCGGCCGGTGGCGGTCCGGCGTCGGCGGTCTGGACCGGGGCGGCGGGCGGCGTGTCGGCTGCGGTGGTGTTGGCGGCGGCGACGGCGCGGGCGGCCAATTGCTGCCGGGCGGCGAAACGGCCGGCCAGCTTCTCGGTCAGGATGCGCGCGGCGGAAGGGTCCATCTGGGCCATGACGGCGGCGAGCGAGCGGGGCCGCATGGCCGCGGCGACCGGCAGGCGGACATCATCGGACAGGGTGGCGAACACGCGGGCGGCCTCGCGCGGACGCATGGCGGAATAGACGGCGACCAGACGATCGATCTCGGCCTTCTCCCGGTCATCGACCTGGCCGAGCAGGGCCTGAACCTCGGCCTTCACAGCCTCGAGGGCGACGGTTTTGGCGTCCAGCTTCTGCTCGGCCGTGGCCAGCAGCGGCAGCATGGAGGCGAGGTCGACGTCGCGGGCGTCCAGCTCGACGCGGCGGTCCTTGAGCGCGCCGAGAATACGCATCTCCGCGGGCGAGAGGCCGGCCTGCTGGGCCAGTTGTTCCGGCGTCAGGGCGCAGATGGCGGCCGCGGGCGTGGCCGGTGCCGTGGCGGGCACGGCCTCCTCGGCCCAGGCCCGCGCCCCTTCGAACAGGCCGGGAGCCACGCCCACCGCACGGACGACGACCACACCGCCGATGGCGACGGCGATCAGGGGCAGCAGGCGGGGGATCTTGCTCATGATCGGCTACTCGAAAGGAGGGAAACGGCCGCGGGGATCAGGCGGCGAACAGGTCTTCGTCCAGGCTGCGCCGCGCCTGGTTGAGGCTTTGCTTCGCGGATTGGTTAGCGGTCATGGCACCGAGGATGGCCGCCACATTGGAGTCGCCCGGAGGCCGGCTGCGGACGGGGGCCGCCATGCCCTGGATGCGCTGGGCCAGGGCGGCCATGCGCAGGGCGCGGTCGTCGCCTTCCACCGGAGCCTGGGCCGGGACGGCGGCGGGACGCGGCGGTGCGGCCTCGCGGATCGTCTCCACGGGCGCGACGGCGGCGGGACGGCGCTCGATCAGCGCCTCCAGCTGGGCCTTGACCTCGCGGGCCTTGATGATGCGGTCGTGCAGCAGGTCTGTTTCCTGGCCGGACGCGCGGAGCGACGCCAGGGCGGCCTCGGCCCGACCGGCGGCGGCGTTCAGCTCGGTCACGGCGGAGGCGAAGGCCTGCTGGCCCTCTCGAAGTGCGGTCAGCTTGCGCTCGAGCCGCACCCCGTAGCCGAGGGCGGCGACGAGCAGCAGCATCAGCACGCCGTCCAGAATCATGCCGGTCATCAGCGTTTCCCCTTTGCGAGGCTGGTGGCGGTGTCGACGTCGATCGGTGCCTCGACCCGGACCGCGATGTGCTGGCCCTTGCGACCCATGCGGCCGGTGGTCAGCGGAATGGAGCCGGCGCGGATCGAAATCTCGGAGTCCGGCGTGGCGTTCAGCATCAGGGTGTCGCCGACCTTGAGGTCCAGGACCCGGGACAGGGGCAGTTGCTGCTCGTCCAGCACGGCACGGACCTCGGTGCCGGTGGTCCAGAGCTCGGTGGCCAGGTGGCCTTCCCAGATGTTGTCGCGGCCGAATTTCTCACCCATGAACTGCTGCAGCAGCATCTTCCGGATGGGCTCGAGCGTGGCGTAGGGCAGGAGCAGTTCGATGCGCCCGCCGCGGTCTTCCATGTCGATGCGCAGCTTGACCAGGATCGCTGCATTGGCGGGACGCGCAATGGCGGCGAAGCGCGGATTGGTCTCGAGCCGGTCGAGGTTGAAATGCACCGGCGTCAGCGGCTCGAAAGCGGCGCGGGCGTCGGCCAGCACGACCTCGACCATCCGCTGGACCAGTACCCGCTCGATGGTGGTGTAGGGCCGGCCCTCGATGCGCAG
>JBBQOK010000142.1:0-5835 GCA_038330765.1 Caulobacterales bacterium | reverse complement strand
TGACCCTCACCGTCGAGAAGGTCGGCATCGAGCGCGAGATCTTCGAACTCGCCCACCGCCGGCCGTGGAGCTACGGCATCCTGTGCGTCCTGCTGGCGGCCTTCACGGGCTGGGCGGCAAGCCGGATATTCAGGCGGCGGTAGTTAGCCGACCAGAGGCTCCGGGTTCGACACCGCGCCGCGAAACATCGACTTCAAGCTCTTTGGGCGAGTCGAGAGCCGCGCGCACACCGCTATGGCCCAGACGAGATCGCATCCGGTCGGCGGGCGATTGCCGCGCCGCTCATTGCAGGCTCGATGTTTGAGTAGTCCGTTTGTGAGCACGCGTCCGCCCCCTTGGGACTTGGCTAAAACATGGTCGAAAGTCGGATAAAGCGGATGCGTCGGCTTGATCTTGCGTGAACTCGGCACAGGTTGGCCACAGTCCGCGCACAGGGACCTTTGGGCCCACCGCAGAGCTCGACATTGCGCGGCATGGTGGATCGGCATGGCGCATCATGCGCGTAAAACGCGTTACCGCCCCGTATGCAAGTTTGGTTATCGCGCCGCGAACTCGCTCATTGCGTCGATCACCGCACGGTTCTGGTCCTCGGTGCCGACGGTGATGCGCAGGCAGTCGGGCAGGCCGTAGCCGCCGACGGGGCGGACGATGATGCCCTTGGAGTTCAGATAATCGTTGGCCGCCGTCGCCCGGGCGGCGTCCGCGAGTTTCACCAGCACGAAATTGCCGGCGCTGGGCAGGACGTCGAAGCCGAAGCCGCGGAGGGCCTGGGTCAGGCGTGGGCGCCAGGTCTGGATCAGGTCGCGCGACGCCTGCTGGTGCGTCTCGTCGCCCAGGGCGGCGACGGCGGCCTCGATCCCGGGCACCGAGACATTGAACGGCAGGCGGATGCGGTCGATCGCCTCGGCCACCTTCAGCGGCGCATAGCCGAAGCCGATGCGCAGACCGCCGAGGCCGTGGATCTTCGAGAAGGTGCGCGTCACCACGATGTTCTGGCTGCCGCGGGCGAGGGGGAAGCTGGTCTCCCAGTCCGGCTCGGTGACGTATTCGGCATAGGCCTCATCGACGACCAGCAGCACCTGCGGCGGCAGGGCCTGATGCAGGCGATGGATTTCCTCGCCGGTGTTGTAGCTGCCGGTCGGGTTTGACGGGCTGGAGACGTAGACGATCTTCGTCCGCTCATCGACCTGTTCCAGCAGGGCGTCGACCTCGGCCTTGAAGCCCGGCTCCGGCGCCAGCTTGACCTCGGCCTGACAGCCCAGGGCGCTGATGCGATAGGCGAGGAAGCCGTACTGGCCGGTGACAATGTTGTCGCCCGGGGTCAGATAGGCCTGGTTCAGCAGGGCGAAGACCTCGTCCGAGCCGTTGCCGAAGATCAGCCGCTCGGGCTCCAGTCCATGGTGTTCGGCCACGGCGTCACGCAGCTTCGTCGCCCGACCGTCAGGATAGGTGTGAATGTGGGACACGGCGGCCTCATAGGCCTCGCGCGCCTTCTGGCCGGCCCCGAGCATATTCTCGTTCGAGGACAGCTTCATCGGCTCGGCCACGCCGTCGATGCGAGACTTGCCGCCGACATAGGGAGCGATGTCGAGGATGCCGGGCTTGGGCGCGGGGGCGTCGGTCATGCGGGATCCTTGAGGCGGAAGGCGAAAAATCAGAACACGGGCGCGGCACCGATGACGCCGCTCAGGGAGCCGGGCGCGTCGCCCAGCCGTCCGTCATTGGCCTGCACATAGCCCGCCAGGGCGAACAGCTTCAACCCGCCTGCCTCGATCAGCGGGCTGGCGGCCAGGCCGGAGTCGCCCAGCGCGGCGGCTATGCGGTCAGGGTGAAGGGGGCTGTCGGTGATCCAGAAGGTGCGGTCCTTCCCGGTCGGACCCGGCTGGGTCCGTTGCACCAGCAGGGCGCGCGGGTGGCCGGCACCGTGGTCCGGCAGGGCGGCGACGACCCTCAGATCCGGCTCGGCCAGCAACCGGCCCCACCAGGCCGAGGTGGGCGTCAGGTCCATCAGGGCGCGGCCGCCCTTCCGGACGGCCTCGAGGGCGGCCTCGGGTTTGGCGGCGATCCGGGCGACGAGGCCGAACCGGTCGGCGGCCAGCACCTGGCTGGCCGGACCCCAGACGATCAGGGGCGCGCCGTGGGCAGCGTCGATCCGTCCCAGCACGGACCGCACGGCGGCGGTCTCGGACGGGGACAGGCCCTTCAGCACCCCCCGCAGGCCGATGGCGTCGGCGTCGGGCGTCGGGCGCGGGCCTGAGGCGATGCGGGCGCGGACCGCCCTGGCCAGGGCGCGATCCTGCGCCAGCCGCGCCGGGTCCTCGGGAGGTTCGACCAGCATCAGAACAGCTTCGGCGCCGGCGCCAGGGCGAAAGGCCCCAGCCAGGTGCGACCGTCGCGGAACTGGATCACCAGATCGACCGGGCGATCGCCCTGGACGCTCGCGGCCGTCGCGGCGCCGGCGGCGGCCATCCGGTTGACCGCGCCCGAGCGGGATCGGGCCAGCCCCGCCATGGCCGCGGCGGGCCGTTCGGCGGTCAGGGCGAGCCGCCCCTCCAGCCGCCCGTCCGCCCGCGCCGACAGGGCCTCGCTGGCGATCCGGGCGCGGCTGTCGCCGGCCTGAAGACGGCCCTTCACGTCGGTGAACCGGCCGCCGGCCCCGGACCAGCTGGAGAACACCCCCGCGCTGTCGGCGCCGCGCAGGCGGCTGGCCTGTTCGATGGTGGTCTCGACCTCGACGGTAAGCATCCCCTGCCGGGTCGCCCCCTCGACGGGGCCGTCGGCGCGGCCGCGGGCGTCGATCAGGCGGAACAGCACGTCCATCTCGTCGCTCGCCTCGACGCCATTGGTCAGGTGGGGGCGGGTATAGAGCTCGATCAGCTCGGCGGACGCGATCGGGAAGGGCTCGGCCCCGGCCATCGGCGTGAAGGTCGGGCGGGCCAGTTCGACACGCAGGTCGGGGAAGCGCGAGCGCAGGTGGCTGACGCTCAGGCGCAGGGCCTCGCCCTTCACGGCGATACGGCCCTTGTCGGCCCGGGCCAGGGTCAGGCCGTCCGGCGCGATCAGCATCCAGCGTCCGGGGTTCCAGGCATTGGCCTCGGCGACCAGTTCGGGCGCGGAGATTCCATGGCCGGACGGCGCGACGATGATGGCCTCGGCGAAGGCGACCCGGGTCCGGAACGGCCAGCCCGTCATCGAGACCGGCCGGTGCGACACCTGCCAGCCGTCGCCGCGCAGAACCTCGACCTGCGCCGCCAGCCGCGTCTCGACCTGATCGGCGAGATAGAACCACCACCCCGTCCAGGCGGCCAGCAACACGCCGAAGATGGCGAAGGGCCAGATCAGGCCGCGGCGGGAATAACGGACAGGCGTGTCGTTCATGGGCGCTCCTTATCAGATGACAGGAACGCGCCAACCTGCTCGACGGCTTCGGCCAGACCCATGCGCTGGACGTCCGTTCCCGGCGGCAGGCTGGCGAACAGGCGGGTCGGCGCGGCGGCGTCCAGCATCACGAACACCCCCTTGTCGTCGGCGCGGCGGATCAGGCGTCCAAAGGCCTGGGCCATTTTGGCGCGGGCCAGGGCGTCGTCGAAATTTCGCCCCCCCGCCCCTTCTCCGCCGAAGCGGGCGCGGCGGGCCTTGTGCAGCAGGTCCGGTCGCGGCCACGGCACCCGATCGAAGGCGAGGATGCGCAACGACCGGCCCGGCACATCGACCCCGTCTCGCACCGCATCGGTGCCGAGCAGACAGCTGTCCTGCTCGGCCCGGAACACATCCACCAGCGCCCCGACTTCGAGCGGATCGACGTGCTGGGCGTAGAGCGGCAGGCCGTGTTTGGCCAGGTCAGGCCCCAGCCGCTCATAGACCGCCTTCAGCCGGCGGATGGCCGTGAACAGGCCCAGGCCCCCGCCGCCGGCCGCGAGGAACAGTTCACGCATCGCCGCTGCCGTCTGGCGCGTGTCGTCCTTGACCAGATCGTTGACGACGATGACCCGGCTGTTGGCCGCATAGTCGAACGGGCTCTCGACCTTCAGCGTCCGCGCCGGCTCGATCAGCCGCGCCGAGCCGGTGCGCAACCGGGCCATGTCGAACGGATCGTCCGAGTTCGGATCGGACAGGGTGGCGCTGGTTACCAGAACGCCGTGAGCGGGCATGATCACCGCGGCCTCCAGCGGCACCGTCGGATCGATCCAATGGCGGCGCAGGGCCACGTCCATGATGCGGCCGAACGCGGCCTCGGCTGAAAACCAGTCGAGGAAGTCCGGGTCAGGCTCGTCGGACGACACCTCCAGCGCCGCCAGCATGGAGCGCCAGCCGGGCAGGGTCATCCGCGCCCGCCGGTCCAGCCCGCGCAGGGCCCCCTCGATCCGCGCCCGCGACGCCCCGTCCAGCTCGGACGCCTCGTCATCGAGGATGTCCTCCAGATGCCGCGACAGCGCCAGCAGCGGGGCCTCGACGGCGGCGAGCGCCTGCGCCGCCTCGCGCGCCGTTTCCAGCACCGGATCCGTCACCGGCCTGAGGGCGCACTCCATGCCGAACTCGGTCCCGCTGCCCGAGGCGTTCTCGCGGGTGCGCGCCCGCAGCTGCTCCAGCCCCGCCAGCAGGAACCGCTCGATCGGCCCGACCGGATTGACCTCGCCCGAGGCCGGGGCGATGCGGCCGGACACACCCTCGCCGGGCAGCTGGGCGGCGGCGCGTACGGCGTCCTGAAGGGCCTTGGTCGCCGCCTCATTGTCGGCGCACAGGTCGCCGAGCCGCTGTTCCAGACCCCGCCCGCGCCGGCCGCGCCCCTCCGGTCCGCGCAACCAGCGGCGCAGCTCGGCGGCTTCCTGACCGGACAAACAGGCGGAGAAGGCGCTGTCGGCGGCGTCGAACAGATGGTGGCCCTCGTCGAACACGATCCGCTTGAGCGCCGCCGTCTCGCCGTCCTGCTTGAGCCCGCGCGCCGAGCGCGCCCCGTCAAAGGCGGCCTGGGTCATGACCAGCGCATGGTTGGCGACGACCAGATCGGCCCGGCGGCTGGCGCGGATGGTCTTTTCGACGAAACAGGTGCGGTAGTGGGGACAGGCCGCGTGGACGCATTCACCGCGACGGTCGACCAGATTGGCGGCGCTGGCCTGATGGCTCGGCCCCGTCGCGAACAGGCCCGGCAGCCAGCCCGGATAGTCGCCACCGGTCATGTCGCCGTCGCGCGTATGCATCGCCCAGCGGCTGGCCAGCGCCATGCCGATCAGGTCGCCGTTCCCCAGCTGCGCCGCCTGCATCATGTCCTGCAGGTTCAACAGGCACAGGTAGTTTTCGCGGCCCTTGCGGACCACGGTCTTCTTCTTGCGCTCGACCGGATCGGGCCAAAGGGCCGCGCTCTCGCGGTCGATCTGGCGCTGCAGGGCGCGGGTATAGGTCGAGACCCAGGCCGCCCCCTGATTGCGCTCGGCCCACAGGCTGGCGGGGGCGAGATAGCCGAGCGTCTTGCCCGTGCCGGTGCCGGCCTCGGCCAGCAGCACCCGGGGACGGCCTTCCTCGTTGCGCGGCGAAAAGGCGAAGGCGGCCTCGGCGGCATAGTCGGACTGGGTCGGGCGGGTCTCATCGAGGCCCGAGGCCTGCAGCAGTTTCTCCAGCCGGATGCGGGCGCTCTCGCTGTCGACCGGGGCCGAGCCGGCCTCGCCGCGTGGGGCCTCATCCTCCCATTCCGGCAGGCGCGACCAGGCGTCGAGCCCGCTGCCGCGCAGGTTCCGCTCGCGCACCGGCTGATGCTGCAGGGCACCGAGCACGCGCCACGCCCAGCCCCAGCCCGCGCGTCCCAGCGTCTCGGCGAGGGTGAAGGCGTCTTCGCGATGC
>JBBQOK010000141.1:0-5960 GCA_038330765.1 Caulobacterales bacterium | reverse complement strand
CCCCCCTATCCTCCGCCCAATGAGCGTCGCCCTCTTCACCCATCCCGATATGCTGGCGCACAGCCCCGGCCTCGGCCATCCCGAGAGCCCGGAGCGGCTGCGGGCCGTGCTGGATGCGCTCGACGCCGCGGACCTCGGCCTCGACCGCCACGCCGCGACCGAGGCGGGTGTCGCCGATCTGGAGCGGCTGCACCCCGCCGCCCATGTCGCCCGCCTGCTGGCCGCCGCGCCCGGCGCGGGCTTTCGCCAACTCGACGCCGACACCGTCCTGTCCCCGGGCAGCATCCGCGCCGCCCGCCTCGCCGCCGGAGCCGTGATCGACGCCGTCCGCGCCGTGGCCCGGGGCGAGACCGTCCGCGCCTTCGCCGCCGTCCGCCCGCCCGGTCACCACGCCGAGCCCGACCGGGCCATGGGTTTCTGCCTGTTCTCCAATGTCGCCGTCGCCGCCCGGGTGGCCCAGGCCGAGGGCATGGCCCGCGTCGCCGTGATCGATTTCGATGTCCACCACGGCAACGGCACCCAGGCCGCCTTCGAGAACGACGCCAGCCTGTTCCTCGGCTCGATCCACCAGATGCCCCTCTATCCCGGCACCGGCGCGGCCTCCGAAACCGGCGTCGGCAATATCGTCAACGTCCCGGTCGCCCCACACGCCGCCCGCGAGGCCTGGCGCGCCACCTTCTCGGGCGGGCTGATGCCGGCGCTCGAGGCCTTCCGTCCGGACCTGATTCTGATCTCGGCCGGTTTCGACGCCCACCGCCGCGATCCCCTCGCCCACCAGAGTCTTGAGGCCGAGGATTTCGCCTGGGCCACCCGCGCCGTGGCCGAGGTCGCGCGATCGTGCTGTGGGGGCAAGGTTGTGTCGTCGCTTGAGGGCGGTTACGACCTAGAAGGGCTCGGTCGTTCGGCGGCCGCCCATGTCCAGGCTTTGGGGGAGGACTAGGGGGCCGGAACGCAAAACGCTTTCCCGCCCGTCACTCATGTCAGCGCCCGCCCGAGAACCCTCCACAGATCGACCCGCGCCCGCGCCCGTCCCGCGTGCGGCGGCGCTTGTCATCGTCCGTCCCGGTGCCATTGTTCTGGCCCGCCACGGCGAGCCGGCCCTGTCGCGTAAATGCCTGCTGAGCTCGGACCAGTATCGCGACTGGTGGGCGAAATATGAGGTCGGCGGCCTGCGCGCCGGCCAGACCCCGCCGCCCGAATTGCTGGCCACGGCCGAGGGCGCGGGGGCCATCTACGCCTCGACCCGCCGGCGCGCCCAGGAAACCGCCGCCGCCATCGCCGCGGGCCGCGAGGTCATGTCGGACGCCCTGTTCATCGAAGCCCCCCTGCCGCCGCCGCACTTTCCCGCATGGTTCAGGCTTCCGCCCAAATACTGGGGCGTGGTGGCCCGGGTCTGGTGGCACCTCTTCAACCACCACGAGGGTCAGGAAACCCGCGCCCAGGCCGAGGTTCGCGCCGAACAGGCCGCCCAGGCCCTGATCGCCCGCGCCGAGTCGGGTCAGGACGTGCTGGTCCTCGCCCACGGCTATTTCAACCACATGGTCGGCAAGCGGCTGAAGGCCGACGGCTGGCGTCTGGTTCACAACCAGGGCTTCAAATACTGGTCCCAGCGCCGCTACGAGCGCCGCTAACCCTTCCGGCTACTTGAGGCCGGGGACGCCCCCCTCTAGGGTCGCCGCCCATGACCGACGCCGCCCCCATCCCCGCCGAGCTCAGCTTCGAGGACGCCCTGCAGCGTCTCGAACAGATCGTGTCCCGACTGGAATCCGGTCAGGCCCCGCTTGAGGAGTCGATCACCCTCTATGAGGAAGGCGCGCGTCTCAAGGCCCACTGCGAGGACCGGCTCAAGGCCGCCCAGCTGCGCGTCGAGAAGATCGTGGTCGGCCCCGACGGTCAGGCGAAGGGCGTCGAACCGGCCGGTTTCGACTGATGTCCGGCGCCCCCGCCGAACGCATCACCTTCGAAGACTTCATGCAGGTCGACATCCGCGTCGGCCAGGTCCTCTCGGTCGACCCCTTCCCCGAGGCGCGCAAGCCGGCCTTCAAACTGGTCATCGACTTCGGCCCGGACATCGGCGTGAAGACGTCTTCGGCCCAGATCACCGTCCACTACACCCCGGACCAGCTGGTCGGCCGCAAGGTCGCCGCCGTGGTCAACTTCCCCCCGCGCCAGATCGGCCCCTTCATGTCCGAGGTCCTGACCCTCGGCTTCCCCGACGCGGCGGGCGAGGTGGTCCTCGTCGGGGTCGACCGCGAGGTCAAGGTCGGCGGGAGGTTGTTCTGACCATGCCCCCGCCGACGATTCGGGCCGCCAACTCGCCGGAGCAGGGCGTCATCGACCGCGTGGCCGAGACCGCCGATCTGGTCACTGTCGCCCTCGACGAACTGCTGCCCCGCGCCGACGGCCCCGAATCCCGCCTGACCGAGGCCATGCGCTATGCGGCCCTCGGCCCGGGCAAGCGGCTGCGGCCCTTCTTCGCGCTGGAGGCCGCCGGTCTGTTCGACATCGAGGAACGATCGGTGCTGCGCGCCGCCTGTGCCCTGGAGTGCGTGCACGCCTACAGCCTCGTCCATGACGACCTGCCCTGCATGGACAACGACGACATGCGTCGCGGCCGTCCCACGGTGCACAAGGCCTATGACGAGGCCACCGCGGTCCTCGCCGGCGACGCGCTGCAGACCGCCGCCTTCGACATTCTCCTGCACCCCGATACCCATGACGACCCCGCCGTGCGCTGCGAGCTGGCGGCGCGCCTGTCGCTGGCCTCAGGCGCGCGCGGCATGGCCGGCGGCCAGATGATCGACCTGCTGGGCGTGCGCGACGATCTCGGCGGCGTGGCCCGGATGCAGCGGCTCAAGACCGGGGCCCTGTTCACCTACGCCTTCGAGATTCCGCTGATCATCGCCGGTGCCCGCGAGGTCCACCGCCAGGCCCTGACCAGCTTCGCCCACGACATCGGTCTGGCCTATCAGATCGTCGACGACCTGCTCGACGTCGAGGGCGACGAGGACCTCCTCGGCAAGGCGGCCAACAAGGACGCGGCCCAGGGCAAGACCAATTTCGTCACCCTGCTGGGTGCCCCGGCGGCGCGGCACAGGGTCGCGCACCTGGCCGATCAGGCCCGCGCCCACCTCGACGTGTTCGGCCACGACGCTGAAATCCTCAAGGCCAGTGTGGACTTCGTGCTGAAACGCAGGTCCTGACCCTTCTGCCGACGCTCCTCCATCGCCCTCGCCATCCTCCTCGACTTGACCCGAGGATCAGAGGCTGGGAACAGCCCGGTATCCAAAGGCTTCTCTGACTGCGATAATCTTGAGCACTGAGCGCCGGACCGTCTGATCCTCGGGTCAAGCCCGAGGATGACGGGTCGGGAAGAGCTCGTAAGGAACACGTGAGTTTCATGCCCGACACCCCGCTGCTGGATCAGGTCCACGCCCCCGCCGACACCCGCGGGTTCGACATCCCCCAGCTGCGCCAGCTGGCGGACGAACTGCGGGCCGAGACCATTGACGCGGTCTCCACGACGGGCGGCCACCTCGGCGCCGGCCTCGGCGTGGTCGAGCTGACGGTCGCCCTGCACCATGTGTTCGAGACTCCGAACGACATCCTGATCTGGGACGTCGGCCACCAGTGCTATCCTCACAAGATCCTGACCGGCCGACGCGACCGCATCCGCACCCTGCGCATGCCCGGCGGCCTCAGCGGTTTCACCAAGCGGTCCGAGAGCGAATACGACCCCTTCGGTGCCGCCCACGCCTCGACCTCGATCAGCGCCGCGCTCGGCTTCTGCGCCGCCCGCGACCAGAAGGGCGAGACCAACAAGGTCGTGGCCGTCATCGGCGACGGCTCCATGTCCGCCGGCATGGCCTATGAGGCGATGAACAACGCCGCCGAGACCACCAAACAGCTGGTCGTGGTCCTGAACGACAACGACATGTCGATCGCCCCGCCGGTCGGCGGCATGAGCGCCTATCTGGCCAAACAGGTCTCGGGCGGCGCCTATCGCAATTTCCGTCGCTTCGGGAAGTCGGTGGCCGAACACCTGCCGCGCCCGTTCCGCAACGCCGCCCGCAAGGCCGAGGAATACGCCCGCGGCATGATCGTCGGCGGCACCTTCTTCGAGGAACTGGGCTTCTACTATGTCGGCCCGGTCGACGGGCATGACCTCGACAACCTCGTTCCCATTCTCAAGAACGCCGCCGCCATCACAGATCGCCCGGTGATCGTCCATGTCGTGACGCAAAAAGGGAAGGGCTACGCCCCCGCGGAATCCAGCGCCGACAAGCTGCACGCCGTGGCCAAATTCGACGTGGTCTCGGGCAAGCAGTCCAAGTCGGTCTCCAACGCCCCCAGCTACACCAAGGTGTTCGGCACCGAACTGATCAAGCGCGCCGCGCTCGACCCCACCATTGTCGCCATCACCGCCGCCATGCCGTCCGGCACCGGTCTGGACCTGTTCGGCCAGGCCTATCCGACCCGCACCTATGACGTCGGCATCGCCGAACAGCACGCCGTCACCTTCGCCGCCGGTCTGGCCGCAGACGGCATGAAGCCGGTCTGCGCCATCTATTCGACCTTCCTCCAGCGCGGCTACGACCAGGTCGTCCACGACGTCGCCATCCAGAAACTGCCGGTCCGTTTCGCCATGGACCGCGCCGGTCTGGTCGGGGCTGACGGTGCCACCCACGCCGGCTCGTTCGACATCGGCTACATGGGTGCCCTGCCCGGCATGATCCTGATGGCCGCCGCCGACGAGGCCGACCTCGCCGCCATGATCGCCACCAGCCTCGAGATTGACGACCGCCCCTCGGCCTTCCGCTACCCGCGCGGCGACGGCGTCGGGGTCGAGATCCCCGAACTGGCGGCCCCGCTCGAGATCGGCAAGGGCCGCATCGTCCGCGAAGGGACCACCGTCGCCATCCTGTCGCTGGGCACCCGTCTGCAGGAAGCCCTCAAGGCCGCCGAAGTCCTTGCCGCGCGCGGTGTCTCGGCCACCGTCGCCGACGCCCGCTTCGCCAAGCCGCTGGACCAGGACCTGATCCTCCGCCTCGCCCGCGAGCATGAATGCCTGATCACGGTGGAGGAGGGGGCCATGGGCGGATTCGGGGCCTTCGTGCTGCAGATGCTGGCCGAAAAGGGCGCGCTCGACGCGGGCCTCAAGATCCGCACCCTGCACCTGCCGGACGTCTTCCAGGAACAGGACTCGCCGAACGCCATGTACGACACGGCGGGCCTCAACGCCGAACACATCGCCGCCGCCGCGCTTCAGGCGCTGGGCGTCGAGGCCTCGCGCGCCGTCCGCGCCTGAGCCCCCCAGGCAACCTCGGCCCTCCACCCCCGTTCTGTCGGGGAACCAGGAGTTCCGAACTTGAAAGCTCATCTCTTCGTCGCCGCCGCCCTGATCTGTAGTGGCTGTGCGACCCAGCAGGCCTCCGGCGCGGCCGCGCCCACCGCCACGGTCGTCGAGGCCGGCGACGCCAACCTGACCTGCATCCAGATCGCCGATGAGGCGGCCTCGCTCAGCGAACGCATGGGCGAAAACACCCCCGGACGCCTCGGCGCGGCCGTGGACGTGGCCAAGGCCGGGGCCGCCATGCTGATTCCGGGCGCGGGTCTGGTGATGGCCGGGGCCGACGCCCTCACCGGACCCGAACGCCAGCGCCGCGAGGCGGAGGCCCGGGCGCTCCAGAACCGCTGGCACTATCTCAACGGCCTCTACATCGCCAGCGACTGCCTGCAGAACACCGGCCGCTGAGACGCTGTGGAGTCCTTCTCCCCTTCGGGGGTGGAACTCAGCCTTCCTGGCTTTCGTCATCCCGGGGCCGCGTAGCGGATCCCGGGACCCAGCGGCACGCGATAGCGCGAACGGTAGCGAGCGCCGCTGTTCATGACAGCCTGCCCGAACAGATCGCCTTCGGCACCGCCGGGTCCCGGTGTCTGCTCGGCTGCGCCGCTTGCCC
>JBBQOK010000140.1:0-6133 GCA_038330765.1 Caulobacterales bacterium | reverse complement strand
ACGGTGTCGGCCACGATCGCCGGCCGGCCCTGCGGCAGGCGGATGGTGCGCTGGGTCGTGTCGAGGGTGGCGAACAACAGGTCCTTGGCCACGACGGCCGAGCCGGTCAGCCGGTTGAACAGGGTCGACTTGCCGGCGTTGGTGTAGCCGACCAGGGCGATGGTCGGGAACGGCACCTTCTGGCGCTGTTTGCGGTGCAGGCCGCGCGTGCGGCGTACCTCCTCAAGCTCGACCTTCAGCTTGACGATCCGGTCGGCGATCATCCGTCGGTCGAGTTCGATCTGGGTCTCGCCGGGACCGCCCATGGTGCCCGAACCGCCGCGCTGGCGCTCAAGGTGGGTCCAGGTCCGCACCAGCCGCGACTTCTCATAGTCCAGCCGCGCCAGCTCGACCTGCAGCCGGCCTTCCTTGGTCCGTGCGCGACGGCCGAAGATCTCGAGGATCAGGCCGGTGCGGTCGATGACCTTGCAGTCCCAGGCTTTTTCCAGATTGCGCTGCTGCACCGGCGACAGGGTGTCGTCGATGACCACGGCTTCAGCTTCGGCGGCGCGCACCAGGGCAGCCAATTCCTCGACCTTGCCTGAGCCGAACAGGGTGGCGGGAGTCACTTTCCGTATACGGACAATCTCTTCTGCCCGTACATCGAGGTCGAGCGCCCGGGCCAGGCCGACGGCCTCTTCCAGACGCTCAACGGACTGGCGCGAGCTCTCGTTTGCGCCAGTGTCGGACCGTTCGGGGTGGATGACGACCGCCCGGATCAATGGGACGGCGTGGTCGATATGTTTGGAGGTCAGGGCGGCGGTCTCTGCGCTGTCGGGTGAGGCGTGCTAGTGGCACGAGGTGAGCAAGGCGAAACGGACATCCCGCTTACTTGTTGCTCACTGGCACGTTTCACTTCGCGGGACCGATCAGTCCTCGTCCGCTTCCGGCTCGTACAGCTGGACGGGTGCCGAGGGCATGATGGTCGAGATGGCGTGTTTGTAGACCAGTTGCGACTGGCCATCGCGGCGCAGCAGCACACAGAAATTGTCGAACCAGGTCACGATACCCTGCAGCTTTACCCCGTTGACCAGGAAGATGGTCAGGGGAGTCTTGGTCTTGCGGACGCTGTTGAGGAAGGTGTCCTGAAGGTTCTTGGACTTGTCTTGGGACATGGCAGGTTCATCCTGTTCTTGATTGTTTCGCCGGCCAGGGGAGCGGTCGGGACCGGATCGAGCGTCCGGCCCGGCACCTTAGCCATCCGTCGTGCGGCGCTGCAACCTAGATGGCGTCGCGTTGCGCCTGATCAAGATACAGGGTCCGCAGCTTCAGGGTGATCGGCCCCGGCTTGCCGTCGCCGATCATGACCCCGTCGATCGACACCGCCGGCATGACGAAGGCGCCCGCGGCCGTAAAGAAGGCCTCCTTCGCCCGCTTGGCCTCGTCGACACTGAAGGGCCGTTCATCAAGCTCGATCCCCTCTTCCTCGATCAGCGTCATCAGAGCGGTACGGGTGATCCCTTTCAGGATATTGGCCTGGGTGTCGCGGGTGCGTAAGCGACCGTCCTCGTCGACGATCCAGGCGTTGGTGGACGAACCCTCGGTGACCAGCCCCATCTCGTCGACCATCCAGGCCTCATAGGCACCACGCTCACGGGCGTTCTGCTTGGCCAGCACATTGGCCAGCAGGCCAACGGTCTTGATGTCGCAACGGCCCCAGCGGATGTCGGGCGTGGTGATGACGGCGACGCCCTTGGCGGCAGTCGCCTCGCTCTTTGCGGCGCTGCTGGATTTTGCCGTCACCACAACGCTGGGCGGCGTGCCCTCGGCGGGGAAAGGATGATCGCGCCGGGCCGTGCCGCGCGTGACCTGCAGATAGACGATGCCCTCGCGCACCCGGTTGCGCCTGACAGTCTCCTTCAGCACCTGCGTCAAGGCTTCGCTGCTCATCGGAATGTCGATCCGTAGCTCGTTCAGGCTGCGGTGCAGCCGCGTCATGTGGCCCTCGAAATCCGCCATCCGACCGTCGAACACTGACCAGACCTCATAGACCCCGTCGGCGAACTGGAAACCGCGATCCTCGACATGGATCACGGCCTGGCCGTGCGGCTGGTACTGGCCGTTGACGTAGGCGACGCGGCTCATGCCTCGACGACCTCCTCGGTGTCTTCCTCGCCGCCGCCGCGCGCCGGAGAGACGCCAAGAGACTTCAGCTTCCGGTGCAGCGCCGACCGCTCCATGCCGATGAAGGCGGCGGTGCGCGAGATATTGCCGCCGAAGCGCATGATCTGCGCCGCCAGATATTCCCGTTCGAACACCTCCCGCGCCTCGCGCAGCGGCAGGGCGATGATCCGCTCGGCCCCCAGCGAACCGCTGGAGCCGGCGTTGGTCGCCTCCTGCGGCAGGGCGTCGGCGCCGATCGGCTCGTTGACGTCGCCGGTGGCGAGGATCAGCAGCCTTTCGACGTTGTTGCGCAACTGGCGGACATTGCCCGGCCAAGGATGGACCTGCAGCACGGCGATGGCGTCGTCGCCCAGTCGCCGCCGGGGCAGGCCCTGCGATCCGGCCAGGGTCTCGATGAAATAGTCGACCAGTTCCTGGATATCCTCGCGCCGCTCCGACAGCGCCGGCACCCGGATCGGAACGACATTCAGGCGGTGGAACAGGTCCTCGCGGAACCGGCCCTCGGCGATCTCCAGCTTCAGGTCGCGCGACGTCGAGGTGACGACCCGCACATCGACCTGGACGTCCTGCTCGCCGCCGACGCGGCGGAAGCGCTGCTCGACCAGCACCCGCAGGATGCGGCTCTGGCTCTCGCGGGGCATGTCGCCGACGTCATCCAGATACAGGGTGCCGTTATGGGCCCGCTCGAAGACGCCGATCTTGCTGGGCCGTCCATCGTGACCCTCTTCACCGAACAGCTCCGAATCGAGCCGTTCCGGAGTCATGCCGGCTGCCGCGATGGCCACGAACTCAGCGCGAGCGCGGGCGCTGGCCTCATGGATCTGGCGCGCCACCAGCTCCTTGCCGCTGCCCGGAGGGCCCGAGATCAGCACCCGGCTATTGGCCGGGGCGACCTTGGTGATGGTGCTGCGCAGCGCCTGGGCCGCTGCCGACCGTCCGATGAAGCCCGTCGGCTCCGCGACTTGGGCCCGAAGCCGGCGGTTCTCCCGCTTGAGCGACGTGGCCTCCAGCGCACGCTGGACGACCACGACCAGACGGTCCGACTTGAAGGGCTTTTCGATGAAGTCATAGGCACCGCGTTGCAGGGCCGTGACCGCCGTCTCGATGTTGCCGTGGCCCGAGATCATGACCACGGGCAGGTCGGGATCCAGTTCCTTGATGACGTCCAGCAGCTCCAGCCCGTCCAGACCGCCGCCCTGCATCCAGATGTCGAGCAGCGCCAGCGACGGCTTGCGCGCGCGGATGGCGGCCAGCGCCTCGTCGGAATTCGAAGCCGTGCGGACGGCGTGGCCTTCGTCCTCGAGCAGGCCGGAGACCAACTCGCGGATGTCCGCCTCGTCGTCTACGACCAGAATATCGGCTCCTGTGGATCGCATGTCGCCTCGCTATTCGCCGGCCGCAACAGTCGAGGGCTGGGTCGCTTTCGCGTCCTTGCCGTCGGCCATGGCCGTTTTTGGTGTAGATTTCAGGGGGAAGACCAGGCTCACCCGCGCGCCGGACAGTTGTTCCGCATCGGCCAGCTTGAGCTCGCCGCCGTGCTCCTCGCAGATGCGTTTGACGATCGCCAGGCCAAGGCCGGTGCCCTTCTCGCGGGTCGTCACATAGGGCTCGGTCAGGCGATCGCGGTCCTTGGCGGGGAGGCCAATGCCGTCGTCCTCGATGATGAAGGTCGCCATGCCGTCGGCGACCTCAAGTCGGGCGGAGACGCCGGGGCGTTTGCCGTCCTCGGGCCGGGGCGTGATGGCGCGGCGGGCGGACACCGATTCGCCGGCGTTCTTGAGAATATTGGTCAGGGCCTGGCCGACCATGCGGCCGTCGGCGCGCAGCACAATGGCGGGCAGCGGCTCGACCAGATCGACGCCGATGTCCGGCTCCGCCACCCGCTGCGCGAACACCGCCTCGCGCAGCAGTTCGGCCGGATTCTCGGCCGTAAAGCGCGGTGCGGGCATCCGGGCGAAGGACGAGAACTCATCGACCATCCGGCCGATGTCGCCGACCTGCCGGATGATGGTTTCGGTGCAGCGGTCGAACACCTCGACGTCGTCGCCGACCTGTTTGCGATAGCGCCGCCGCAGCCGTTCGGCCGACAGCTGAATCGGCGTCAGCGGGTTCTTGATCTCATGGGCGATGCGCCGCGCCACGTCGCGCCAGGCCGCATTGCGCTGGGCCGTCACCAGCCGGGTGATGTCGTCGAAGGTCAGCACCATCTCGCCGCCGAGGCCGCCCTCAATCCGCACCCGCAGGCGACGCGTCTCGCCCTCGCGGCTGACGTCGATCTCTTCCTCGATGTGGGCCTCGGCCCGCCCGGCTAATTCGCTCAGCTCCGGTGCGGCCTTGCCCAGGGGCTGGCCGATGATCTGGGCGTCGGCCGACAGACCCAGCAGTTCCACCGCACTGTCGTTGATGGCCGACACCCGCCGCTGCTTGTCGACGCCGATGACGCCGGCGGACACGCCGGACAGCACCGTCTCGATGAACAAGGTCCGCCCGGTCGCCTCCTCACTGGCGGTCCTGAGCGCCGCCTGCTGCGCCTCAAGGTCCCCTGTCATGCGGTTGAAGGCGGCGGTCAGAGCCTTGATCTCGCCCGGGCCGTCCTCGCCCTCAACCCGGGCCGTCAGATCACCGCTGGCGACGCGGTCGGCGGCCTCGACCAGCCGGCCGATGGGGGCCGAGATCGCTGTCGCGGCCGCCATGCCCAGCCAGATGGCACCGACCAGCACCAGCAAGGCCGTCTCGATATAGCTCAACGCGAACGCGGCCTGGATGCGGTCGCGGCTATCCAGGGCCTCCCGAAACGCGACGATGGAATCCCTGCCGTTGCGCATCTGGCTGATCAACCCTGGCTGCAGCGGGCGCACCAGATACAGATAGGCGTCGCCGTAGGCCGGCAAGGCCATGACCGAACGCACCGCATCGGGCCCCTCAGTCACCTGCTGGGCCGGCGACGCGCCCTCCAACGAGGCCTCTTCCAGCGCCGCTATGGGCGGTGCGACATAGGGAGGCCCACCCGGCGTTTCGCCGCTGGCCAGAACCTGCCCCTCGGGACCAAGAATGTAGGCAGCCGGATAGCCGAACAGCTGCGCGACTTGCGACAGCGCGTCGGAAAACTGAATTGGGCTGTCGAAAAGCGGCTGAATGCTGGTCAGTTGTTCGGCAACGACCAGCATGTCCCCGTCCATCTCGCCGGAGACATCGGCCAGATAGGCCTCGCCGATTTTGGCCCCGTTCTGGACCGCCGACTGAACGTTGTCGCTGAACCACTGGTCCACACCACGGTTGACCAGAACGCCGAATACCAGGGCGATCAGAACCGCCGGAACCAGCGCTACCATCGAGAACAGCGTCACGAACCGCAGATGCAGCCGCGCGCCGGCATGGGCACGGCGCCGGACCAGCGACAGCACCCGCCGGCCGACCACCATAGCCAATCCGCTGATCAGCAGAAGATTCACCGCCAGAATGAACAGCACGGCCTGGCTGGTCATGGCACGCACGCCCTCACCTGTGGCTCCGGGCGCGACCGCCACCAGCCAGATGGCCGCGACGGTGATCAGGAAGGCGATGGCGTAGGCGCTCAGGAAGGCGTTCCTGCGACGATCCTCCGACCAGCCGGCGAACCAGCGCGCCGGACCCCGAAGCGGGGCGGCGTCGGTCTCGGCTGCGGGGGCGATCGCTTCCGTCATACCCCTCCAGCTTCGGCGAACTGTGGCCCGATATCAACAACCGAGTTGCCGGAATGTGTCAGTGGGTACCACAGGTCCGCCAGCGCCGCCTCCACGTCCTCTGCGGTGTCCAGCCGGCAAAGCCGCGCCTTGGCCGCCCGCCGCTCCAGCGGATCACCCGGCCACGGGGCCTGTTCGACATACCAGCCGAGATGTTTGCGGAACATCTTCAGGCCCAGCGGCAGGCCGTAGAAGGCGACCGACGCGCGCAAGTGTTCGATCACAATGCCGAGCCGCTCTTCTCGGTC
>JBBQOK010000139.1:0-6141 GCA_038330765.1 Caulobacterales bacterium | reverse complement strand
GAAGGTCGTCAACGAGCTGCTGCAGTATGAGGTCATCGCCGAAAGCCTGGGCGGCGATACCCAGATCATCGAGGTCTCCGCCAAGGAGCGGACCAATCTCACCGGTCTGATCGACGCTATTCTGGTCCAGGCCGAGGTCATGGACCTGAAGGCCGATCCGGAACGCACCTCGGAAGGCGTGGTCATCGAGGCCAAGCTGGACAAGGGCCGCGGCCCGGTCGCCACCGTCCTGGTCAAGCGCGGCACGCTGAAGCGCGCCGACATCGTCGTGGCCGGCGCGGCCTGGGGCCAGGTTCGCGCCCAGCTCAACGAGCGCAACGAACAACTGACCGAAGCCGGCCCCTCCGTCCCTGTCGAGATCCTCGGCCTGGATGAGGCTCCGTCGCCCGGTGAACCGTTCGCCGTGGTCGAGAGCGAGGCCCGCGCCCGCGAACTGACCGAGTATCGCGCCCGCGTGAAGCGCGAGAAGGCCACCGGCGGCATCAACCAGGTCTCGCTGGTCGACATGATGTCCAAGCTGCAGTCCAAGAAGGTCTCGGAACTGCCGGTGATCATCAAGGCCGACGTGCAGGGTTCTGCGGAAGCCATCGTCGGCTCGCTCGACAAGATGGGCAACGAAGAGGTCCGCGCGCGCACCGTCATGTCGGGCGCCGGCGGCATCACCGAGAGCGACGTGCAGCTGGCCAAGTCGGCCGGCGCGCCGATCCTCGGCTTCAACGTCCGCGCCTCGAAACAGGCCAAGGACCTGGCCGAGCGCGAGGGCGTCGAGATCCGCTACTATGCGATCATCTACGACCTGCTCGACGACATGAAGGGCGTGCTCTCGGGCATGCTGGCTCCGTTGCAACGGGAAACCTTCCTCGGCAACGCCGCGGTGCTGCAGGTGTTCGACATCTCCAAGACCGGCAAGATCGCCGGTTGCCGGGTGTCCGAAGGCGTGGTCCGCAAGGGGGCCAAGGTCCGCATCATCCGCGACGACGTCGTGGTTCTGGAACTGGGCACGCTCACGACGCTCAAACGCTTCAAGGACGAGGTCAACGAGGTTCCGTCGGGCCAGGAGTGCGGCATGCATTTCCAGGGCTTCCAGGACATCAAGGCCGGCGACTACATCGAGTGTTTCACGGTCGAAGAGATCAAGCGCACGCTGGACTAGACCGCGTCGGGTCGACAGGGCGAAGCCTTGTGACCGCGGTCCACAAGGAGGCTTTTCCTCCCCGCGCAGTGGGGAGGGGACCGCAAAGCGGTGGAGGGGCTGTCGACGGCTTAACGGTCGAACAGGTCCCTCCGCCTCGTCGCTTCGTTCCGCGCCCCCTCCCTGCACAGTGGAGAGGAAACGCGCCGCTGTTTTGCCTCATGCATCCGGGATGAACGCTCCATGCGCCGTTTCCTGACCGCTCTTCTTGCCTCCGTCGCCGTCGCCGGTCCCGCTGCGGCCGAGACACGCTATCTTGCCTTCGACGCGGCCGACCGCGTCACCCAGGCCCTGACCCGCGGCGTCACGCTTGAGGCCGACCGCGGTCTGTTCGGCGCCATCAGCGTGCGGCGGATCATCTCAACGTCCCAGCGCGGCGCGGCCGACATCCGGCGTGGCGGCCCCGACGCCGTCCGCCGGGCCCTGCCGGCCGGCTCCACCGAGAACGCCGTCTATTCGATCAAGCCGGAGGGCGACGGCCGCGGCCTGTCCCGTGCCCTGTGCCCGGGTTCGGAAGAAACCTGGCTGGTGATGGGACGGGTCAGCCTGGGCCGCCCCCTGACCCTGCACGCCGTCGGCCGCTGGTCGGACGGGGCCTATCGCCATTGCGTCCAGCTGTCGTATTCGTGGCGCGGGGAATGGGCGATGCCGCCCGCCATGCCGCTGGACGAGAGCGCCGGCGCCCCTGTCGCGCGATAGGCGTTCACCTCCTTGTCAGGCGCCGCTAGGGTTGCGTCATGACCGCCGCCACGGCCCGATCCCAGACCGCGATGAAGCGCCTCGCCGGCGCGTTGTCGTTCGTCTGCCTGGTGCTGTTCCTGCTGGCCATTGAGCAGCGCCATACGGTCGCGGCCTGGGAGGCGGTGCGCCATGAGGCCGTTCCGGCGGTCCGGCGGGTCGCGGACTGGGCCGGACGCCTGCCGTCCGGCACCGCTGATGGCCTGTCGGGCCTGAAGCACGCCTTCGCCCGTGAAGACGGCCCCGTCGCCGCCCAGCCGGGATCGAACATCAGCCTGCGCGGCGAATACGGACCGGCCGATGATGCGACCCGTCAATCTGCGGGAGCCCTGACGCTCGTCGGCCCCGACCTGCGTTTCGAGACCGGCGACACCTTACGCACCCGGCCGCTGCGCATCGCCTCCGGCCGCGAGGCCTTTGCGCCGGGCCAGACCTTCGCCGCCCGGCTGAACGCCCCGGCCGACGCCCAGATCGAACTTCGCGCCATCGTCCCGCCCGGCCCCCGACAGGCCGTCGGGCCCTCGAAGCTGTGCGGCGGAGACCCGGCCGGGGTCGTCGCCCTGTTGCATCGGGGATCGAAGGTCGACGTTCTGCTGTTCCGTCCCGGCTTCGTCATCGGCCCCGACACGCCGCCGACCGCGCTGTGCGGCGTCTGGAGCTTCGCGGCCCGATGAGGCGCAAAGTCCGGCGCAAGACCACCCGAACCGGCCTTGGCCTGGTCGTGCTCGGTGCCTGTCTTGGCCTCGCCCTGGCCCTGTGGAGCTGGACCGCGCCGGGCGACGCCACCCGCTGGGGCGCAGCGCCGGACGCGCCCGGTGTCGAACTGCATCTGCTCAACAATGGCTTCCACACCGATCTGGCCGTGCCACGCGCCGCGCTGGAGGGCCGGCCCGGTCCACTGGCCGACGCCGTTCGCGGGCTGGCTCCCGGCGACTGGATCCTGATCGGCTGGGGCGACGCCAGATTCTATGTCGACCAGAGCCCGATCGGCGACCGCCTGCCCGACGGCGGTCGTGCCTTCTTCCGGCCCGGCAATCCGTCGGTGATCATGCTGGACCCGGCCCAGAGGGACCCGCGCGCGCTGTTCGCAGAGGACGGCCGCCGCACCTTCCGCCTGACCCCCGTCGGCTTTGAAGCCCTGGCCGCCCGGGTCGAGGCCTCGCTGGACGTCTCGACGGGGTCGCCCCGCATCGCGGCGGCCCGCGAGGGCGACGACGCCCGCTTCTTCGCCAGTCGCGAGTATTTCTCGATCGGCCACCTGTGCAACCACTGGACCGCCGGGGTTCTGAACGCCGCCGGCCTGCCGGTGCGGCCCTTCCGGTCGATCGTCTCCAGCGAGCTCATGGCCGCTATCGACCGCGCGGAACTGGACACCACGGCCCCACGGGCCTAGACCCCGCGATCATTTTTCAGGCGCGTTCGAAAGGCTTGGCCTTTCCGATCCGACGCGCCTTCGCTTTTTCGAGCCGGGTCCGAGCCCCGGCGGGCGACGGAGACAGTCCCATGAGCAGCCGCAAACCCAATCCGAAGGCCGGCACCGTCAGTCAGCGCCAGCTGCGCGCTTCCGAGATGATCCGCCACGCCCTGGTCGAGGTCATGCGCGAGAACGAGATCCGCGACGACGCCCTGACCGGCGTGTCGGTGACCGTCACCGAGGTGCGGCTGTCGCCGGACCTGAAACACGCCACCTGTTTCGTCGAGCCGCTCGGCGCGGGGGTCGACACCACGCCGGTCGCCGGTCAGGTCGATGCGATCGTCAAGGCGCTGAACGTCCACGCCAAATTCCTGCGTGGCGCGCTGGGCCGCCACATCGACATGCGGTTCACCCCGGACCTGCGCTTCCGTCACGACGAGAGCTTCGCGGCGGCCGAACGGCTGAACCGCCTGCTCGACGATCCGCGCGTGCAGGCCGACATCTTCAAGCCCGACGCCGACGACGCCTGATGGCCCGCCGCAAGAAGGGGGATGTCGTCAACGGCTGGGTCTGTCTCGACAAGCCGCTGGAGATGGGCTCGACCGACGCTGTCTCGAAGGTCCGCCGCCTGTTCAACGCCCAGAAGGCGGGCCATGCCGGGACGCTCGATCCGTTGGCGTCCGGCATCCTGCCGATCGCCCTGGGCGAGGCGACCAAGACCGTGCCCTTCATGATGGAGGCGCAGAAGGTCTATCGCTTCACCGTCCACTGGGGGATTTCGACCGACAGCCTCGACCGCGAGGGCGAGATCACCGCCCGGTCCGGCGTGCGCCCGTCCGTCGATGCGGTACGCGCGGCCCTGCCGGCCTTCGTGGGTGAGATCGATCAGGTCCCGCCGCAGTATTCCGCCATCAAGGTCGATGGCCAGCGCGCCTATGATCTGGCCCGTGAGGGGGCCGAGTTCGAGCTGGCCGCCCGACGGGTGACAATTTACGAGGCCGCCGTCAGTGACGCGGCCGACGCCGATCACGTCGAACTCACCATCCGTACCGGCAAGGGCGTCTATGTCCGTTCGCTGGCCCGCGACCTGGCTGTGGCGTTGGGCGCGGAAGCTCACGTTTCGGCCCTGCGGCGCGAGCGGGTCGGGCCGTTCTCGATCGAAAACGCCGTCACGCTGGATTCTCTGGAGGAAATGGTGCATAGCGGCGCCGCCTCGGAAGGCTTGCTTCCCGTCGCGACCGCCCTGGACGACATCCCGGAGCTGGCCGTGACGGATCAAGACGCCTTCTCGCTTCGGCAGGGACGGCCGATCGTTCTGCTCCCCAGACAGGTCGAAACGCTCAAGAGCCGCCTTCGGGATGGCTCCAGAACCGTTTCAGCCTTTCAGGGACAGACCCTCGTCGCTCTCGGTCAGTTGCGGGCCGGACGGTTAGAACCCGACCGCGTTTTCAATCTCTAAGCCCGAGCCATCCGGCGAAGGCTGGGACCAAACCGGCCCTCAAGTAGCGCGAAGCGCGATAGGGCCAAGAAAGGACTCCCGATGTCGATTACTGCTGACCGCAAGCACGAAGTCATCGCCGACAACGCCCGCACCGAGGGCGACACCGGTTCGGCCGAGGTCCAGGTCGCGATCCTCTCGGAACGCATCGCCAACCTCACCGACCACTTCAAGACCCACAAGAAGGACAACCACTCGCGCCGCGGCCTGCTCAAGATGGTCTCGCAGCGTCGTCGCCTCCTTGACCACCTGTCCAAGGTCGATCGCGAGCGTTACGCCGCCCTGATCGGCAAGCTGAACCTGCGCCGCTAGGCGCGGACCGCGGAACAGTTTCGAGGCGCGGGCCACGTCCGCGCCTCTTTCCGCATCCAGAGCGCTCTCAGGCCAAGCGGATCACGGTTGGCCGCCCGGAGAGCGCTCCGACAACAAGACCAGCCGCGCGCCGCGGTTTGTTCCGGCGCATGAACCCGGTCGGTCGAGGCGCTCGCGCCGAGGCCGTGAATCGGGTTCTCACGAGACTGACGCGAGGGCCATACCGGTCCTCTTTGCTTCCCGGGCGGTTCGCGATGGCGCGGACGCCCATGGACCGAAGGACTGAACGCCCGACGCTCCACCCACTGATGGGACCCCGCGTGGAATCCGCCCGCGGGATATGAAAGACGAAACATGTTCGATATCAAACGCAAGACGATCGATTGGGCCGGCCGCCCGCTGACGCTGGAAACGGGCCGCATCGCCCGTCAGGCCGATGGCGCCGTTCTGGCTACCTACGGCGAGACCATCGTCCTCGCCACCGTCGTCTACGGTCGCGCGCCCAAGCCGGGCCTGGATTTCTTCCCGCTGACCGTCAACTACCAGGAAAAGACCTTCGCCGCCGGCAAGATCCCGGGTGGCTATTTCAAGCGTGAAGGCCGTCCGACCGAGAAGGAGACCCTGGTCTCCCGCCTGATCGACCGTCCGATCCGCCCGCTGTTCGTCAAGGGCTTCAAAAACGAGACCCAGGTCGTCATCACCGTGCTGCAGCACGACATGGAAAATGACCCCGACATCGTCGGCCTGGTCGCCGCCTCGGCCGCCCTGACCATCTCGGGCGTCCCCTTCATGGGCCCGATCGGCGCCGCGCGCGTCGGTTACGTCGATGGTGAGTTCGTGCTCAACCCGACCCTCGACCAGCTGCCCGACAGCCAGCTCGACCTCGTCGTCGCCGGCACCCAGGACGCCCTGATGATGGTCGAATCCGAAGCCAAGGAGCTGTCGGAAGAAATCATGCTGAACGCCCTGATGTTCGCGCATCGCGGC
>JBBQOK010000138.1:0-6229 GCA_038330765.1 Caulobacterales bacterium | reverse complement strand
GAAGGCGTGCGGAGCGCCGGGCCACGCCCGGAGTTCTTTGTGATTACCGTTTCGACGCAGACAGACGCTCCGCGCGGAGAGTTTCCGGGAGCTTGCGTCGGGCGGCGCTCTTAACGCCTTACCGCAGCGCCTCCGGCGGGCAGGCCGTGCTTGCGGCACGGTCCCCGGACCGGGCGAGTATCCCCCTCGCCCCTGACATCCGCCTGATGTTTCACAGGTCAGACCCCGGGCGTTGGCTGCCTTGCTTCAGCAGCCGGGAACCGGGCCCCCGCTTCTCCACATCCCGCCGCCAGATCACGCAAGGCCTCTGCGCCTCCCCGTGCGACGGAACAGGCGCATTGTGCGAGGGGCCGGCCCTGTGGCGGGTTCAGGACGCTGAGGCGGGGGTGATATCATGGAAAAACAATGGGTTAATCGTTAAAAATATGATGACTGAACATGAACTTGCAGCGCAGCAATTCGACTTCCTTCTGCCCTCGGAGGAGAGAAGGATGGACCGCTCCCGACCGGAGGTGGACGTTGGATGCTACGTCGAAGGCTGTTTTCCGCCTGGTTGAATCACGGGGTCAGCGGCGTCTGAACCCGTGGACTAGCTACCTCCCCTGAGGGCCCTGTCGGTCGCGGCGGAGCGGGCCGCGCCAGCGCTGCCGACGTTCCTGTCCCTGCGGTCATGCCATCCGCCCGCATGAACGCTCCTGCATTCATAGTCCTGCCGGGCGTCGCCGGTCTGGCGACCGGTAGGGGCGATCTCGGCGCGAGGGAGGCGCTGGCATTGCTCGGTCCGCTCGGCCAGCGTCAAGTTTTGGGGCTCCACCGAAGTGCTGCAGGCACCCAGGGCGAGCATCCCTCCGGCCAGAAGAATCGAAACGGTCGAAACACGCATAGATCTTCCTCCAAGTCCGGAGGCCGGGAAACCGACCCCTGCCTCGAGATTAGATACCCGCCGCCACCACCCGTCAAGGCTGACAGGCTCGAGCCGGAGGTTGCGTAGCCGCTCTGGAGGACCAAGCCTGCCAGTCTCCCGCCTGGATGTCGGCTCCCCACTCATGGCGGATGCTCAGCACGACCGCTGCCCGTGTGCTCAGATGGAGAAGCTTACCCCACAGCCGCAGCTGGACGCCGCGTTCGGGTTGCGGACCACGAACTGGGCACCGGCGAGGTCATCGACGAAGGCGATCTCGGAGCCCTTGAGGAAGGGCAGGGAGACGGGGTCGACCAAAGCCGCCTGACCGTCGGCCTCGATGCGGATGTCGTCGGCCTCGGGGGCCTCGACCAGTTCGAGTCGGTACTGGAAGCCCGAGCAGCCGCCGCCGTCGACCGCGACGCGCAGCAGCACAGGATGACCCTCGGCCTCGGCCAGCGCCGCCAGACGCCGGGAGGCGCTTTCGGACAGGCTGAGGCCATGGCCCCTGTCGTGGGGCGATATCTGGAAGGCGGGGGTGGCCAGATCGGTGCTCATTGGACGGTGCTCACAGGGGTCTATATGAGGCGCGCAGGGCCGATCGCAAAGGCCCGGCCCCAATGAAAGAGCCGCACCCTTGATTCCCGAGCGCGCGCCTTACGCCGAATACCCCGAGCACAGCCGCGGCCGGCTGACGCCCGAGCCGATCAGCCGCACGCGCAACGCCTATGCCCGGGACCGCGACCGGATCATCCACGCCACCGCCTTCCGCCGTCTGAAGGAGAAGACCCAGGTCTTCGTGGCGCATGAGGGCGACCACTACCGGACACGGCTGACCCACAGCCTGGAGGTGGCGCAGATCGCGCGGTCAATCGCCCACGCCCTGCGGCTGGACACCGACCTGGCCGAGACGGTGGCGCTGGCCCACGATCTCGGTCACCCGCCGTTCGGCCACGCGGGCGAGGACGAGCTGCAGGCGCAGATGCAGCCGTGGGGCGGCTTCGACCACAACGTTCAGACCTTCCGCGTCGTGACCCGGCTGGAGGAACGCTATCCGCAGTTCGACGGGCTGAACCTGAGCTGGGAGACGGTCGAGGGGGTGGTCAAGCACAACGGCCCGGTGTCGCACCGGCTGGACGAGCCGGCGTGGCGGGCCATCGCGGACTATACGCTGGATCATGGGGCACCGGCCTGGGACCTGCGGCTGGACAGCTTCGCCTCGCTGGAGGCGCAGGCGGCGGCGATCGCGGACGATATCGCCTACAACAACCACGACGTCGACGACGGGGTGCAGGCGGGGCTGTTCACTCTCGAGGACCTGGCCGGGGTGCCGCTGATCGGGCCGGTGCTGCACGGGGTGCGCAAGGACTGGCCGGACATCGACGAGCGGATGATCCGCATCGAGGCGGTGCGGCGAATGATCGGGGCCATGGTCGAGGACGTGCTGGCCGAGACCGAGGCGCGGATCGAAGGCGCGAACATCCGCTCGACCGAGGATGTGCGGACCGCCGGGCGGACGCTGGTGGCCTTTTCGCACGGCATGCTGGCCGACCTGGGCGTACTGCGGAAATTCCTGTTCGAGCGGATGTACCGCCACTATCGCGTCAATCGCACCCGCAGCCAGGCGCGGCGGATTCTGGCCGAGATGTTCGCGCTGTTCATGGCCGATCCGGGCACGCTGCCGCCGGAATGGTCGGGCAAGGCGGGGACGGCTGATGAGGCGCGGCGGGCCCGGGCGGTGTGCGACTATATCGCCGGCATGACCGACCGCTATGCCATCGAGGAGCACAGGAAGCTGTTCAGCCTCGACCTGGCGCTGGATCTGTAGCCCGTCATCCGGATAGCCGCTTCGAAGCTTCCGGGAGGACAAGGCAGCGGAGTTGGTTCTACGGCCTGAAAAAGGACTCGGACCGGGATAGAGTGTGTGTTCCGCGTGTCGATTCGCGCGGAACGACGGAAGGCGCGGCCATGTCTCACGAAGATCCCTATCGCCCGAACCAGGGCCGCGACCGGGGCGCCTATACGCCGCCGACCGATGACGACCTGCCGTTCAACCGTCAGGGCTATGACCCGCGCCGCGGCGGCGGAGGCGGCGGCGGCAAGGCCCCGCCGATGACCCTGATCATCTCGGCGGTGGTGCTGCTGGTGCTGATCATCGCCGTGGTCGTCTATTACCGCGCCGGGCCGCGCGCTTCGGACGACGCGCCGCCCGCCGTGGGCACGCCGGTTGGCGAAATGAAGTCCGCCGCTCCGGTCGACGCCCAGCCGATCGACCCCACCGCCGGTATCGACGTCTATGCCGGGAACGAGGCCGTTCCGGGCACGCCGACCTTCACCCCGCCGCCCGAGGCGGTGCAACCGCGCCCCGAGCCGCGTCCGATCGAGGCCCCGCCCGCGCCCCGGCCTGCCCCGCCGCCGGCGAAGACGGCCGAACCGGCCGCGCCCGCGACGACCGGCGGAACCTCAGGCGTGCAGATCGGTGCCTTCTCGACCCCGAACCTGGCGGAGAGCGAGTACAACCGCGTCGTCGGCCGCTATCCCCAGCTGACCGAAGGCGGCAGCCGCCGGGTGCAGGAGGTGACCGCCTCGAACGGCTCGACCGTCTACCGCACCACCGTCACCGGCCTGAGCCGCGAGCAGGCCGGCGGCCTGTGCAGCGCCATCAAGGCCTCGGGCGGCGATTGCATCGTGCGCTGAATGACCTCGGCGGCGATCTATGGGTGCAGCGGGCATCGGCTGACGGAGGCGGAGAAGGCCTTCTTCGCCGACGTCCGGCCCTGGGGCTTCATCCTGTTCCGCCGCAATGTGGACAGCCCTGACCAGCTGCGCGCCCTGACCTCGGAGATGCGCGACTGCATCGGCGTGGCCGACGCGCCCGTCCTGATCGACCAGGAGGGCGGACGGGTCCAGCGGATGGGGCCGCCGCACTGGGCCAGATACCCGCCGGCCGAGGCCTATCTGAAAGCCACCAACGACCCGCTGGCGGCGCGTGAGCTGGTGCGGCTGGGCGCGCGGCTGATGGCCAATGACCTAAGGTCGGTCGGGATCAACGTCGACTGCGCGCCGGTGCTGGACGTGCCAGTGTCCGGTGCCCACGACATCATCGGCGACCGGGCCTGGGCCCGCGATCCGGCCACCGTCTCGATGCTGGGCCGGGCCGCTGCGGAGGGTCTGCTGGCGGGCGGCGTTCTGCCGGTCATCAAACACATGCCGGGGCATGGGCGCGCGTTCGCCGACAGCCATCACGGCCTGCCGGTGGTGCACGCCGATCTGGCGACGCTGGACGCCTGGGACTTCACGCCGTTCAAGGCGCTGTCGGACATGCCGCTGGCTATGACCGCGCATGTGGTGTTCGACGCCATCGATCTGAAGCAGCCGGCGACGACCTCGAAGAAGGCGTTGAAGCTGATGCGGGAGGGACTCGGCTTCGGCGGGCTGATCATGACCGACGACCTGTCGATGAAGGCCCTGTCCGGTGCCCTGTGCGAACGGGCCGAGGCCGCGCTGAAGGCGGGATGCGACGTGGTCCTGCACTGCAACGGTGACCTCGACGAGATGCGCCGTGTGGCGGAGGGCGTCGGCAAGCTGAAGGGCAAGGCGGGGAAGCGGGCGGCTGCGGCTTTGGCGCGGATCGTTCGCGAGCCGGAGCCGCTGGACCCCATGGAAGCCCGCAACCGGTTTGACGCCCTGATGGCCGGGCGGATGGAGGCGGCGAAGGGGCCGGATGTGGGGGAGGGGCAGGCCCCCGCCCCAAGCCGCGCGAAGCGCGGTAGGCGGACCCAGGAATGAGCGATGCCTTCCAGCCCAATCTGGATTTCGCCGCCGCCGAACAGGTGGACGCGCGCGAGGCCTTTGTGGTCGATCTGGACGGTTATGAAGGCCCGCTGCACGTGCTGCTGGCGTTGGCGCGGACGCAGAAGGTCGATCTGCTGAAGCTGTCGATCACCCGGCTGGCGGAGCAGTATCTGGCCTTCGTGCACGAGGCCCGGCGGCGCAATTTCGCGCTGGCGGCGGACTATCTGGTGATGGCCTCGTGGCTGGCCTATCTGAAGTCGCGGCTGCTGCTGCCCCGCACGGACAAGGCTGGCGAGGAGATGCCGGCCGAGGAGATGGCTGCGGCGCTGGCTTTCCGGCTGCAGAAGCTGGAGGCGATGCGCAAGGCGGTGGAGGCGATCACCGCCCGGCCGCGGCTGAAGCGCGACGTGTTCACGCGGGGCGATCCCGAGGCGCTGGTCATCATCCCGTCCGACCGGATCGACGCCAGCCTGTATGAGCTGATGGCGGCCTATGTGACCCAGCGCCGCCGCGAGGAGCAGCGCCACTACAATCCCGGCCAGCGGGTCGAGGCCTTCGCGCTGGAGGCCGCCCGGGAATGGCTGCGGGACGCGCTGCCCCGGCTGGGGGAATGGACGCCGCTGGACCGGGTCGCGCCCGAACGGCACGGCGAGGACGGGCCGTCGCAGGCCAGCTTTACCGCCTCGACCCTGTCGGCCAGTCTGGAGCTGGTCAAGGAGGGGGCCATGGATGTGAAACAGGCCGAGGCCTTCGCCGACCTGTATCTGAAGCGGCGCGGGACCGGGCAGCCGCTGGAGCTGGTGCCGTGATCCAGTTCGCCCCCGATCATCTGGAAATCGAACGCCGGGTGGAGGCGTTGCTGTTCGCCGCCGCCGGGCCTTTGTCGGCGGCCGAGATCGCGCGGCGGCTGCCCGAAGGGGCCGATGTGGGCGGGGCCATCTCGGCGCTGCGCGAGCGCTATCAGGGGCGGGGGGTGGAGCTGGAGTGCGTGGCCGACCGTTGGCGGTTCCGCACCGCGCCGGACCTGTCCTTCATGATGACGGAGGAGCGCGAGGAGCCGCGGCGGCTGTCGAAGGCCGCGCTGGAGACCCTGGCCATCATCGCCTACCACCAGCCCTGCACCCGGGCCGAGGTCGAGAGCGTGCGCGGCGTGTCCCTGTCGAGAGGTACGCTGGACCTGCTGCTGGAGATGGGGTTCGTGAAGCTGAAGGGGCGGCGGCGCACGCCGGGGCGGCCGGTGACCTACGCCACGGCAGACAAATTCCTCGAGCATTTCAGCCTGTCGAGCCTCTACGATCTGCCGGGCGTGCAGGAGATGAAGGCCGCAGGTCTGCTGGACCTGTCCATTCCGGTCGGCTTCGAGGTGCCGGACCCGTCTCGGGCCACGGACGGGGACGACGAGCCCCTGCTGCCGGGTGAGGATGATACGCCAGAGTTCGCGCAGGATTTCGTGGCGGAAGACTGAGCATTCCCCCCCCATCGGGGGAGGGGGACCATCGGAACGTTGGTGGTGGGGGCCGACCCCGAACGCCG
>JBBQOK010000137.1:0-6271 GCA_038330765.1 Caulobacterales bacterium | reverse complement strand
ATAGACGAGGTCGGCGCGGACACGGATTTTCATCGCGCCGCACTGGGCCGCGCAAAGGCCTTCGTCAATGGTCGGATCCCCTCGGTCATGCGGTCCAAACCCCGCATAGGGACAGGTGTTCCCGGGCCGCCGGCCCTAGGGCTCCAGCTCGATGTCCCAATAGAGGTAGTCGAGCCAGCTCTGGTGCAGGTAGTGCGGCGGAAAGCGACGGCCGAACTCCTGCAGCTGCCAGGCGGTGGGGCGGTGCGGGGCGCGGCGCATGGGCATGCCGGCCTGTTGCGGCGTGCGGCCGCCCTTCCTCAGATTGCAGGGGCTGCAGGCGGCGACGATGTTCTCCCACGTGGTCCGCCCGCCGCGGCTGCGCGGGATGACATGGTCGAAGGTCAGCTCGGCCGTGGCCTTGCAGTACTGGCAGGCGAAGCCGTCGCGCAGGAAGACATTGAAGCGGGTGAAGGCGGGTTGCCGATCCTGATCGACGTAGTTCTTCAGCGCAATGACGCTGGGGAGGACAATCTCCATCGACGGACTGCGGACAACCTTGTCATAGGTCGAGACCACGTCGACGCGATCCTGATAGACCGCCTTGACCACTTCCTCCCACGGCCAGATCGACAGCGGATAGTAGGACAACGGGCGGAAGTCGGCGTTGAGCACGAGCGCGGGCCAGCCGGACGGTGGACGACTCAGGACCTGCATGGGGCCCCCGTCATCCGTAACAGATGTTTTGACGCGACCGGACTGAAGACACGTCCCCTTCCCTGGCTGTGCCGGAATCCTACGCCTGATTCGAAGGCTTGGCGATGACGGGCGGACGACAGGTCAGCGACGCTCAGGCGCGCGAGGGGCCGCTGGGGAAGGACGGCAGACTCCAGCCCCACACCAGGGCACCGGCGCGCATGGCGAAGCCGCACGGAGCGGCGACCAGCGCGGCCTCCAGATTGGACAGTCCCAGGGCCTTCAGCGCGACATAGACGGTGGCGGCCAGCAGGGCGGCGGAAACCGTGATCTCGCGCCGCATCAGGATGGAAGGCTGGCCCGCCAGCAGATCGCGGACGACGCCGCCGAAACAGGCGGTCAGCGCGCCCATGACGATGCAGATCAGCGGCGCCGCGCCCAGGGCCTCGGCCTTGGCGGCACCCATGACGCCATAGGCCGCCAGACCGATCGCATCGAGCCATAGCAGGGCCCGGAACCGCCATTCCCTCTGGCCGAGGAACCAGACCCCGACGGCCGCCGCAAGACAGATGGCGATGTAGCGCCAGTCCTGCACCCAGAACACCGGAGCGTCGATCAGCAGGTCGCGCAGCGTGCCGCCGCCGACGCCGGTGATGGCGGCGAAAAAGCAGAGGGTGACGAGGTCTTGTTTCTGCCGCGCCGCCGCCAGGGCGCCGGTGGCCCCGAACACGGCGACGCCCGCGTAGTCCAGCACGAACAGCGTCGGCAGGATCGGCTCCGACAGGGTTTCCAGCATTGGCGCGTCGATCACGGAAGCGGCTCCTCCAGCGCGACCTCGCCGCGCTTCACCGTCCCATACCATCCCCAGAGCAGATGCGCCGCCACACTGCGGTGCGGACGCCATATCCCGGCGCGGACACAGGCCTCCCTCTCCCGTGGGCGAAGCGACGCACCATCGGCCCAACGCATCGCCTCCTGCAGGGCGATGTCACCGGCAGGAAAGACATCGCGACGCCCCTCGCAGAACATCAGAAAGGTCTCGGCCGTCCATCTTCCGACGCCCTTGATGGCGACGAGGCGCGCGATGGCGTCTTCGTCCGACAGCCGCTCGAGGTGATCGAAGTCGATCCGGCCTTCCACGTGAGCACGGGCGATCTCGTGGCCGTAGGTCGCCTTCTGGATCGACAGGCCGAAACTGCGCAGGGTTTCGATATCGGTGGCCAGCACCCGCTCCAGCGTCACCTCTCCGCCCAGACCGGCCTCGACGCGCGCCCGGATGGCGGCGGCCGAGGCGAGCGAGACCTGCTGGTCGACGATCATGTGGAACAGGCCCTCGAAGCCACCGGTGCGGCGGCGCCACTCGAACGCCGGCGTCTGGGCGTGGGCGCGGGCCAGCAGGGGATCTAGGGCGACGACCGCCTCGCGCGCCGCCTCGATGTCGTCGTGCCAATAGGGAGTGTGCATGGCCGGGACCGTAGCGGCGGCCCCGCCGTCGGCAAGCACCCGGCTGTGATCGTGTCCGCTTCCCGCTATTCTGCCCGGATGTTCACCACGCGCTTCGCCCCTTCGCCGACCGGCCGCCTGCACAGGGGCCATGCCTTCTCGGCCCTGACGGCATGGCGCGCGGCCCACGACGCCGGCGGCCGATTCATCCTGCGCATCGAGGACATAGACCCGACCCGCTGCCGGCCGGAGTTCGAGGCCGCCATCCTGGAGGACCTGAACTGGCTGGGTCTGGACTGGGAAACGCCGGTCCGGCGCCAGTCCGACCATCTGCAGGACTACGCCGCCGCGGTGGGCGCGCTGGAACGGCGCGGCCTGCTGTATCGCTGTTTCCGCACCCGCAAGGAGATCCTCGACGCCATCGGTGACGCCCCCCACGGCCCGGCTGACGCGGCGCGCCCCGGCCCTCATCCACCGGAAGAGGAGGCGCAACTGCTGGCGGAGGGGCGGGCGTTCGCGTGGCGGCTGTCATTAGACCGCGCCCGCGCCGCCCTTGGCGGCGCACGTTGGGAAGGTCTGGGTTTCATCGAGACAGGCGAGGGGCCGGACAGGGAGACGGGGCGGATCCCGGCGCGCCCTGAAACCGCCGGCGACGTCGTGCTGGCCCGCAAGGACGCCGGGACCGCCTACCATCTGGCCGTGACCCACGACGACGCCCTGCAAGGCATGACCCATGTGGTCCGGGGTGAGGACCTGTTCGAGGCGACGCACATCCAGGTCCTGATCCAGGCACTGATGGACTGGCCGACGCCGGTTTATCGGCACCACCGCCTGCTGACCGGCCCCGACGGACGGCGGTTCGCCAAGCGTGACGGCGCGGTCACCCTGGCTCAGTTGAGAGCCGACGGCATCAGCGCCGGGGCGCTGCGGGCGGAACTGGGTTTCTGATCAGACGGCGAGCCGCCCCTCCGACTTCGAGGCGGGGAAGACCACGTCGGGATCGGGCTTGTCGGCCGCCGCGCCGGGGCCGCCGATCGACCGCAGGATATGGCGGATGATGTTGAGCCGGGCCGTCTTCTTGTGGTCGGTGGCCACCACCGTCCAGGGTGCCGTGCGATGGTCGGTCTGGTCCAGCATGCGGTCGCGGGCGGCGCTGTAGGCGTCCCAGCGGTCCTGGGCCTCGGCATCCAGCGACGAAACCTTGAACCGCTTCAGCGGATCGGCGACGCGGGCCGCCAGACGTTCCGCCTGCTCGGCCTTCGAGATATCCAGCCACAGCTTGATGATGTTGACCCCGCCATCGGCCAGCATCCGCTCGAAATGGGGCGCGTCCTTGAGGAACTGGGCGTACTGACCCGGGTCGCAGAACCCCATCACCCGCTCGACGCCGGCCCGGTTGTACCAGGAGCGGTTGAACAGGATGGTCTCGCCCTCGGCCGGCAGGTGGGGGACATAGCGCTGGAAATACCATTGGCCGGTCTCGCGCTCGGTCGGCTTGGGCAGGGCGATGACGCGCGTCTGGCGCAGGGCCATGTGTTCGGTGATGCGCTTGATCGCGCCGTCCTTGCCGGCAGTGTCCCGCCCCTCGAAGACGATTACCGTCTTCACGCCCTTGTCGATGGTCCACGCCTGGGTTTCGACCAGCAGGATCTGGAGGCGCTCCAGCTCGGCTTCGTAGTCGTCGGTTTTCTTGCCCATGCCGCCATGGTGCGCCGACCGGACGGTCCCGGCAATGTTACAGGCGTGTTGCGCGCCCGATGCAGGATGGTCCCGAAGCCGGCGCGCATCTGTCGAGCTTGTCACGTGCAAGGCAGCGTCCACCTGTTCTAGGCTGAGCGTCCGCTTGGGAGACCCATGATGATCGCCACTCGCCGCGCCCTGCTGGGCGGTTTCGCCGCCCTGCCGCTCGTCGGGGCGTTTCCCGCCATGGCCCGCATCCGGTCGCAGGACCCTGCGGCCGAGGCCGCGCTGGACGCCGTCTTCACCGAGGCCGCGCCGCCAGCACTCGCCGCCGGAATCGTCACGCGCGAGGGCCTCGGCTGGGCCGGGGTGCGGGGCGTGCGACGCGCGGGCGGCGAAGCGGCGGCGAGGCTGGAGGACCGCTGGCACCTCGGCTCTAACACCAAGGCCATGACCGCCGCCGTCTTCGGGCGGCTGGTCGAGCAGGGCCGTGCCCGCTGGGCCATGCCGCTGACCGAGGCGATTCCCGGCCTGACGTTCGATCCGGCCTGGGCCGGGACCACGCTCGACGACCTGATGCGGCACCGCGCCGGCCTGCTGGACGGCCCCCTCGTCAACCAGGCCTGGCTGATCGCGGCCCACGCCGACCAGCGGCCCCTGCCCGAGCAGCGGGCCGAGTTCGCGGCGAGGGCCCTGTCGACGCCCCCGGCCGGGCCGGCGGGCCAGTTCGCCTATGGCAACGGCAACTATATCCTTCTGGGCGCGGCCATCGAGGCGATCACGGGCGAAGCTTGGGAGACGGTGATGGCGGCCGAGCTGTATGCGCCGCTGGGACTGGCCTCGGCCGGCTTCGGCGCGCCGCGCGGCGAGGCACCGTGGGGCCACCGGGGCGGCGTCGCCGTCGATCCGGCCGGCTTCGCCGACAATCCCCCGGCCCTGGGACCTGCGGGCACGGCGCACATGAGCCTGACCGACTACGCCCGCTTTGTCGCCGCCATGATGGGCGGGGCCCCGGACTGGCTCAGCGACGGGACGCGGCGTCATCTGCTGACCGCTGCCGCCGGGTCGCCGCCGGCCTATGCGGCCGGGTGGGGCGTGAGCGCAGCGCCGTGGGCCGGGGTCGGCGGGCCGGGGCCGACGATCAGCCACAACGGCTCCAACACCATGTGGTTCGCCACCGTGCTGGCCGCGCCCGAGCGCGGGCTGGGGTTCATCGCCCTGTGCAACGACGGCGCGGCCGGGCAGCGCGCCTGCACGACCCTGGTCCAGCGACTGGCGGAGGTCCGCGCCGCCGCGTAAGGCTGGTGCCCTATGGATCGTGACTTCGCCGACTTCTGGAACCTCCTGTGGGAAGCAGGGCTGGGGCTGTGCGCGGCCTTCGCCCTGCTGAACCTGTTCGCGCCGCATCAGGACCTGCCGTGGAAGCCGCTGGATCTGAGCCGGCCGATCGGTCAGGCGACGGCGGCCAAGGTGGCCGATTTCGAACTGGTCCGCACCGCCGCGCCGGAAGAGGTCACCGCCGTCACCGACGCCTGCATCCAGGTGCTGCGCGAGGCTGGCGTGACCGTCGAGCGGGCCGAGGACCGGGACGACGGCGGCTTTTGTGTCGTGCGGGGGGCCGTCAGGATCACCGGCGGGGCGGTGACGCCGCTGGCCGGTAATCCCGCCATGCAGTGCCCGCTGGCGGTCCGCTATGTCATCTGGGACCGCCAGGTGCTGCAGCCCGCAGCACAGGCGACGTTCGGCAGCCGGGTGACGCGGATCAACGACGTCGGCACCTATGCCTGCCGCCGCATCTACGGCCAGACCGACCTGACGGCCCGGCCCAGCGAGCACGCCCGGGCCAATGCGCTGGACATCGGCGGAATGACCCTGGCCGACGGGCGCAAGGTGTCGGTGCTGGCCGACTGGGACGGCACCGGACCTGCCGGTACCGAGGGGCAAACGTTCCTGAAGCGCATCCGCGACGGGGCCTGCCGGGTGTTCTCGACCGTGCTGACGCCGGACTATAATGACGCCCACGCCAACCACCTGCATCTGGACGGCGCGCCGAGGCCGCTGTGCGCCATGGGGCCGTCGCCTGAACAGCGGACGAAGACTGCGGCAAAGGCGGCGGCTGAATCGGGTTGACCGGGCACGCATTGCGCGAGATTACTTTGCCCGCAGTCCGGATTTCGCGCGGCCTCCACACCCGTGCAGCGCTCCTTCGCTGAATGAGCTCGTCCAGATGGGCTGACGGGCGTCCCCAGAGGGGCGTCCGCCTGGAAAGCGCGCGTTCAGGAGACGCAACATGGCGACCGGCACGGTCAAATGGTTCAACCCGACCAAGGGTTTCGGCTTCATCCAGCCCGACGGCGGCGGTCAGGACGTGTTCGTTCACGTCACGGCCGTCCAGAAGGCGGGCCTGCAAGGGCTCGATGAGAATGCCAAGGTCGAATACGAGCTGGAAGACCAGCGCGGCAAGACCTCGGCG
>JBBQOK010000136.1:0-6275 GCA_038330765.1 Caulobacterales bacterium | reverse complement strand
CCGACGGTGCCGGTGAAGGCGGCGGGCTGGCGGATCGAACCGCCGGTGTCCGAGGCTGTGGCGGCCAGGCACAGGTCGCCGGCGACGGCCGAGGCCGAACCGCCCGAGCTACCGCCCGGGGTCAGGTCGGCGTTGGATGCGTTTGACTTCCATGGGTTCACGACCGGACCGAAGGCCGAGGTCTCGTTGGACGAGCCCATGGCAAACTCGTCCATGTTGAGCTTGCCCAGCATGACCGCCCCGTCGCGCCACAGGTTGGCGGTGACGGTGGACTCATAGGGGGGCACGAAGCCGCGCAGCATGTTGGAGCCGGCGGTGGTCTGGACGCCGTCGGTGCAGAACAGGTCCTTGATCCCCAGCGGCGCGCCTTCGAGGGCACCGCCCTCCCCCTTGGCCAGACGGGCGTCGGAGGCGCGGGCCATGGCCAGGGCCTTGTCCGTGGTCTGGACGATGAAGGCGTTCAGGCGCGGGTTGGCGGCGTCGATATTGGCGACGAAAGCGCGGGTGATTTCCTCGGACGAAAAGTCGCGGGCCTTGAGGCCGTCGAGCGCGGCCTTGAGGGTCAGTCTGGTGAGGTCGGACATTCTATTCGACCACCTTGGGCACGACGAAGAAGCCGTCGGCGGACCGCGGCGCATTGCCGAGCACGTCGGCGACCTTGTCGCCGTCGGTGACCACGTCGTCGCGCAGGCGCAGCGGCTGGGCGACGTTGGAGGTCATGGGCTCGACGCCGGCGACGTCGACCTCGTTGAGCTGTTCGATCCAGGCGAGGATGCCGTTCAGCTCGGCGGCGAGCGGCTCCAGCCGGTCCTCGGGGGTCTTGATGCGGGCGAGGTGCGCCACGCGGCGCACGGTCGCGGCGTCGATGGCCATGCGGCCCTCCAAATGTGAAACCAGAACGGGCGGGATTAGCGTTCCAGCCCCGGTTTCACAAGGATTCAGACGCTGCCGGGTGCCTATTGGGCCGGTGAAACCGTCACGGTCGCCGGTGCAGAGCCGTCCGCGGCGAGCGCCCAGCCGACGATGACGCGGCGGGTGCGGCTGCCGATCTGGCCCGAAGCCTCGTCCATGGTGCTCTCGGTGACCTCCAGATCGACCCGGCCCGGTGCCTCTGACAGCAGGCGGTAATCGAGGAAGTCGCCAATGCGGAAGACGCGCCAGCCCTCGGCCGGGGAATCGAAGAAGGCGACATGGGTGTAGAGGCCGTTCATGGCCGGATCGCCGCCGGCCGTGCCGAACAGTTTGACGGTCCGGTCGCCCTGACGCGCCAGCGGGGTCAGTTCGACCACTGCGGCGGCCCACTGCTGGCCTTCGTCGGCGTCTGGCTGGACGATGGCGGCGGGGCCGGCGGCGGTCAGGGGCGCGGCGACGGCGGCGGCCGGGGCCGACTGTTCGGCGGCGGGGACCTCGGCCTTGCGGCTTTCGACCTGGGTGTCGCAGGCGGTGAGGCCGAGCAAGGCGACAAGGAAGGTGACTGGCTTCATCGGATGTTCCCCCATCAACAATCGTTCCACCTTGCGCTTTGACAGGGCGGCTCGCCAGTCTTACCGCCAAGCCGTGACAGTTCTATCGCTCGAAGACCTCGCCGCCTCGACCCCGCCCGGCACGCCGTGGCTGGGGCTGGACCTCGGCGAGAAGACCATCGGCGTGGCCGTGTCCGACGTCACGCGGATGATCGCCAGCCCGCTGTCTTTGATCCGCAAGACCAGGTTTACCGACGACGCCCATGCGGTGCTGAAGCTGATGGACGGGCGCAAGGCGTCGGGGCTGGTGATCGGCCTGCCGCTGAACATGGACGGCAGCGAGGGGCCGCGGGCGCAGTCGTGCCGGGCCTTTGCGAGAAATCTGCAGCGCATCCGCGCCGTGCCCTGCGCCTTTCAGGACGAGCGGCTGTCGACCAGCGCGGTCGAGCGGTTCCTGATCGAGGAGCTGGACCTGACCCGCAAACGCCGGGCCGAAGTGGTGGATCGCACCGCCGCCGCCTGGATATTGCAGGGGGCGCTGGACCGGCTGAGGGACGCGGCGGCCCGATGACCGGATTGCTGGCCGGGATCGTGCCGGTGTTCGCGATGATCGCGCTGGGCTGGGGCCTGAAGGTGCGCGGCCTGCTGACCGACGACGGCTGGCGCGCGGTCGAGCGGCTGACCTATTTTATCTTCTACCCCGCCTTCCTGATCCCGGCCGTCTGGCGAGCCGACTTCAGCGCCGGGACAGCGGGCCCGGTGGCCCTGAGCACCATCGGCGTGGCCTTCGCCGTGGCGGGCCTGACGCTGCTGGCCAAGCCGATGATCCGGGTCAGCGACCCGGGCTTCACCAGCGTGTTTCAAGGCGTCATCCGCTGGAACGGCTTCGTCTTCCTGCCGGTCGCCGGGTCGGTGTTCGGCCCCGCCGGGCTGGGCACGGCGGCGGTGGCCTTCGGTGTGCTGGCCCCGGCGCTGAATGTGATCTGCGTTCTGGCGTTGGCGCGGTGGGGCGCGGGTCAGGGCGGCGGCTGGAAGCTGGCCTTGAGATCACTGGCCCGCAATCCGATCATCTGGGCCTGCGGGATCGGGGCGGCACTGAACCTGACCGGCGTGCCTCTGCCGCCCCTTCTGACCGGGGTGTTCGATCTGATGGGGCCGGGAGCCATCGCCCTGGGGCTGATCACCGCCGGCGCGGGCCTGAGCTTCCGTCACGCCGCGGCGAGGCCGGGGCTGATCGTGACCGTTTCGGCGATCAAGCTGCTGGTCCTGCCGGTGGCGATGTATTTCGTCTGCGGCTGGCTGGGCGGGGACAGGATGGCTCAGGGCATCGCCCTGTTGGCCGGCGCGGCGCCGGGAGCGGCGGCATCGTATGTGCTGGCCCGGCAGATGGGCGGGGACGCCCCGCTGATCGCCGGGATCGTGGCTTTCACGACCGTGGCGAGCGCCGCAACGATACCGATCCTGCTCGCGGCCTTCCGTTTCCTGTGAGTCCGCCGTATAGCCGCGTCTCGATGACCCAGCCCGCCGCCGTCACCGACCTGATTCACGAGCGGCTGGCGCCGTTCCCCCGCGATCATTTCCTGTCCGCAGGTGATCTGAACGCCGCCACCGTCCCGCCCCTGCTGGACCTGGCCGACGCCTTCGTCGACTTCAACCGGCAATCCTCAAAGTCGCTGGACCTGATGCGCGGGCGCACGGTCATGAACCTGTTCTTCGAAAACTCGACCCGCACGAGCGCCTCGTTCGAGATCGCGGCCAAGCGGTTGGGGGCTGACGTCACGGCGCTGAGCCCGCGCACCTCGTCAGTGGCCAAGGGCGAGACCCTGATCGACACGGCAGCGACGTTGAACGCCATGAAGCCGGACGTGCTGGTGGTGCGCCACTCCGCCTCGGGCGCGGCGGCCCTGCTGTCGCAGAAGGTCGGCTGTTCGGTGGTCAACGCCGGTGACGGGCGGCACGAACATCCGACCCAGGCGCTGCTGGACCTGCTGAGCCTGCGCCGGGCCTTCGGCGATGTGGGCGGGCTGACCGTCGCCATCTGCGGCGACATCGCCCACAGCCGGGTGGCGCGGTCGAACGTGGCCCTGCTGTCGATGATGGGCGCGCGGGTGCGGCTGATCGGGCCGCCGACGCTGGTCCCCGGCGACGCCGACCGCTGGGGCTGCGAGGTCTTCCACGACATGCGAGAGGGGCTGCAGGGGTGCGACGTCGTCATGATGCTGCGCCTGCAACTGGAACGGATGGAGGGGGCGCTGGTGCCTTCGACCCGCGAGTATTTCCGCTTCTGGGGTCTCGACCGTGAGAAACTGGCCTGGGCGAACCCTGGGGCGAAGGTCATGCACCCGGGGCCGATGAACCGGGGCGTCGAGATCGACTCCGACGTCGCCGACGATCTGACCGTCTCGCTGATCCAGGATCAGGTCGAGATGGGGGTGGCGGCGCGAATGGCGGTGCTGGCGGCCCTGTCGGTGCGGCGCGAGGGAGGCGAGACATGAGCGCCCCGGACATCAAGGCTCTGGCCATCCTCAACGCCCGGCTGCTGGACCCGGCGTCGGACTATGACGGCCCCGGCGCGGTGCTGGTCGAGGACGGCCGGATCGTGGAGGTCATCCATGGTCACGGCGCGGCGGCGCCGGACGGGGTCGAGGTCGTCGATGCGCGCGGCCTGTGCCTGTCGCCGGGCCTGATCGACATCCGGGTCAAGACCGGCGAGCCGGGGGCGGAACCGAAGGAAACGCTGAAGTCGGCCTCGCTGTCGGCGGCGGCGGGCGGGGTGACCACTATCGTCATCCAGCCGGACACCGACCCGGCCATCGACGATCCGGCCATGATCGAATTCATCCAGCGGCGCGGCGCGGCCCTCGGCCTGGTCAACGTCCGGGCGGCCGGGGCGGCGACCAGGGGCCGTGACGGCGTGCGGATGGCCGAGATCGGCCTGATGGACGAGGCCGGTGCCCTGTATTTCACCGACGTAGACCGGGTCATCGCCAACACCCGGATGCTGCAACGGGTGATGAGCTATGCGGCGACGTTCAATGCGCTGGTGTCGTGTCGCCCGACCGATCCTTGGCTGAGCGAAGGTGCGGTGGCGACGGCGGGCGAACTGGCCATGCGGCTGGGCCTGCCCTCGGTGCCGGCCATCGCCGAGCGCATCCAGCTGGAGCGCGATCTTGCGCTGGTCGAGCAGACCGGCGCCCGCTTCCTCGTCGACCAGATTTCTACCGAGGGCGCGCTGGAGACGCTGGCCCGGGCCCGGGCCCGCGGGCTGGAGGTCGCCGCTTCGGTGTCGATCAACCACCTGTGCTTCAACGAGATCGACATCGGCGACTACCGGACCTTCTACCGGATGGACCCGCCCCTGCGGCCCGAGAGCGACCGTCAGTCGTTGATCGAGGCGGTGCGCGAAGGCCTGATCGACGCCATCACCAGCGCCCATGCCCCGGCCCCTGCGGAAGACAAGCGCCGCCCGTTCGAGGAAGCCGCGCCGGGTGCCGTCGGTCTGGAGACCCTGCTGCCCGCCGCCTTGACGCTGCATCATGAGGACGGGCTTGACCTGCTGGACATCCTGCGCCCCCTGACCCACGGACCGGCGACCCTGATGGGGCTGGGCGCGGGTGTTCTGACCAAGGGAGCGCCGGCCGACCTGATCCTGTTCGATCCGGGTGCGCCGGTGGTCATCGACGCCGATGCGTTGAAGTCCAAGTCCAAGAACTCGCCCTTCGACGGACGCCGCCTGCAAGGCAAGGTCTTGCTCACCGTCGTCGGCGGACGCATCGTCCACGACGCACGCTAACGGGGAGCGAATCACTTGCAGGATCTGGTCGGCCCGGCCTTGGGAACGCTCGCGCTCGTGGCGGTGGGCGGATACCTGCTGGGCTCCATTCCATTCGGGGTGATTCTGACGCGGCTCGGTGGAGCCGGCGACGTGCGCAGTATCGGTTCGGGCAATATCGGCGCAACCAATGTGCTTCGTACGGGGCGCAAGGACCTGGCCATCGCCACCCTGCTGCTGGACGCCGGCAAGGGTGCCGTGGCGCTGCTGATCGCGCGGCACCTGTTCAACAGCGATGTCGCGGGCGCGATCGCGGGCGGAGCGGCCTTCCTCGGCCATCTGTTCCCCGTCTGGCTCGGCTTCAAGGGTGGCAAGGGCGTCGCCACCTTCTTTGGCCTGTTGCTGGCCGCCGCGTGGCCGCTGGGTCTGCTGGCCGGGGCGACCTGGCTGATCGTGGCGGCGGTGTTCCGCGTCTCCTCGCTGGCGGCACTGATCGCGGCGGCGGCGGCTCCGGCCCTCGCGGTGCTGCCGCTGGCGGCGCTGAGCCTTCCCGTGCCCGCGCCGATCCAGTTGGTGGCCCTGTTCACCGCCGTGCTGATCTGGATCCGGCACCACCAGAACATCGCCCGTCTGTTCAAGGGGACAGAACCCCGCATCGGTGCCGGTAAGCCGTGACGCAGGGCGCGCCGCTGCCGGAGACGGAGCGGTTCGCCCGACTGCGACTGGCGCGCACGGACCGGATTGGTCCGGTCACCTTCAAACAACTGCTGGACCGGTTCGGCTCGGCCCAACGCGCCATCGAGGCCTTGCCTGACCTGATCCGACGGGGCGGCGGGCACGGGCACGACCTGCCAGCAGCCGCGATGATCGAGGCCGAGATCGAGGCCGGGACCCGGATCGGGGCGCGGCTGATGGTGCTGGGCGACGCCGGCTATCCCGAGATGCTGGCCGCCGTCGATCCGCCGCCGCCGGTGCTGTGGACCCTCGGCGACCCCGAACTGACGGCGCGGCCCTGTATCGCCGTGGTCGGGGCGCGGATC
>JBBQOK010000135.1:0-6458 GCA_038330765.1 Caulobacterales bacterium | reverse complement strand
GCGGAGGCTCAAGGCGACCAACGGCGAGCGGATCGTCATCGGCGTCTCGGGCGGGCTGGATTCGACCCAGGCCCTGCTGGTGGCCTGCCGGGCGTTCGACCGGCTCAAACTGCCGCGCGCCAACATTCTTGGCTTCACCCTGCCGGGGTTCGCGACCTCGGAGGGGACGAAGTCCAACGCCCACGCCCTGATGAAGGCGCTGGGCGTCAGCGCCCACGAGATCGACATTCGTCGCGCCGCCGAGCGGATGCTGGCCGATATCGGCCATCCCTTCTCCATGGGTCAGCCGGTTCACGACATCACCTTCGAGAATGTGCAGGCCGGTCTGAGGACGGACTATCTGTTCCGGCTGGCCAACCAGCACGACGCCTTCGTGCTGGGCACCGGCGATCTGTCGGAACTGGCGTTGGGCTGGTCCACCTATGGCGTCGGCGACCATATGAGCCACTACAACGTCAACGGCGGGGTGGCCAAGACGCTGATCCGGCACCTGATCCGCTGGGTGGCGGCGAAGGAGCACGCCGGCGGGGCCGCCGACGTCCTGCACGCCATTCTGGACACGGAGATTTCGCCGGAACTGGTTCCGGCCGGTGCCGACGGCAAGATCCAGTCGACCGAGGAGATGGTCGGCCCCTATGCGCTGAACGACTTCTTCCTGTTCCATATCACCCGCTTCGGCCTCAAGCCGTCCAAGGTGGCGTATCTGGCGCATCAGGCTTGGAAGGATGCGGCGACGGGCGACTGGCCGGTCAACACGCCCGATGACGAACGCCTCGCCTACGACCTGGCGACCATCAAACACTGGCTGCGCAAATTCCTCGTGCGCTTCTTCCAGACCTCGCAGTTCAAGCGGTCAGCCCTGCCCAACGGACCGAAGGTCGTTACAGGCGGTTCGCTTTCGCCCCGCGGCGACTGGCGCGCGCCGTCGGACGCCACGGCGCGGGTGTGGCTGGACGAACTGGACGCGAATGTGCCGGAGGAGTGATTAGCGGATAGTGATTGGTGGCTGTCCGGTTCGGTCGAAGTGAGCTGACCCCGACCCCCGGCGGCGGCATCAATCACCCGTCACCAACCACTCCCTTCACGGCGCTTCCGACAGGAACGGGAAGATCGCCGCCTTGGCCTCGGGCTCGTCGAGCATGGGGGCGTGTCCGACGCCGGGGACTTCGACGAAATCCATTTTCGGGACCCGCTTGCGCATCTTCGCGGCGATCGCCTCGCTGAGCAGGTCCGAGGTCTGGCCGCGCACCAGCAGCACCGGCCGCCCCTTGGCCAGCCGGGTGAAGAAGGGCCACAGATTGGGGACCAGGGCCTTGGCCCCTGCGGCACGGATCGGTGCCATGATGTCGGGGTCATAGTCCGGTACCGGCGTCCCCTCGGTGCCGATGCGGAAGGTGCGCCGGGCGAAGGCGTCCCAGTCGGCATCGGAAAAATGCGGCAGGGCGCCCTCGTTGAGTTTGCGGACGTGGGCCGCCGCCTCGGCCCAGTTGTGTATCTCGACCGGCTGGCCGGCATAGGCGGCGATGCGGGTCAGACCTTCCTTCGCCACCTCCGGTCCGACGTCATTGATGATGGCTGCGGCGATGACCTTCGAGCGAAGGGCGGCCAGCGCCATGGTGATCAGCCCGCCCATGGAGGTGCCGAGGAAGACCGCGCGTTCGATGCCTGCATCGCGCATCAGGCCCAGGACGTCATGGGCGTAGGTGACGGGCTGGTAGGTCATCGGATCGGGTGCCCGGTCCGACTGGCCGCGGCCGCGAATGTCGACCGCCAGCACCCGGCGGCCGCTCTGGGCGATCAGCGGCGCGATGATCTCGAAATCGGCCGAATTGCGGGTCAGGCCGTGGATGGCGATGACCGGCAGCTTTGCCGGGCCGGACGCCGCCGCATAGTCGCGGGCGTACAGGCTCAGACCGTCGGAACTGGTCCAGCGGCGCTCGGCGAAGGTCTGGGTCATGGAGGGCTCCGGGAGGGGGGCTGTCGAACGAGCCTATTTCATCGGCGGTGGAATTCCCACCCGAGGCGAACTGACGCGGTGCGTCCCGATTCAGTGCCCCAGCAACTCCCGGACGAAATCATCCAGGTTTCCGCCCTCGAAGCGGAAGCCGGGGATGCCGGCCCGACGGGCGGCCTCGAGGTCCGAGGGCTGGTCGCCGATCAGGAAGGATTTCGCCGGATCGATGCCGTGGTCGGCGATGGCGCGCAGGATCATGCCGGGGTTGGGTTTGCGGTCTGGATGGTCGGGATGGCGATAGCGTTCGTCCCGGGCCTCGGCGTGGAAGGGGCAGGCGTAGACCGGGCCGATCACCGCGCCCCCGGCCGCCAGCTTGCGCACCACCAGGGCGTTGAAGACCTTCATCTGGTCTTCGCTGAACCGGCCGCGCGCCACACCGGACTGGTTGGTCACCACGACGCAGAGGTAGCCGAGCGTATTCAGCCGGCGCACGGCCTCGGCGGCACCGGGTATCAGGCGGAGATGGTCTTCCAGATGGGGATAGCCGGTGTCCTCGATCAGAACGCCGTCGCGATCGAGGAAGACGGCGGGCACGCCAGATGTCATGGTGGTCGGGCATACGGCACCCTGCACGGTCGTTGCAACCCGTCACGGGAAGTGACCCCGGCGGATTTGGCGTGACCGCGGACGATTTGCTAGGGAGCGCCACCCCGGCGCGGTCACTCCCGCGCGCTCGGAGACATCCCGGCATGATCCCCTTCATCGACCTTCAGGCCCAGCGGCTGCGGCTCAACGGTGCCATCGAGGCGGCCGTGCAGGCGGCCGTGGTCGGCGGTGCCTGGGTCATGGGCCCGCAGGTGCGCCGGTTCGAGGCCGACCTGGCCACCTTCGGAGGCGCGAAACACGCCCTCGGCTGCGCCAACGGTACCGATGCCCTGGCCCTGCCGCTGATGGCCTGGGGGATCGGGCGGGGCGATGCGGTCTTCGTGCCCAGCTTCACCTTCGCCGCCACCGCCGAGATCGTGCCGTGGTTCGACGCCGAGCCCGTTTTCGTCGACGTCGACGCCACCACCTACAATATGGACCCCGGCCACCTCGAGGCGGCCATCGAGGCGACGCTGAAAGAAGGCCGGCTGACGCCGCGCGTGGTCATCGCCGTCGACCTGTTCGGCCAACCCGCCGACTATCCCGCCATTAAGGCCATTTGCGACAAACATGGTCTGAAGCTGATCGCCGACTCGGCCCAGGGCTTCGGCTGCACCATCGATGGCGACCATCCGCTGAAATGGGCCGACATCACCACCACCAGCTTCTTTCCGGCCAAGCCGCTGGGCTGCTACGGCGACGGCGGGGCGGTGCTGACCAATGACGACGACCTGGCCCAGCTGATCGATTCCATCCGCGTGCACGGCAAGGCGGTGGCGCGGGATCTGGAAGGCAAGACCTTCGACCACGACCCCAAATATCTGAACATGCGCATCGGCCTGAACAGCCGGCTGGACACCATCCAGGCCGCCGTCCTGATCGAGAAGCTGAAGGTGTTCGGCGAGGAGATCGAATGGCGCAACCGCATCGCGGCCCGCTACAACGAGCGCCTGAGACCCCACGTCGCGGCCGTGCCGGATGTGCCCGCGGGCAACGTCTCCAACTGGGCCCAGTATACGATCGAGCACGAGGACCGCGACGGTCTGATCGCGCACCTGAAGGAACAGGGCGTGCCCACCGCCGTCTATTATCCGATCCCGCTGCACCTGCAGCCAGCCTATGACATGTATCCGCGTGGGCCGCAGGGCCTGCCCGTCACCGAGCGGCTGATGGAACGGGTCGTCAGCCTGCCCATGCACGCCGACCTCGACGAGGCGACGCAGGACAGGATCATCGCGGCGGTCGCCAGCTTCGGCCAAGGTCGCGCATGACTCAACATCTTCCCCCCCTCAAGGTCGGCGTCGCCGGCGTCGGAGTTATGGGGCGCAATCACGCCCGGGTGCTGTCGGACATTCGCGATTTCGACCTGACCGCCGTGTTTGATCCCGACGCCGCCACGGCCGAGGGTATTGCGGCCTTGTATGACGCCGCGGCCTTCACCACGGCCGAGGACTTCGTCGCCGCCGGTCTGGACGCCGCCGTGGTCGCCACGCCAAACCGGCATCATGCCGATCTGTCGGTGGCCCTGCTGGAAAAGGGCGTCCATGTGCTGGTCGAAAAGCCGATCGCGGCGACCGTCGCCGACGCCCGGCGCATGATCGACGCGGCCCGCGCCAACGACCGGGTGCTGATGGTCGGTCAGGTCGAGCGGTTCAACCCGGCGGTGGAGGCGGTCAAGCGCGCCATCGACGGTGACAACATCATCTCCATCCAGATCACCCGCGTCGGCCCCTTCCCGCCGCGCATGGGCGAGGTCGGGGTGGTCATCGACCTGGCGGTGCATGACATCGACATCATCCGCCACCTGACGGACTCCGAAGTGGTCGAGGTTCAACCCCAGCTAGCCCGGACCCGCGCCGAGCGTGAGGACACCGCCTTGCTGCAGTTCCGGATGGAAAGCGGTGCCATCGCCCACATCACCACCAACTGGGTCACCCCCTACAAGGTCCGCACCCTGCAGGTGGCGACGATGAGCAAATTCGTGGTCGCCGACCTGATCACCCGTCAGGTCACCGAGTATTTCGGCCAGCAGCCCGACGGCTCCTACCAGACCCGCGCCGTCAACAGCTGGCCCGCCGAGCCGCTGAAAAAGGAGCTGGAGGCGTTCGCGCACGCGATCCGCACGGGCGAGCCGCCGGCGGTGACGGGCGAGGACGGGCTGCGCAATCTGGAAGTGGCGTTGCGGTGCCTGGGGGAGGGGTGACTGCGGCCCGGCGCCACATCGTGATTAAGCGCCTGCGGGCTTAGCGTCGCCATATGGGCCGATCATCCGTCACGGAGCAATTCGTCCGCACTGTCGGCACATTTGCGCTGGTTGGGCCACCGGTCGGGGCGGCGGTCATGTGGATCGGCCTGATCGCACCGGCAGTGTTGGCGGGGAATTTTGCCGGCGAAACAGGTTCGACGTTGGTCGACCTTGTCGGCAGCATCATCGGCGCGGGGCTTATCAGCCTGGTCGTCGGGTACGTGATCGGAATCATCCCGGCCGCCGCGGTCGGAACGGTCTGCCATTTCTTTGCCCGAGCCGTTCACGATGACGCGCTTTGGATCTGCCTCTGCGCGGCGACGGGCGCATTCGGTGGGACCGTCACCTACTTGGTCATGAGTGGAGGCTGGCCCGACGGAACAGGTCTGGCGATGTTCGGAATAACGGGTGCCGTCGCCGCAGCGGCTTGCAGCATCAGGCTGCGACAGACGAGGTGGGCATAGTGGTCGGTCCGACCCGACCACCTGCATTCCCAACCATTCCGCGATCAGGATCGGCTCGTCGGCACCGTCGATCTCGAGTTCAAGCGAGGGCGCTGACCACATCCGTTTGTGAGAAGTCGTTGCCGACATAGAGCAGAGGGCAGGCGTACATTTCCGCCAGGGCGTAGCTGAAGCTGTCACCATAGTTCAGATCGGCCCGGTGAAACCCCTTGCCCCACCGGCGGTAGGCATCGGCGGCGCGCTCAGCGAACTCGACATCCACCTCCTGTATGGTGAGGTCGAGAGCGGCCATCACATCGTCGAGTTCCGGGAGCACCCGCTTCCTGCTGGCGACGATCAAGGTCTCGGCCAAGGTCGCAGCCGACATGATCAGTTCGGCCCGGGTCAGGACGTACGAGCAACGATCAGCCAAGGGTTGCCGGGCGACGACCTCGATCAAGGCCGAACTGTCGAGGGCGATCACCCCGGCAGGCCGTCGTCGCCGTAGAGGAAGTCAGCGCTCCGGGCCGCATCGAATCCGGGTTCGAATTTACCTTCCGCGGCGGCCTGTGCCTTGCGGATGACCTGCATCCGCTCCTCCGGGGTCAGGACACGCCTTGGGCGCGCCGCGGTAATCCGCGCCACCCGGCGACCGTTGCGCGTCAGGAACACATCCTTTCCTTCCTCAACCTGTCGGACGAGGGCGGTCAGGCGAGCCTTGGCTTCGGATACCGGAACATCGGTCATGGCCTGAATATGGACCAATCGATGGTCCAATTCAATGTCACCCGCCCACCACCTGCATCCCCAGCCACTCCGCGATCAGGGCCGGCTTGTCTGCGCCGTCGATCTCGACGGTGACCTCGTGCTTGAGCAACCAGCGGGTGCCGCCCCCCATTGGACCCTTGTCCTCGGCGGACAGCAGTTTGAATCGTCCACGGACCTTCGATCCCGCCGGCACCGGCGCGAGGAAGCGTAGTTTGTCGAAGCCGTAGTTGACCCCCATCACCACGCCCTCGAGCGGTGGGACGGCGTCATAGGTCATGGCCGAAAGCAGGCTAAGGGTCAGGAAGCCGTGGGCGATGGTGCCGCCGAACGGAGTCTGTTTCGCCGCCACCGGATCAATGTGGATGAACTGGCGGTCCTCGGTGATTTCGGCGAAGGCGTCGAT
>JBBQOK010000134.1:0-6481 GCA_038330765.1 Caulobacterales bacterium | reverse complement strand
GGAGTCCCAGCGCGGGTCCGCATCGACCTCGGGGTCGTAGCGATAGACCTTGTAGGTCTTGACGTTCTTCGCGCCGTCGGGGGCCTTGTGGACCTTGCCGCGGGTGGGCTTGGAGCCCTTGGGGAGAGTGAGCTGAACCATCAGGCGTTATCTCGGGTCTCGTTGCCCGCCATGCCGTACCAGTCGACCTTGCGGGTGAAATACATGACGGCCGCGAGGGCCGCGAAGGCGGAGAAGGCTCCGACCAGCATGGCGTAGTCCTCAAGCCGCATCAGGACGTAGATGAGGCCGTAGAGGAAGGCGAAGGCGACCAGCGCCCGGATGCCCTGCTGGCGGCTTTCGAAGGCCCAGCCGGCATAGGCCGAGATCAGCCCGACCGTCGCGGCTGCCGCCAGGGCGAAGGCGATGTCGAAGCCTGTGTGCTCGGCGATCGACAGCAGCAGCATATAGAAGATGACCTGCACCGAGCCGACCAGGATGTACTGGGCCGGGTGGACCCGACGGCCCGTGGTGGTCTCGAACAGGAAGTAGGTCAGGAACACCAGTCCGATGAACAGGGGTGCGTATTTCAACGAACGGCTGACTGACTGATACGGGTTGGCCGGCTCGACGAAGGTGACGCCGAGCGAGGTCGATCCGAGACGGCTGAGCGTATTGGCGTCGCCTTCGACGGGCACGCCTCGCGCCACGAAGGGAACGGTCCAGGTGGCGTTGAAGCCGGGGCCGTCGACGGCGTTCTGACGCGCCGGCAGGAAGCCGCCGTTGTAGGACGGATGGGCCCAGTCGCCGCGGATGACCGCCTCGGTCGTTCCGGCGAAGGCCAGCACCGCGATTCTCTGCGCGCCGGAGAAGGTCGCGCGGCCGGAGACCACGAAGGGGCCGCCGGCGCGCAGGGCCTCGGGCAGACGTGTCCCGAACAGCCGCAACCCACCGTCCCCGCTCACTGCGACGGCGGCGTCCTGATTGTCGGGCGCATTGAGGGAGATCGTCGGCTCGACCGTGGATGGCGTCAGCGCCACTGTCTGGCCGCCCAGCGTCAGTCCGATGTCGGACTTGGCACCCCGCGCGTCGGAGGCACCCAGCACGATCTCGGCCCGGCTCCAGTCCAGGACCGCGCCGCGCGGGGCCTCGGCCCCGGCGTTGCTCAGGTCGAAGGTCGCCGAATAGGTCAGGTCGGCGGTGTAGACCGGCACCTTGAACAGCGACCGGCTGCGCACCTCGGACACCGTCGCGGCCTGCACGCGGCCGCGGGTCGGGAAGATATGCCAGACGCCGGCGTCCACGCTCGTCTGCGCCGCCCGCGCCGGGCCGCCCGGGTTGACCGACGCGGCCTCGACCACGTTCCGGCTGTAGGGCACGGCGATGACCGGGCCGAGGAAGGTCTGCGGCCCGCCCATCAGGCTGCCGACCTCGTCCGCCACCTCGCGGGCCCGGTTGGAGCGGTCCATCAGCAGGGCGAAGACGAACAGGGCGGCGATGCTCATCGCCAGCGCCAGTCCGCAAACCAGCAGAAGCTTCAGCCCCGCCGAGCGACGCGGCACCCCCGCGATCCGGGTGCGGTCATGGATCGGGAGCGGCACCGGTTCGGGCGGCGCGGTCTCGACAGGCGGCTTCCTCGGCGTGCGGGCCATCGGTGCTTCCTAGTAAACCCGAGCCTTGGGCTCGATGTAGTCGATGTCCTTCGACATCGTGTAGGTGTGGACCGGGCGGTAGTCGATCTTCACCGTCTCGCCCGGGACCTTCCAGGCGAGGGTGTGTTTCATCCACTGCTTGTCGTCGCGGTCCGGATAGTCCTCGCGGGCATGAGCGCCGCGACTTTCGGTGCGGTTCAGGGCGCTCTCGATAGTGACCAGGGCCTGGTCGATCAGGTTGTCGTATTCGAGGGTCTCGACCAGATCGGTGTTCCAGATCAGGCCGCGGTCGGTGGTTTTGATGTCGTCGCCGGCGGCGTGGATGGCGCGCAGCTTGGCCACCCCCTCCTGCAGCGTCGCGCCGGTACGGAAGACGGCGGCGTCGGACTGCATGGCCCGCTGCATGTCGATGCGCAGTTTCGCGGTCGGGGTCGAGCCATTGGCGTGGAGGAAGCGGTCCATGCGGGCCAGATGTCCGTCGGTGACCGAGGCCGGGGCGTCCGGAACCTTCGAGCCCTTGTCCACCACCTCGCCGCAGCGCAGGCCGGCGGCGCGGCCGAACACCACGAGATCGGTCAGGGAGTTGGAGCCGAGACGGTTGGCCCCGTGCACCGAGACGCAGGCCGCCTCGCCCACGGCCATCAGGCCGGGCACCACCGTGTCGGCATTGTCGCCGACCTTGGTCAGGACCTCGCCGTGATAGTTCGTGGGGATGCCGCCCATATTGTAGTGGACGGTCGGGATCACCGGGATCGGCTGTTTGGTCACGTCGACGCCGGCGAAGATCCGGGCCGATTCCGAAATACCCGGCAGGCGCTCGTGCAACACGGCCGGATCGAGGTGGTCGAGGTGCAGGTTGATGTGGTCCTTGTTCGGGCCCACGCCGCGACCCTCGCGGATCTCCATGGTCATGGAGCGGGAGACCACGTCACGACTGGCCAGATCCTTGGCCGAGGGGGCGTAGCGTTCCATGAACCGCTCCCCCTCCGAGTTGGTCAGATAACCACCCTCGCCGCGGGCACCCTCGGTGATCAGACAGCCGGCGCCGTAGATGCCGGTGGGGTGGAACTGGACGAACTCCATGTCCTGCAGCGGCAGGCCGGCGCGCAGCACCATGGCATTGCCGTCGCCGGTGCAGGTGTGGGCGCTGGTAGCCGAGAAATAGGCGCGGCCGTAGCCGCCGGTCGCCAGGATCACCAGCTTGGCGCGGAAGCGGTGCAGGGTGCCGTCGTCGAGCTTGAGCGCGGTCACGCCGGTGCAGGCCTGGGTCCCGTCAGATTGGGCCTGCATGATCAGGTCGAGGCCGAAATACTCGATGAAGAACTCGACCTCGCGGCGCACTGACTGGCCGTAGAGGGTGTGCAGAATGGCGTGGCCGGTGCGGTCGGCGGCGGCGCAGGTGCGCTGCACCGGGCCCTCGCCGAAATTGCGCGTCATGCCGCCGAAGGCACGCTGGTAGATCTTGCCTTCGTCGGTGCGGCTGAACGGCACGCCCCAGTGCTCCAGCTCGTAGACGGCCTTGGGCGCGTTGCGGACCAGATATTCGATGGCGTCCTGGTCGCCCAGCCAGTCCGACCCCTTGACGGTGTCGTACATGTGCCACTGCCAGCTGTCCTCGCCCATGTTGCCGAGGCTGGCGGAGATGCCACCCTGGGCGGCGACGGTGTGCGAGCGGGTCGGGAAGACCTTGGTGACGCAGGCGACCTTCAGCCCCTGCTGGGCGGCGCCGAGGGCCGCGCGAAGGCCGGAACCGCCCGCGCCGACGACGACGACATCATAGGCATGGTCGACGAATTCATAAGCAGCCACGCGTTCAGGCTCCGAAACCGGCCGGGAGCGGGGCCGAACCCAGCGCCAGCCGCACAATGAAGAAGACGCCCGCCGCGGCGACGACGACGCACAGCAGGCCGATCAGACCGAGCAGGGCGTTCCGCGAGGCGGGGCGATGGATGTAGTCGTCGACGATCACCTTCAGGCCCATGTTCATGTGCCACAGGCTGATCAGGAGGGTGACCGCCAGCACAGACGCATTGACCGGCGACCGGAGCCACTCCAGCGCGCCGTCATAACCGGCACCCGACAGGGTCCAGGCGCTCCAGAGGCCCCACACGGTCAGCGGGACCAGGATCAGTGACGACAGCCGCTCGGCGGTCCATTCCCCGGCACCGTGGCGCTCGGAGACCTTGACGCCCTTGATGAAGGCCTTGGCTTGGCGGCTCACAGCACGACCCTCCCGGAGGTGAACAGCAGGACCCACAGCCCCACCGCCAGCGCCACCCCGCCGATGATCGAGACCCACGACAGGAGGTCGGCGGATTCGAGCGACAGGCCCTTGCCCGCGTCCCAGATCAGGTGGCGGATGCCGCCGGCCAGGTGCAGGCACAGGGCGACCGTCAGGCCGAACCAGACCAGCAGGCCCAGCGGCGAGCCCATCCAGCGGGTGAAGACCGCATAGGCGTCAGGCCCGAACGCGAGGGCCGCCAGCCACGCGGCGACGAACAGGGCGCCGACCGACAGGGCCGCGCCGGTCAACCGGTTCAGGATCGAGGCGGCCATGGTGACGTGCCAGCGCCAAATCTGAAGATGAGGCGAGAGCGGCCGCACGCGGCCGTTGGGTTGACGCACCATCCGGCCGGTCTGGTCGTCGCCAGACTCAGGGATCGGATCGTTGGAGGCGACGCCCGGCAGGGGGGATATCGACATATGCGAATGGTTCTCAGAAACCTGAGCGAAATCAGCCGCTCGAATTCGGTGATCAGGCTTTAGTCCAGCGGCGCGGGGGGGGTCAACGAAGCGTGTGATGCCGCGTCAATACGATCACGAATTCGCGGGTCGAGGGCAGGCGCTTTGCCAGACGGCGTCCATGACGGCACACTGGGGTCATGTCGGGGTTCATCGTCGTCGCCTTCGCAGGCCTGCTGTTCCAGCAGCCCCTGTCGCATCCGTCCAGCCAGGCGTCCTACACGGCACCGGCGATCCGGCCGTTCGAGCCGGGTTCGGACTTTGGGCGAGAGGTCGCGGAGGGTGACGCCGAAACCGGCCCGAGCCGCGCGCCCCTGACGGCACCGGTCAAGGTCGAGGCCTATGTCCGCTCCTATGAGTACACGCCGACCGACGCGGAGGCCGCTTATGAGCAGGGCGTCGCCGCCGCCGAAATCCGCACCGACCAGAGCGCCGGGCCGCTGGACGGCGGCTGGCGGGTCAGCGACGCCTCGGGCCGGACCCTGTTCGATCTGGTCCTGACCGATGCCGGCGTCGGGGCGATCGAGGGCGGCTGGCGCGGCGGCTCAGGGTCCGGCGGCGCGGTCTCGGACGGACAGACCCTGACGCTGGAAGGGGGCGGATCGATCGCCCTGGAGCGCAACAGGGCCGGATGGCGGGGTCAGTTGACCCGGGATGGGCGAACCCAGACCGTCACCTTTGCCCGGCCTGACTGAGCCGAATCCGCGACATCGCCGCCTGCAGCGCCTGAGCCCCATAGGGCACGGCTTCGCCGCGCCCCCAGACGGGATCCGGCCACAGACCGTCATCGTGCCGACGGCCCACCACATGCAGGTGCAGCTGCGCCGTGATGTTGCCGAGGGCCGCGACGTTCAGCTTCTGCACCGGGCGCAGGACGGTGCGGCCCATCGCCCGCACCACCTCCCCGGCCCGGACGACCTCGTCCATCAGGGCCGCCCGCTCCTCCAAGGTCAGGTCCTCGATCTCGTGCAGGCCGGTGCGGCGCGGAATCAGGATCAGCCACGGGAAGCGCGCGTCGTCCTGCAGCCGGACCTGGCACAGGGACCAGTCGCAGACGACGACGGAGGCGGGATCGAAGGCGGGATCGGCTTTGAACATCGTCAGTTCAGGCCATAGACGACGCAGGCCTGATCGGTCAGTTCGCGAAGCGGCGGCTGAAGCGCCAGTCGGGCGGCCTCGATCTGGGCCTCCGACGGGGCTTCGCCAGCCGCAGGTGGGGGCGGCGGAGCCATGGCCATCCGGTTTCCGCTGACTACATAGTCGGCCTCTACGTCCGAGGGATGCGCCGCGCCGCCGCCGTAGGACGGCCAGCCGGCGAGGACGTCGGTCTGGCAGGCGCGGCCGGTCGGATCGATGACCTTGACCCCGCCCAGCGTGGCCCCGGCGTTGGACGACGCCTCCCGGGCCCGCCGCGCCGCATCCTTGACCGCCTCGCCCTGCAGCCAGGTCTTGAGGGCATTGTCGGGCTCGAGGTTGAACCAGACCGCGCCGGTCGATGTCGGCTGGGAGGCGATGACTGTGGCGTAGACCCGTTCCAGCACCCGCACGTCGCGGATGGTGACGCTGACGGTGGCGTCAGCCTGATAGCGTTCGATCTTGTCGGCGCGGGTGTTGTCGCGCAGCACCCCGTTCTCGTCGCGGTACTGGTCGTAGAGCGGGCGCGTCGACAGGGTAGTCTCAACGCGGACGACCTCGGCCCCATAGGCGCCCAGCGCCTGGCTCAAGGCCCGCACCTGATCGGCGGCCTTGCGCGAGGCCTCGGCGGCGCTGCGGTCGATGGACTGGAAACTGGCGCTGAAGCCGGCGCGGTTGGCGGGCACCTGGGTCCGTACAAAGCCGATCGAGGCGATGACCGGCTCACGCATCCACCACGGCGCGGGAATATAGCGCTCGCCGATGGTGGCCGGCGGCGTCTGGGCGACCGCCAAGGTCGGCGCCGTCACGGCCGGCAGGGCGAGGGCGACGACGAGGAGAGACAGGGGCAGGCGTTGCATGGGGCATATCCTTGGTTCGCGTCGACCATGACCGCGCGCACGGAGACGGACAAGCCGCGGTAGGGAATCGTCAGGTCAAGCCGCACCTATTGGTTGGATAAGAAGAATCTATCG
>JBBQOK010000133.1:0-6511 GCA_038330765.1 Caulobacterales bacterium | reverse complement strand
CGAACGGCCGGCCGGAGATGGAAAAGCAGCGCATCAACGTCGACGCCGTGCGCAATGCGGTGACGGCGGTGACCGAAGCGGGCTGGAACCCCACCTCGCGCGGCAAGCCCATGGTCTTTGACGTTGACGCCGACGGCCGCTGACCGCTAGCGCGAGGCGGGCCGATCGGTGAATACCCGAAAGCCCGGCTCATCGGCGATGGCCAACATCTCGGTGTCGCCGGAGGTGTCGCCGTAGGCGGCGGCGAGCCTGACATCCTCGCCATAGACCGCGCGCAGACGACGGACCTTCTCCTCGCCCCGGCAGTTGGGGCCGGCGAAGGTGCCGGTGACGCGGTCGTCGGCGTCGAACACCAGTTGGGTGCCCAGCAGGGCCTCGGCACCGAGACGCCGGGCGAAGGGGGCGACGGTCGTCTCGGGGCTGGCGGTGACGATGACCCGGTGCGCGCCCTTCTCGCCCCAGGCGTTCCAGCAGGCGAGGGCGTCGGGACGCATGAACCTGTCCCACCGCTGGTTGGCGAAGCGTTCGGCGTCAGCCTCCAGCGCCGCCCGGTCCACGCCCCTAAGGAATTCCCGTACGGAGGCCGCCTTGATCCGCCCCCTGTCGCGGTCCCGGGCATAGGCGGCTACGGCCGGTGCCATCTTCACGAGGCCCAGCGCCCAACCCCCGGCGCCGGCCCGCCAGCGCAGGAATTCAGTGAAACTGTCGCGGACCGTCAGGGTGCCGTCGAAGTCGAAGGCCACGATGGCCTGATCCTTGCGAGACCGCTGGCGAAATGGAGCATCGCTTCCCATGTCAGACATTCGCCGCGATCATCCTCAACAGTGAACCGTCCGCTTCCATCTCCTGCCGCGCTTGGCCGGGCTTGTGGCGGGCGCTTTGATGGTTGATTGTCATTTTTTGAAGACCTTTGCGCCCATTGTTCGGGAATCAACGCGAAGGAAGCGCGCTTCGCCTCATATCGGGGCTGATCGCGGGAGTGAGAAGGGTCGATGACCAAAGCCGCCGGCACAGACGCTAAAAGCACCCTCTACTGCTCATTCTGCGGGAAGAGCCAACACGAGGTGCGCAAGCTCATCGCCGGGCCGACCGTGTTCATCTGCGATGAGTGCGTCGAGCTCTGCATGGACATCATCCGTGAAGAGCACAAAATCTCGTTCTCCAAGGCCAAGGACGGCGTGCCGTCGCCCAAGGAGATCCGCGAGGTCCTGGACGACTATGTGATCGGTCAGAGCCACGCCAAGAAGGTGCTCTCCGTCGCGGTTCACAACCACTACAAGCGCCTGAACCACGCGACGAAGAACAACGACGTCGAACTGGCCAAGTCCAACATCATGCTGATCGGGCCGACCGGCTCGGGCAAGACGTTGCTGGCCCAGACGCTGGCGCGCATCATCGACGTGCCCTTCACCATGGCCGACGCCACCACCCTGACCGAAGCCGGTTATGTTGGTGAGGACGTCGAGAATATCATCCTGAAGCTGCTCCAGGCCTCCGACTACAATGTCGAGCGGGCCCAGCGCGGCATCGTCTACATCGATGAGATCGACAAGATTTCGCGCAAGTCGGACAATCCGTCGATCACCCGCGACGTCTCGGGCGAGGGCGTGCAGCAGGCCCTGCTGAAGATCATGGAAGGCACCGTCGCCTCCGTGCCCCCGCAGGGCGGCCGCAAACACCCCCAGCAGGAGTTCCTGCAGGTCGACACCGCCAACATCCTGTTCATCGTCGGCGGCGCCTTCTCCGGGCTGGAAAAGGTCATTGCGGCGCGCGGTGACGGTGCCTCGATCGGCTTCGGTGCCAAGGTCAAGGAAATCGATGAGCGCCGGACGGGCGATATCCTCAAGGGTGTCGAACCGGACGATCTGATGCGTTTCGGCCTGATCCCCGAGTTCATCGGCCGCCTGCCCGTTCTGGCGACGCTTGAGGATCTGGACGAACCGGCGCTGGTCACCATCCTGACCGAGCCCAAGAACGCGCTGGTCAAACAGTACAAGCGCCTGTTCGAGATGGAGAACGTGGACCTGACGTTTACCGACGACGCCTTGGTCGCGGTGGCCAAGAAGGCGATTACGCGCAAGACCGGCGCGCGGGGACTCCGATCGATCCTGGAAGGCATCCTGCTGGAGACGATGTTCGAACTGCCGACATTCGAGGGCGTCGAAGAGGTCGTGGTCAACGCCGAGGTCATCGAGGGCAAGGCCCAGCCGTTGCTCATCTATTCCGAGACCAAGGGCAAGAAGGCCGCGACCCCCGACAGCGCCGCCTGACAGACTGAAGCCGGGCGTTGATGCTGATCGCGCCGACTGAAGATCATGGGGCCGTCCGCCAGACCTGGCGGATGGCCCTTTGTCTTGCGGCCGTCGCCGTCGCCGCCCTGACGGCCTTCCACGCCGCGCCGGAACCGATGGGCGCTGGACGGCTCGGCTTTCCCCTGGCGTTGGGCGTGGCCGGCTATGCGGTGACGCGTCTCGTTCGAGACAACCCTGAAGGCGGCCCGGCATGGAACAGGCTGGTCGGCCTCTGGGCGGGATTGGCGCGTTGGGGGGCTCCGGCGTTGGTGACGGTCATTGTGACCGTGCTGGCCGTCGGCCTGTTTCTGATGCCGCCGGCCATGCTGCGGGATCACGGTTGGACGGCGCTGCTGACCGCAGTGCAGGCCGGCGGGCAGGCCTTGATCGCCCAAGGCCCTTACGACCCGCGCACCGGGAACGACCTGCTGATGCATGGCTGGCTGCCCGGGGTGATGGCGCAACTCGCCGTGGGCTGGAGCGTCGTGGTGATCGGGATGCAGCGCCTCGGTTTGGGCCGCTGGACTCTGATCGTCGCGGCCGCCGGCCTCCTGGCGTCGCTGTGTCTCGACCTGATGATGCGGCGCGCCGGGTATGACGTGCAGGCCTTCTACCTTGCGCCGCCGCAGGCGTGGCCGTTCCTGACGGGAGCCTGCGCCGCCCTGATCCCTATCAAGACGGGATCGCCGTCGGCCGGGCGGGTCGGCAGCGTCCTCGACGCGCTGGCCCGTTGCGGCACCGTGGCCCTGCCGTTCTATCTGTGGAGCTGGCCGGTGCTAGCCATGCCGGGTCTCATTCTGGCTCGACCCCTGACGGTGCCCGAGACGATCGCCGCTCTCGGGGCCGCCTTCATTCTGGCGCTGGCCACGCATCGCTGGGTCGAGACACCGGTTCGCCGCCGGCTCGCTGGACGGCCATTCGCGTCGCTGGCCGCCGCCGCCGCCGCCTTCGCCCTGGCCGGAGGGTTGGGAGCGGCCTGTTTCGCATTGGGCGGCCTGCCTGCCCGCGCGTCACCCGAACTGAGGGCGGAGGAGGCCGGACGCCTGCGGCGCTCGCCGTTGATTGCGGCCTGCCACACGGAGGGCGAGGCGGTGCCGCCGGCGGAGGCCTGCACGGTTCCGGCGCGGGTGGGTGCCGATGTGGTTCTGTGGGGAAACTCTCACGCCGACCACCTGTCCCCCGCGGTGCTGGCCTGGGCCGAGACCCGCGGCCTCGGCGTCCGTCAGGCGACGCGTTCGGGCTGTCTGCCGTTGCTGAGCGAGCGCGCCGGTCTGGCCAGTGCGGGCTGTGTCAGATTCAATCGGGCCGCTGTGGCCGAGTGGGGCCGGACCCGGCCGCGCGGTGTCATGGTGGGCGCGGGCTGGACCGTGGTGATCGAGAAGGCGACCGGCAATAACGACGTCGAGCTCACGGTGCTGTTCGAAGAGCTGACGCGCACGGTACGAACGCTGCGGGCGGCGCTGGGGCCGGACGCCGTGATCGTCCTGCTGGGCACGACGCCGGACTACGCCTTCATTCCCGGCCTGTGCCACGCCCGGCGCGACTTCGTTGGGCTGAGCACCAAGCGGTGCGATGCTGCGGTGCCGGACAATGCTGTTTTAGCCGGAAAGGTGGATGCGGCGCTGGCCGCTATCGCCGCGGCCGAGCCCGGCGTGATCCTTTATCGGCCATGGGACGCCCTGTGCGAAGGCGGCCTGTGCCGGACCCGAGGCCCCGACGGCCCCTGGTACGTCGATCGGAGCCACCTGACCGCCGCCGGAGGGGCGAGACAGACCGCTGTGCTGGCCAAGGTGCTCAATCGCGGCCTTCCTGACTCACCCTGAGGCGCAGCGGCCACAGGTCGGGAACAGCGAGACCTTCCAAGGTCCGGCCCATCTACGCATGAACCGCCCTCCCTGGTCGCCCTGACCGCCACGGGCGTGCAGCTTGGCTGGTTGTGGATGGAACGTGGTCCCCCTCATCCGTCACGCTTGAACGGCGCGCGATCCAGACCACATACTCATCCGAAGGCCGCCAAACGGCGGGCCGAGTCGATACGGCGGGGCAAGGTCGCCCCGGACGCCGATCCGGCGGGCTTGAGATCAACGACGGCCCCGGGAAGTACGCATCATGGCTGAGACCGAAACTACGACCAAGACCCTGCCCGTCCTGCCGCTGAGAGACATCGTCGTCTTTCCGCACATGGTCGTGCCGCTGTTCGTCGGGCGCGAGAAGTCCGTCAAGGCGCTCGACGAGATCATGAAGGGCGAGAAGCAGATACTTCTCGCCACCCAGAAGAACAGCGTCGACGACGACCCGCAGGCCGACGCCATCTATCCGATCGGCGTGCTGGCCACGGTGCTGCAACTGCTGAAACTGCCGGACGGCACCGTCAAGGTGCTGGTCGAGGGCAAGAGCCGCGCGCGTCTGACGAAATTCACCGACCGCACCGAATATTTCGAGGCCGAGGCCGTCGAAATCGCTGACGAACCCGGCGAACCCGCCCAGTCGGAAGCCCTGCTGCGCGCCGTGATCGAGCAGTTCGAAAACTATGTGAAGCTGAACAAGAAGGTGCCGCCCGAGGCCCTCAGCTCCATCCCCCAGATCACCGACCCGTCCAAGCTGGCGGATTCGGTCGCGGCCCACCTGTCGGTCAAGATCGCTGACAAACAGGGTCTGCTGGAGACCATCGCCGTCCCGGCCCGACTGGAGAAGGTCTACGGCCTGATGGAGGGCGAGATTTCCGTCCTGCAGGTCGAGAAGAAGATCCGCTCGCGCGTGAAGCGCCAGATGGAGAAGACCCAGCGCGAATATTATCTGAACGAGCAGATGAAGGCGATCCAGCGGGAGCTGGGCGAGACCGATGACGCCCGCGACGAGATCATGGAGCTGGAGAAGCGCATCCGTAAGACGCGCCTGTCCAAGGAAGCCCGGGTCAAGGCCGAGGCCGAGGTCAAGAAGCTGCGCAACATGAGCCCGATGTCGGCGGAATCGACGGTGGTGCGCAACTACCTCGACTGGCTGCTGTCCATCCCCTGGGGCAAGACCAAGGGCAAGCCCATCGACCTCGACAAGGCCGAAGCCATCCTCGAGGAGGACCACTATGGCCTCGAGAAGGTCAAGGAACGGATCATCGAATATCTGGCGGTGCAGACGCGCACCAACAGCCTGAAGGGTCCGATCCTGTGCCTCGTCGGCCCTCCGGGCGTCGGCAAGACCTCGCTGGCCAAGTCGATCGCCAAGGCTACGGGCCGGGAATACATCCGGATGTCGCTGGGCGGCGTCCGCGACGAGGCCGAGATCCGCGGCCACCGCCGGACCTACATCGGCTCCATGCCGGGCAAGATCATCCAGTCGATGAAGAAGGTGAAGACCACCAACGCCTTCATCCTGCTGGACGAGATCGACAAGCTGGGTGCCGACTGGCGTGGCGACCCGTCCTCGGCCCTGCTGGAGGTGCTGGATCCGGCGCAGAACAATGCGTTCGGCGACCACTATCTTGAGGTCGACTACGACCTGTCCAACGTCATGTTCGTGACCACGGCCAACAGCCTGAACATGCCCCAGCCGCTGATGGACCGGATGGAGATCATCCGGGTCAGCGGCTACACCGAGGACGAAAAGGTCGAGATCGCCAAACGGCACGTCCTGCCCAAGGTGACCGAAGAGAACGGGCTCAAGCCGGCCGAATTCATTGTCCCGGACAGCTCGATCCGCGACCTGATCCGCTACTACACCCGCGAAGCCGGGGTGCGGTCGCTGGAACGCGCCCTGGGCGGTCTGGCGCGCAAATCGGTGCGCGAGATGTCGAAGAACAAGACGCTGTCGATCACCATCGACGATGCCAAACTGGCCGAGTTCGCCGGGGTTCGTAAGTTCCGCTACGGCGAGACCGACGAAGAGGATCAGGTCGGCATCGTCACCGGCCTGGCCTGGACCGAGTTCGGCGGCGAAATCCTGACCATCGAGGCGATCAAGATGCCGGGCCGCGGTCGCATGACCGTGACCGGCAACCTGAAGGAGGTGATGAAGGAGTCGATCTCCGCCGCCGCCTCCTATGTCCGGGCGCGCTCGCTGGCCTTCGGCGTCAAACCGCCCGTGTTCGAGAAGACCGACATCCACGTGCACGTGCCGGACGGCGCGACGCCCAAGGACGGTCCTTCGGCCGGCGTGGCCATGACGGTCGCCATGGTCTCGGTCCTGACCGGCATCCCGATCCGCAAGGACATCGCCATGACCGG
>JBBQOK010000132.1:0-6583 GCA_038330765.1 Caulobacterales bacterium | reverse complement strand
GCGAGGCGATCGACGGGCGGAGTCGCGATGATCGACATTTCGCGGATGCCGGACAGCGCCATCTGCAGCGTCCGCGGGATGGGTGTCGCCGTCATGGTCAGCAGGTGGACGTCGGCCCTAAGAGACTTCAGCTTCTCCTTGTGCTTGACGCCGAAATGTTGCTCTTCATCAACGATAACAAGGCCCAGGTCCTTGAAGCCGACCTGTTCACTCAATACCGCATGGGTGCCAACGACGATTTCGAACGAGCCGTCCTTCAGCCCCGCGCGCGTTTCCGCCGCGTCCCGGGCTGTCACCATCCGTGACAGGTGCCGCACCTTGACCGGCCAGCCGGCGAACCGCTCGCTGAAGGTCTTGAAATGCTGCCGCGCCAGCAGGGTCGTCGGACAGACGATCGCCACCTGCTGGCCGGTCATCGCCACCACGAAGGCCGCCCGCAGCGCCACCTCGGTCTTGCCGAAGCCGACGTCTCCACAGATGAGGCGATCCATCGGCGTGCCCTTGCCGAGGTCCTCCAGCACATCGCCGATGGCGTTCAACTGGTCGTCCGTCTCCTCATAGGGGAAGCGGGCGCAGAACTCGTCGAACAGACCGTGCGGCGGCACGATGGCCTCTGATGTCCGCAGCGACCGCTTGGCCGCCAGGGCAATCAGCCCCTCGGCCATGTCGCGCAGGCGGGCCTTGGCCTTGGCCTTGCGCGCCTGCCAGCCCGCCCCGCCAAGCCGGTCCAGCTGCGCGCCGTCGGTCTCCGAGCCATAGCGGGTCAGCAGATCGATGTTCTCGACCGGCAGATACAGTTTGCTGTCGCCGGCGTAGAGCAGTTCGAGGCAGTCGTGCGGTGCCTCCTGGATCTCCAGCGTCTTCAGCCCCTCGTAACGGCCGATGCCGTGATCGAGGTGGACGACCAGATCGCCCGTCGTTAACGCCGACGCCTCGGCCAGGAAGTTCGACGCCCGCCGCTTCTTCTTGGGCCGCGCCAGCCGGTCGCCCAGCATGTCGGTCTCGGAAATCACCGCGATGGCGTCCGTCTCGAACCCATGCTCCACCGGCAGGACGCCGCGCAGATACAGGTCCTTCGGCGCGTTCTGCACATCGGCCCAGTTGCGCACCGGGACCACAGGCTCCAGCCCGTGGTCGGCCAGCATCGAGGCCAGCCGCTCGGACGAACCCTCGGTCCAGGAGGCGAACAGTACGCGCTTGCCCGCCGCCTTCACCGCCTCCGCATGCCGGGCCACGGCCTCAAACAGGTTGACGCTATCCTGCGCCCGCTCGGCCGCAAAGCTCCGGCCCAGCCGTCCGCCCGCGTTCTCGCCGCCGCCGTCGAGGGGCGACAGCCGCCGCACCCAGCGGCCCGATAGCGCGCTGTTCCAGTCGCCCTCGGGCAAATACAAGCGCTCGGGCGGCAGGGCACGATAGGCCGCCCCGCCCTTGCCCATGGCCGCGTCGCGTCGGGCGTCGTAGGCGTCCTTGGTCAGGGCCCAGCGTTCGGCCCGGGCCGCCTCGACCTGGTTGTCCAGGAACAGCCGCGCATCGTCGGGCAGGTAGTCGAACAGCGTTTCCAGCCGCCCGTAGAGCAGCGGTAGCCAGTGCTCCATGCCCTGTCGCCGCGCGCCCTCGCTGATCGCCGCATAGAGCGGATCATCGCCCGCAGCCCCGAACAGGCTCAGATAGCCGGTGCGGAACCGCGAGATGCTGTCGGCGTCCAGCAGGGCCTCCGACACGGGAGCCAGCGACACGTCGCGCCGCTGGCCGGTCGACCGCTGCGTCGCCGGGTCGAAGGTGCGGATCGACTCCAGCTCCGAGCCGAACATGTCCAGCCGAACCGGCTCCTCGAAGCCCGGCGGGAAAACGTCGATGACTCCGCCGCGCACCGCGAACTCGCCGCGCTCCGACACCGTCGAAGCGCGCATATAGCCATTGGCCGCGAAATACCGCTCCAGCGCCGCCGTATCGAGGTCGAGGCCCACCGTGGTCTCGAACCCCGCCGCGCTGGTCACTTCACGCGGCGGCGTCCGCTGCATGGCCGCGCCGACGGTGGTGACCACCAGCAGAGGCCGGGTCTCGCCTTCATCCCGCTGCGCCAGTCGGGTCAGCGCGGCCATCCGTTCAGCCGACACCGACGCGGTCGGGCTCAGGCGATCATACGGCAGGCAGTCCCACGCCGGAAACTCTATAACTTCAATATTATTGGCGAAAAACCGGAACGCCTGAACGAACTCTCCCATGCGAGCATAGTCGCGCGAGATGAATACCCCGACGCCACCTTCCGCCTGCAGTCGCTCCGCCACGGTCAGGGCATCCAGCCCTTCCGGCGCACCGCCCAGCTCCCGGTCCTCCCGCCTGATCAAGGCGTCCATCAGCCGGCCCCCTCGGCCACGGCGGCGGCAACATGTTCAGCCATGAAGGCGCGGATTTTCGCCATCACCGGCCCGTCATGCCGGGCAGGCGTCGGCGCGTTGCCGAGGATCCATGCATAGAGCTCGTAGTCATCCTCATCCAGAAGCGCCTCGAGCCCGTCCAGTTCCTCCGGCCCCAGATCGGGTCCTTCGGCGTCGACGAACGGGCCGAGAACAAGGTCGGCTTCGCGGAATCCCCGTCGCCAGGCGCGGAAACGCGCCCTGGCCAGTCGGGTCTGGAGGGGGTCATCGGTCATGAGGGCGCGGATATAGCCCCGGCAGGCCCTCACCGCCACCCACGCTGAGGGTCAGGCTGGCCAGATCGCCTTCAGTTTCGCCGTCAATGCCTTGCGCTCGGCCAGACCCTTGTCGCCGCCGTTGATGATCTTCGTCACCCGCACCACGTCGTCGGCGTCGCTGGCGACGTTCAGTCCCCGGGTCCGCCAGAAATCAGCGGCGGCCTTGATCGAGCCCGCGGGGGTCAGGACCAGATCGGGATTGATCTCGAATTCAGTGCCCGTGCGACGATAGTTCGCGCGTCCGGTCAGCTGGATCAGCCCCCGTCCCCGGTAGCGATAGCCGTCGCCGCCGAGCGTGTTGCCCAGATTGGTCCTGCCCCAGGACCCTCCGTAGACCGTATTGCCGATGCCCTGCTGGTCGGCAGGGCGGCCCGCCGAGCGACCCAGCGCCTCGCATTGGGCGCTCGAGATCCGCTGGCGCGAGAATGTCGCCTTCAGCCCGGCCACCGAATAGTTCAGGCTCTCCGCGATCGGTCGAAATCCGCTCTCGTGAGTGACCTGAGCAAGGAAATGGATCATCCGCAGCCGGTTGACGATATCCCCGCCTTTCAGGTTCAGGGCCAGCAGATCGCCTGTTCCCTTCGGTGCCCTTCCGTCCGAGATATAGTTGGCGAGCGCCTGATAAGTGTCCTTGCCCAGAAGGCCGTCGATGATCCCGGGATCGAATCCCCTAGCCTTCAGATTCTGCTGTAGAGCTGTCACGGACATGATCTTCCCTCTCGAAAATCGACGTTCGGCGGCGATCATGGCTCCATGCGCCGCGTTGTGCAACTCATGGGCGAACCTTCTCCGTACGGTTCGCTGATGCGTCCGCCGGCCCTCTTCCCGCTGTTCGCGGAGGTTGCCACGCTGAAGGGCGTGGGGCCCAAGGTGCTGCCGCTGCTCCAGAAGCTGGCCGGGCCACTGGTGCGCGACCTGCTGTTCCTGTCCCCGTCCGGCCTGATCGTGCGCCGGCCGATGACCGCCATATCGGCGACCGAGGGCATGGTCGGCGTCTTCGAGGTCGTGGTCGACCGGCTGATCGTCCCGGGCAAGCCGGGCGTCCCGATCAAGGTCCGCGCCATGGACGACACCGGCTTCGTGCACCTGATCTGGTTCGGAGGTTCAGCCCAGCACATCGACCGTCTGCTGCCTCGGGGCGAACGCCGGCTGGTCTCAGGCAAGGTCGAGCGGTTCAACAACGAGGTGCAGATCGTTCACCCCGACATCTTCACCCTGGTCCAGGCCGACGACATCGCCGCCGTCGAGCCCGTCTATCCCGCCACCCAGGGCCTGACTTCGCGCGTCATCCGCAAACTGGTCCAGCAGGCCCAGGAGCATGCGCCCGACCTGCCCGAATGGCAGGACCCGGCCTGGCTGGCGAAGAATCGCTGGCCGTCATGGCGCGACGCCATCCGGTCGCTCCACGCCCCGGCCGCCGAACCCGACCTCGAGCCCGACGCGCCTGCGCGCCAGCGTCTCGCCTTCGATGAGCTGCTGGCCCATCAGTTGGCGCTCGCCCGCCGTCGCCGCGCCCGCCAGATTACGCCCGCGGCGGTGATCACGCCGGGCGAGGCCTCCGCTGGCATCCTCGACGCCCTACCCTTCGACCTGACCGGGGCCCAGACGCAGGCGATCGCCGAAATCCGCCGCGACCTCGGCTCGGGCGAACAAATGGGCCGGCTGCTGCAGGGCGACGTCGGCTCCGGCAAGACCGCCGTAGCGGTCCTGGCGCTGGCGGACGCCGCCGCTTCCGGCTTCCAGGCGGCCCTGATGGCCCCCACCGAAATCCTCGCCCGTCAGCACTGGCAGCGGCTCGCCCCCTTGCTGGAGGCCGCCGGCGTCCCGACGGTCCTGCTGACCGGCCGCGACACCCCGGCCGAACGCCGCGAGCGGCTGGCCGCGCTGGCCTCCGGAGAGGCGAAGGTGGCCATCGGCACCCATGCCCTGTTCCAGGACGCCGTCCGGTTCGACCGACTGGCGCTGGCGGTGATCGACGAGCAGCACCGCTTCGGCGTCAACGAGCGTCAGCGACTGCAGGCCAAGGGCGACCCGCGCACCGGCGGCGTTCACCTGCTGACCATGTCCGCCACGCCCATTCCCCGGACGCTGGAGCTGACCCAATACGGCGAGCTGGAGGTGTCGCGTCTGACCGAGAAGCCGCCGGGCCGCACGCCGGTGACTACCGCCGTCCTGCCGCAGGCCCGCATCGGCGAGGTGGCGAAACGGCTCAAGTCCGCCCTCGACAGCGGTGCCCAAGCCTATTGGATCTGCCCGTTGGTGGCCGAAAGCGAGGCGATCGATCTCGCCGCCGCCGAGGCCCGCGTCGCCGACCTGCGCCGCATCCTCAAGGTCGAGGTCGGCCTCGCCCACGGCCAGATGCCCGGCGCGGAGCGCGAGGCCGTCATGACCGATTTCGCCGATGGCCGGATTCCCTTGCTGGTGGCTACGACCGTGGTCGAGGTCGGCGTCGACGTGCCCAACGCCTCGATCATGGTCATCGAGCACGCCGATCGTTTCGGCCTGGCCCAGTTGCACCAGTTGCGCGGTCGGGTCGGGCGCGGCACGGCCGCCAGCACCTGCCTGCTTCTCTACGGTGGTGGCGAGGACGGTCTGGGCGAGACCGCCCGGGTCCGCTTGGAGACCCTGCGCCGCACCGAGGACGGGTTCGAGATCGCCGAGGAAGACTTCCGTCTGCGCGGCGGGGGCGATCCGCTCGGTCTCAGGCAGAGCGGCTTCCCGGCCTACCGTTTCGCCGACCCGATCCGTCACCGCGCCCTGATGCTGGCGGCGGCCGACGACGCCCGGCTGGTGCTCGCCCGTGATCCCGATCTGACCTCCCCGCGTGGCGAGGCGGTCAGCGTGCTCGAGGCGCTGTTCGATTGGCGCAACGACCGGCCGGGGGTCGACTAGGTCATGGCCTCGTTAAGTCGAAGACCGGCCTGCGACCCGGCACCCACATTGGCGATGCCCAAAAAACCAGGCGGCGAAATGATGCCGTCGCTGCGCCTCGCCCCCACCCTGGGGGTCAAACACCGCGGCGGAACAAGCGAATTGTCAGTCGAAAGCCTTCAATCCCGACACCGGAAAACGAAATTGTTGCAATAGGCGTCGGCGGTCCAGAAATGGTCGCCGACATCGCTCTGATGGGTGGCAAGGTTGAAATCTTCGATCGGCTTCAGTTGGCCACGATCGACGAACTGACACTGGTAGCCCAGGTCGGTCAAATAGGTCAGACAGTCGTGAACGCTGCCTTGCCTCAGGTGGCGTTGTTCACATTCGAACACCAAGGCGGGGCGGTCCTGACGCAGGATTCGCTCGGCCCCTTTCATAACGTCCATCTCGGCCCCTTCCACATCGATCTTCAGCAGGGACACCCTGTTCGAGGCGGTAAAATACTCATCGAGTGTCACGACCGAAACGGGCACAGTCCGGGCATCACCATGCCGGACCAGACTCGCCTCGGGCGAATTCGGAGACGGCACATACAGGTCCATCGTGCCTGAGCGGCTGGAAACCCCGGCCCGTTCGATTGTGACATTGTCCAGCTTCAGCGCGTGGCAGGCCCGCGCCAGATAGTCGGCCAGGCCCGATTGCGGCTCGAACGCCACCACTTGCCCGGCCCAGCGCGACATCCAATACATATAGCTGCCCTTGTTCGCGCCGATGTCGCAGACCAGATCATCGGGGCGGGTATAGCGGCGGATGACCGACAGTTCGGCGGCCTGATCACGAAACCGGGCCCGATGGGCTCGCCAGAGAAAACGCGTTTTCATAAGCGCCACAATACACAACCGAAGAGCCGCGACCTCCCTATGGATCCGAGTTTCTAAACGAAATTCAGGGGGCCCCAGCACTGGGACGACTGACCATCGTTACTGGGGCCAATAGCGGAACGGGGCACGAGAC
>JBBQOK010000131.1:0-6663 GCA_038330765.1 Caulobacterales bacterium | reverse complement strand
TGGACCGTCTTGCCGAAGGCCTCGACCGCGTCATTCGGCAACAGCTTGCCGTTCACGCTGGGTTCGGAGGCCACATAGTCGCGGAACAGGTCCAGCCACTCGCGGGTCTGGAAGCCGATCAGGTCGTAGTCGAACAGCGACTCAACCAGTCGCCGGTGATGCGGCAGGGTCACCAGCAACTGCCGCACCGGCCAGGGCGTGTGCAGGAAGAAGCCGATCCGGTTGGTCACGCCCAGCCGCCTCAGGTCCCGGGCCAGCGGGATCATGTGATAGTCGTGGATCCAGATGATGTCGTCGGGCTGGATCAGCGGCGCCAGGACTTCGGCGAACCGGGCGTTGGTGCGCTCATAGCCCTCGCCGTAGGACCGCTCATAGGCCGTCAGGTCGACCCGGTGATGGAACAGCGGCCACAGCGTCTTGTTGGCGTAGCCGTTGTAATATTCGTCGACATCCTGGGCCTCCAGATCGACGAGGGCGACTGTGACGCCGGCGCGGTCCTCCATTTTCAGATCGCCGGTGAAATGCTCAACCGTCTCGCCGGACCAGCCGAACCAAAGACCGTCGTATTTCCTCAGGGCCGCCGATAGCGCCATGGCCAGACCGCCGGCCGACCCGGCGGCGGGGTCTTTGGGTGCCGAGACCCGGTTGGAAACGACGATCAGGCGGCTCATCGCGCGTCCGTCCACGAGCGGCTCAGCAGCACGGCGCAGTTGATGATGCCGACCAGCGAATAGGTCTGTGGATAGTTGCCCCACAGCTCCTTGTCGCCCAGCGACAGGTCTTCGGACAGCAGGCCGGCGTGGGTGCGGCGGCTCAGCATCTCTTCGAAGATCTCGCGCGCCTCGGCGTCGCGGCCGTTCAGGTGCAGGGCCTCGATGAACCAGAACGTGCAGAAGTTGAACGCCGTCTCAGGTTCCCCGAAATCGTCCGGCTCGATGTAGCGGAACAGATAGGGCCCCTTCTTCAGGTCCCGCTCGATGGCGTCGAAGGTCGCGACCTGACGCGGATCACGGGCATCGAGGAAGCCGAGGTCCGTCATCTGCAGCAGGGAGGCGTCCAGCTCGCGGTTGCCGAAACTGGCGGCGAACCGGCCCTCGTCCTCGACGAAGGCTTCCTTCTCGATCCGCTCGCGGATAATCGTTGCCCGCTCGCTCCAGAACAGGGCGCGGTCGGCCAGTCCCATGTGAGCGGCGACCTTGCCCAGCCGGTCGCAGGCGGCCCAGCACATCACCGAGGAATAGGTGTGGACCCGGGCTATGGTGCGGAACTCCCACAGGCCCGCATCGGCCTGGTCGTGCATGGCGAAGGCGCGGTCCCCGACCGTCTCCAGCGCATGGAAATCCTCGATCGTGCCGGGGCGCAGCAGGCGTTGGTCATAAAAGGCCTGGACCAGCGGCAGGACGATCTGTCCGTACACGTCGTGTTGTAGATGCTCGCTCGCCTGATTGCCGATGCGCACCGGCTTCATGCCGCGATAGCCCTCGACGGATTCCGTGATCCGTTCGTCGATATCTTCTTCCAGCCCCACCCCGTAGACCGGCTGGACGTGTCCGCCGGCGGAGGCATCCACGAGGTTGCGCAGGTAGACGAGATAGTTTTCCAGCAGATCGACGGCACCCAGCCGGTTCAGCGCCCGCACCACATAATAGGCGTCGCGGATCCAGCAGTAGCGATAGTCCCAATTGCGCCCGCTCTCGGGGAACTCGGGCACCGAGGTGGTCATGGCGGCGACGATCGCGCCGGTCTCCTCATAGGCGCAGAGCTTGAGCGTGATCGCGGCGCGGATCACCGCCTCCTGCCAATCGAGCGGTAGATAGAGGGTGCGGACCCAGTCCTGCCAATAGGCGATCGTGCGGTCCAGCACCGCCGACACGCCGGGACCGACGTCCTGGTCATAGCCCTCGTCCGGGCCGAGGAAGAAGGCGAGCGGGCGTTCGAGGCGGAAGACGCGCTCGTTCAGGATATGCGACACCGGACAGTCGGTGGTCAGCCGGAAGGTCACGTCCGTACACAGATAGCGGATGTGGTTCGAACCGTTGGTGGTCTCGGCCCGGCGCGCCCCCCAGTCGGCGGACGGGCGCAGACGCACGCGAATGCGCGGCGCGCCTGTCAGCGGCCGGACGATCCGCCCGAAGGCCAGCGGCCGGTAGGTGCGGCTGTGCTTCGGATGGCGGGGCGCGAAATCGATGATTTCGACCGAGGCGCCGTCAGCGGCCGTCAGTACGGTACGCAGGACCGGGGTATTGCGGATATAGGCCTGCTCGACGGTCTTCAGGCCCTCCAGTTCGATGTCCCAGAAGCCGTGATCGGGGTCGAAGCCGTCCATCAGGGCCGAGAACACCGGATCGCCGTCCACGCGCGGCGCGCACGCCCAGACATAGCGGCCGTTGCGGTCAATCAGGGCGCTGATCGAGCAATTGCCGATCGGGGCGAGGTCCAGATTGGGGGTCATGCGCTCTCCTCGACCGCTGCCAGCCAGGCCAGGACGTCCGGGACCCCGGACAGCCCAAAGGTTGCGGCCGTCTCTCTGGGCGGGCCGACCAGCACGCCGAAACCGCCCAGTTCGACCGCCGCCCGGAAGCCGTCCTCGTCCGTCAGGTCGTCGCCCAGCATGATCGGCACGGCCCCGGCGAACGGCGCCTCGCGCATGAAGTCCTTCAGGGCTGTGCCCTTGCTGCTGCCCGGCGTTTTCAGCTCGACCACCAGATTGCCGGTCTGGATCGCCAGGCCGGTCCGGTCGGCCAGACGGCCCGCCAGCGCCAGGGCCTCGGCCGCCTCAGCCGGCGCGCCGCGATAGTGCAGGCCGGCGGACACGGCCTTGTCCTCGACGATCACGCCGGGCCGGCTGCGGGCGAAGCGTTCGAACGCCTCAACCGCGTCGCGCACCGCCGGGGCCGCCTCTGTCCGGTGAAGTGAACCGTCGGCGCGGCGGCGCTCCAGTCCGTGCACGCCGGAAGCCGAGGCGGTGCTGGCCTCGGCGATGCGGTCGATCTCGGCGATGGTCCGTCCACTGATGATTGCCACCCTTCCGCCCAGCCGCCCGGCGACGGCCTTCAGCACAGCGGTGCGCTGCGGATCAGGACCGACCGCGTCCGGCGTTTCGGCCAGGGGGGCCAGAACGCCGTCCATGTCCAGGAACAGCGCCGGGCACCGCAAATGGACGGGAGGCGGCGGCAATAACGGACGCGCCTCGATCAGCGCGGTGGCGCCGTCGGTGATCAGGTCTGGAGTCTGCATGCCCGTCTCTAACGCATCGGTGCGGCGAAGGTTGATCCCGGGACCGTATTTTCTTGCATTGCAGCAACCCGGGAGGCGCGGGGCCGGATTGTGAATCCGCCGCCGATGGGCCACATCGCGGGAATGACCGATCTCTCCGCACCCCTGCTCTCCGACGATCCGGCCGGCATGACGGCGCGCGCCCGTGAAGTGATCAGCCTCAACATCGCCGCCCTGCAGGCGCTCGAGGCGGGCCTGGACGATGGCGTCGCCCGCGCCTGCGAGATCATCCTGTCCCGCCCCGGCTATCTGGTCGTCACCGGCATGGGCAAGTCCGGCCACATCGGCGGCAAGATCGCCGCCACCCTGGCCTCGACCGGCACCAATGCCTTCTTCGTCCACCCCGCGGAGATGAGCCACGGCGATCTGGGCATGCTGCGCAATGACGTCACCCTGCTGGCCATCTCCAACTCGGGCGAGAGCCGCGAACTGCGCGATCCGCTGATCTACTGCCAGCGCGAGGGCATTCCGGTGATCGGCATCACCCAGCGCCCGAACAGCTTCCTGGGCCGCGCGTCGGCAGTCTGTCTGAGCCTGCCGCAGGTGGCCGAGGCCTGCCCCAACGGCCTGGCCCCCACCACCTCCACCCTGATGACCCTGGCCATGGGCGATGCCCTCGCCATGGTGCTGATGGCCCGCCGCGGCTTCACCGCCGAGGACTTCGGTCTGCACCACCCCGGCGGCAAGCTGGGCATGAGCCTGCAGAGCATTCGTGACTGGATGGGCGACCGCCCGTCGGCGCCCGCCACCGTGCCCCTGACCGCGACCTTCGCCGAGGTGGTCTCGGGCATTACCGGGGGCCGCAAGGGTGCCGTGGCGGTGCTGAACGACGACGGCACCCTGGCCGGGATCGTCACCGACGGCGACGTTCGCCGCGCCTTCTCGCGCGACCTCGCCGGACTGACGGCCGCCGATGTCATGAGCCCGAACCCCAAGGTCATCGGCCCGGATGCGCGCATGAGCGATGCCATCGACCTGATGACCCAGAACAAGATCGCCACCCTGCTGGTGGTCGACGACGGACGGCCCGCCGCCATCGTCCACATCGCCGAACTGATGCAGGCCGGCTACGTTGGTTGAGCCTCAGTAGGCCCGCCGCCCGTCGATATTCCCCGTCGGCGCATAGCGGCAGGCCAGCACCGACCGGTCGCCGCGGGTCTCGACCGCACAGCCGACATGGGTCGTGTCGCGCCAGACCAGCTGGGTGTAGTGGCCGACGTCGCTCCAGTTTCCGGTCCGGCTGACGTTCGGAAAGGCGTCGTGGCGATAGTCCGCCTTCTCGGCGATCCACTCCCCGACCATCTCCTCGGGCGTCCAGACGCGACCGCCCCAGCCAGTCCACAGGTTCTCGCCGTGGCCGTGCAGGGCCGGGTCGTGGGCGAAGCGGTCGCGGCCGATCAGCTCCCGCGCCCAGACCTGCGCCTCCGCCTCCAGGTTGTCGGCCCAGCGCAGCGGCGGGACGCCGGCCAGCGCCCGTTCGGCGTTATGGGCCGCCAGCAGGCGCGTCTCGACGGCGCTCGAGGGCGGCGCTTCGCGCGGGGCCTCCACCTGAACCACGGCCCGGGTCGGCGGCGAGCCGCTCTGCACGAACGGGGGCGTCGCGGCGCAGGCCGCAGCCCCCGCCGTCAGGGCGAGGCTGGCCAGCCTCCAGGCTGTCCGGCCGACGGAGATGCCGGGTCTCAACGCTGACCGGCGCTTTCGCCGATCGGCTGGTCGGTCAGGGCGCTGGCGACATCGTCGCCTTCCATGGTCCGGGTCTCGGCGGGCTTGCCGGCCTGGAACTCCTCCATGGCGGTGCGCTTGCGGGCGCGCATGTCGTCGGCCAGCCTGTCCATGTCGAGGCCGGCGGTGCGGGCCTGGCTGAACATGCCCTCCGAGCGCATTTCCTCTTCCTTGACGTGGTGCTCGATCATCTCCGACAGCACCTTGACCTTGGCGTCATAGAAATCCTCCTCAGGGCCACCCGCCTCGATCTCGTTGATCAGCTGTTTGGCGCCGTCGTGCTCGACATAGGCCTCGTTCAGCAGGTCTTCCTCGATCTGGCCGCGGCAGGCCGGATAGAAGATCTCCTCCTCGAGAACCGTATGGACCTTGAGTTCGAGGCAGGCCTGCTCGGCCAGCTGCTGCTTCTTCGCCTTGGATGTCGCCTTTTCGAACGCCGCGAAGATGTCCTCCACCTTGCGGTGGTCGGCCTTCAGCATCGCGATCGCGTCCATCTCTTCGTAGGTCTGGGCCATGGTCTCGTCTCCGGTCAGCGGGTGGGTCTGGCGGGTTAAGCCACGGGCAAGGCGAGCGTTCCCGCGACCGCTTCAGCTGAGAGTCGTTCGCGCCTTTTCGCTCCCGCGCGCGTACGGCAGCGAACACAAAAGGTGTTTCCGGCGGGATTCTGACAGGCGGCGGACCGACACGACCGTTTTCGACGCAGGGGCCTGTTATGACGAAAGCGCGTCCCCGCCGGCAACTGGACGAGATAGACGAGTTAGACCGTGTTTTTTCCCGAAACCGTCTATCGGTGCCAAGCGCTCGCGGGCAAATTACTTGACGTTGACGTAAACGTAGGGTTTCTGGCGGGCGAGTTTCGAACCCGCACCCTGTCCCTGATGCAGCGAGGCGCCGCGCGCCGAGCGGCAGGGACCAAAGGAGAGACGCACCCATGGCCGAAGCCTATATCTATGACGCGGTCCGCACCCCGCGCGGCAAGGGCAAGAAGGACGGTTCCCTGCACGAGATCACGGGCCTGAGCTTGGCCACCCAGGTGCTGGAGGCCCTGCGTGATCGCAACGACCTCGACACTTCGAAGGTCGATGACGTCATCCTCGGCTGCGTCACCCCGGTGGGCGAGCTCGGTGCCGACATCGCCCGCACCGCCGTGCTGTCGGCGGTCTGGGCCCAGCCCGTGGCCGGCGTCCAGATCAACCGCTTCTGCGCCTCCGGCCTCGAGGCTGTGAACATGGCCGCGGCCAAGGTGAAGTCCGGCGAGGCCGACTTCGCCGTCGGCGGCGGCATCGAGGCCATGAGCCGGGTGCCGATGGGATCCGACGGCGGCGCCTGGCCGGTCGATCCGTCCTCGGCCTTCCCGACCTATTTCGTGCCCCAGGGCGTCTCGGCCGACATGATCGCGACGAAGTACGGCTTCAGCCGCGACGACGTCGACGCCTACTCCATGGAGAGCCACAAGCGCGCCGCCGCCGCCTGGGCCGACGGCCGCTTCTCCAAATCAGTCATCCCGGTCAAGAACCAGTTGGGTCTGGTGCAGCTGGATCGCGACGAGACCATCCGCCCCAACACCGACATGCAGACGCTTGGTGCCCTGAACGCCTCCTTCGCCATGATGGGAGAGATGGCCTTCGACAGCGTGATCAACCAGCGCTACCCCGAGGTCGAGCG
>JBBQOK010000130.1:0-6714 GCA_038330765.1 Caulobacterales bacterium | reverse complement strand
GATCTCGCGTGGCACCAGCGCGTCGTGCCGGACCAGCACCCAGCCCCAGCCGAGCAGGCGCACGGCGGCGCCGACCGGCCGGCGCACCGCCACGGTGGCGGGCGGCGGCGGCGGGGTCGCGGGGTCGATCCGGCGGGTCAGCTCGCCCACCCCAGATGGATCGCCGCCACGCCGCCCGACAGCTTGGTCACCGTCACCCGGCTGAAGCCGGCCGTCTCGATCATCGTCCTGAAAGTCCCCTGGTCCGGGAAGCGCCGGATGCTCTCGACCAGATACCGATAGCTGTCCCGGTCGCCCGCCACCCAGCCGCCGATGCGCGGGATGGCGTGGAAGGACCAGGCGTCATAGGCCTTGCGGAGTGCCGACGCCGTGGGGCGCGAGAACTCCAGGCACAGGAACCGGCCGCCCGGCTTCAGCACTCGCCGCGCCTCGGCCAGGGCCTGCGGAACGTCCGCCACGTTGCGGATGCCGAAACTGATCGAATAGGCGTCGACCGATGCGTCGGGCAGCGGCAGGGCCATGGCGTCGCCAACCGACCACTGCATCTCGGGTTCGCCGCCCTTGGCCACACCGGCCATGATCATCTCGGCGTTGTAATCCAGAACAATGACCGAGGCGTCGTCTCCGCCCCTGCGCGTCTGGGCCGCCCGCGCCATCTTCGCATAGCGCCGCGCCATATCGCCGGTGCCGCCCGCGACATCGAGAATGGTCTCGCCGGGCCGCGGGTTCAGCTTCGCCGCCGCCGCATCCTTCCAGAGCCGGTGCACGCCCCCGCTCATCAGATCGTTCATCAGGTCATAGCTGGACGCCACGCTGTCGAACACGCCGCGGACCAGCTGCACCTTCTCCTTCGCGTCGACATCGCGAAAGCCGAAGGAGGAGATCTTGCCGGAGGGCGAGGCGTCGGTCATTTCGGCGGTCTAGCGCGTCGCCGGAGCCGCGTCATCCGTCCGCGTGGCCGCAGCCGGCGCAAAGCCTCAGTGGTGGCCGTTCGGCCGTGGCACGCCGAGATCTTTCATCACGCCCCGCATCATGGCGTAGCAGCCGCACGAGGCCTGCTCCAGGGCCTTGCGGTCCAGTACCTCCACCCAGCCCCGGCCGCGACGGATCAGCCCCCTGTCCTCGAGCTCCGACCCGACTTCGGACACGGTCGCGCGGCGCACCCCCAGCATGCCGGCGATGTCCAGCTGGGTCAGGCCGAACCGGTCGCCGTCGGCGCGATCGTGGATGGTCAGCAGCCAGCGCGCCAGCCGCTCGTCCAGACGGTGCTGGGCATTGCAGGCGGCGGCTTGCTGCACCTGGGCGAACAGGCTTTCGGTGAATTTGGCCAGGGCGGTGCGCATCGCCTCGCTGTCATGCAGGGCGGCCGCGAACACGTCCGACGGACAGCAGGCCGACACTCCCTCGACCTGGGCGATGGCGCGACTGGCGGCGCGGGCGTTCATGGGGCCGCAGGTGACGCCCACCAGGCCCTCACGCCCGATGGCGGCGGTCTCGATCATCCGGTCGCCGTCGACGATGGTCATCAGCGAAACCACCCCGCTCATCGGGAACCAGACCTCCTCGACCGCATCGCCGGCGTCGTAAAGCAGCTGTCCCTGCGCGAGAGGCCTCTCGTGCAGATGCGGCTCGATCCGCCGGCGGTCGGCGGGGTCGAGGGCGGCGATCCACAGATTATCCATGATCAAGCTCCCGTCCTATGGCGACGCTCGGTAACGCCCAAGCTTGAAACTGCGTTCCTCTGGCGGAAATCGACGTCTTGTGAGCCGCCGCCGCCCGCGATACGGCAATCTCCGTGTCCTTCGTCTGGCGAGGCACGGGCGGCGAGGATGGCGCGACATGGCTGAGCGGCTGGATGTAGACGAGGTTCTGGCGGCGCTGCCGTCGTGGCGGGCCAACCCGGGCGACCGCCCGGCCATTGCGCGAAAATTCGTCTTCGCGGACTTCAACGCCGCCTTCGGCTTCATGACCCGCGTCGCCCTGCGCGCCGACAAGGTCGATCACCATCCGGAATGGTTCAACGTCTACAACCGGGTCGAGGTGGTCCTGACCACTCACGACGCCGGCGGCGTTACCCGGCTGGACTCTGACATGGCGGGCTTCATGGACGAGATCGCCGCCGCCATGGGAGCCGCAGCATGACCGGCCGCGTCGCCGGCAAGGCGGCCCTCATCACCGGGGCCGCCGGCGGTCTGGGCCAGGCCATGGCGTGGATGCTGGTTCGAGAAGGCGCCAGGGTCGCGGTCACCGACATGAATCTCGATGGCGCGCGGGCGCTGGCCGAGGCCATCAACGCCGATCACCCGGCGTCGGCCTTCGCCTTCGCCCATGACGTCACCGACGAGGCGCAGTGGGTCTCGGTGATCGAACAGGCCGTTGAGGCGATGGGCGGCTTGTCGATCCTGGTCAACAACGCCGGCATCGGTGGCGACTTCGTCTGGTCCGAACAGGACACGCTGGAGAACTGGCGGCGCGTCCAGGCCGTCAACGTCGAGTCGATCATGTTCGGCTGCAAACACGCCATGCCGCACCTCCGGGCCTCGGGCGCCGCCTCGATCGTCAACATCAGCTCCGTCGCCGGCCTCGCCGCCGCGCCGGGCATGGGTGCCTATAACGCCACCAAGGCCGCCGTCTGGATGTATTCCAAGACCATCGCGCTCGAAGCGGCCAAGGCCGGCTGGAACGTGCGCAGCAACTCGGTCCATCCGGTCTTCATCCGCACGCCCATTCTCGACCCGTTCATCGCCATGGCCGGCGGCGATGTGGAGACCGCGCACCAGAAGCTGGCGCGCGGCATTCCGATGAAGCGCATCGGCGAGCCGGACGACGTGGCCTACTGCGTGCTCTATCTCGCCTCGGACGAGTCGAAATTCGTCACCGGCGCCGAGTTCAAGATCGACGGCGGCATGCTGGCGCAATAGGACGCGGCCTCAGTCCAGATCCGCCGGCAGAATCTGGCTGGACAGCAGGGTCTCCATCCCGGCCCAGTGGTCAGGCCCCTGCCGCTCGACCCAAGCCTGCACCACATCACGGCCGAGGCCGTAGTTGATGATGTAGCTGCGGTAGGTGTCGATGAAGCGCAGACGCTGCGTCGCCTTGGCCCGGTCGGCGAGGGAGTATTTCATCAGCTGCTCGATCGCGGCTTCGCGGCTGGTGCGGCCGGCCAGATAGCCGTCGGCGATGGTGTATTCCGCCCGCGCCAGTCGGCGGGTCAGCGCCATCAGCTGCGCCTTCTTGTCCGCCGTCGAGGGATCGAGGCCGGCCAGCGGGAACAGCACATCCCGCTCGAAGGCCGTTGCCTCATCGCCCGGGAAGGCCAGGTCGATGCCGTAGTTGGCGCTGCCCTCGGCGACGAAGCTCATCGGCGAGAACAGCGGATAGACGCTCATCTCGACCCAGCCGCGGTCCGTGACGAAGGTCTTTTCAAGCAGGGCGTTGTAGACGTGGTGGCCGGGGTAGCCTTCGTGGCAGCCCAGATCGATGGCCCGTTCGGTGTAGATCGGGAAGTCGGCGTTGATCTCGATCTTCGACTGCGAACCGCCCTGGTAATAGTTGTAGCCCGACCACGGCTTGTCACCGACGAAGGCCAGGGTGAAATTCTCGTCGGCTGGCAGGCGGATGTGCCGGACCGTCCGACGGCGGCACTCGGCGATGGCGGCGTCCATGACGACCTGCAGCCGGTCCTTGGGAATGACGTAATGAGACTTGAACCCGGTCACCCGGTCGGCCAGCGCCCCGGACCCGGGCAGCATGGCGTCGATCTCCGCCAGGACGGGATCATAGGAAGACAACGGACGAAGCTCCGGCCGCACGCCAAACAGGGCCTCGGCCTCGTCGGCGAAGCTCATCGTCTCGCCCGACAGCATCCGCAGCCGCGCGGCGGCCGCGGAAAGGTGGGCCAGCAGATAGGCCTTGCGCTGGCTCACCGCGGGGGAAGCGCTCGCCGTCGACACGGCGTTCAGCCGTCCGGTCAGCGAGGCCGCGCCCTGGATCAGCTGGGGCAGTTCGCGCGGATTGGCCTTGGCCGCCGCCAGCCATTCCGGTGGGCCGTAGTAGGCGTCGACATAGCCTTCCTCGCGCTCGCCGATCTCGAGGATCAGGGCGACATAGTCCGTGGCGATCAGGTCCAGGCTGTCGCCTGAACGGTCCGGAACGGAAGCCCGCGGAGTGGCGCAAGCACCGAGCAGGCACAGCAGACCAATGACAATTGTACGCATCGGGACCTCCCATCGTCGAAACAGCCGCACGCTAAATCAGGACGTCCGGCGGCGATCCATTACAAATCGTCCAGAATGGTCTTCGGTTCACACCCGGCGCATTCGGGATTGAGGGCGGCGCACTCCTGCTGTAAGGCCCTTCGTCCGGCGTTTCGCCGTCAGACGCACCCGTAGCTCAGCTGGATAGAGTACTGCCCTCCGAAGGCAGGGGTCACAGGTTCGAATCCTGTCGGGTGCGCCATTTATTCCATCTTTTTGCCCACCGTCTCCGTTCCCTCATGGGCGCGGGGTCTTGCCAAGCGCGCGCCGCGGCGCATCATGGGCCTGTGGATCCGGGGAGATCGCAATGAGAATCGCCATTCTGCTGGGCACCGCAGCCCTCGCCGCCGCGGGACCGGTCGCCGCCGAGTCCTGGCAGGCCTATTCGCGCAGTCAGAACAACGCCTACATGGCCGAGGTTGAAGGCATCGTGACCGAGGGAGACATCACCGCCATCCGCGTGGCGACCGTCCCCCGAACTGGCGAGGCCGGCGATCTGAGCTTTTCCGTCGAGACATTCCAGTTCCAGTGCGCCCGGGAACGGTGGCGCACGGCCGGGATCATCGAGTTCGGTCCCGACGGCGCCGAGATTGGCCAGTATCCTGAGCAGGACGCCGAATGGGAGACGGTCCGCAGGGACACCATGCCCGGCTATCTGAAGGAGATCGCCTGCGACGGAGCCCGCGCGGTACCGCCGCACTGGCCGTCTATACAGGCCTTCGTCGAAGCCGGTCGGCCGTAGCTGCGATCAGGCGTCGACCGCGGCGTCCAGGGCGTTGGCCTGAATAAACTCGCGGCGCGGCTCGACCACATCGCCCATCAGTTTGGCGAACAGGTCCGACGCATCTTCCTGATGCTCGACCTGCACCTTCAGCAAGGTGCGGGCGTTGGCGTCGAGCGTTGTCTCCCACAGCTGTTCCGGGTTCATCTCGCCCAGACCCTTGTAGCGCTGGATGGCGAGGCCCTTCTTGCCGGCCTCGAGAACCGCTTCCAGCAGGTCCAACGGCCCGCGGATGTCGACGCTCTTGTCCTTGCGGCGGAAGACAGCGGGCTTGTCGAACAGGCCCTCGAACGCAGCCGCGCGCTCGGCCAGACGACGGGCGTCCAGCGAGCGGATCAGCGCCTCTTCCAGCACGATACGTTCGGTGACGGCGCGGCGCACGCGCTCGAAGGTCACAGCCCCTTGCGCGCCCGGCGCACCGGTCCATGGACCATCGCCCTCTTCGGCGTAGAGGTTGAACCGGTCCGCAGCCTTCGCCGGATCGGCGGCGTCTTCGTCGAACAAGCCCGCCAGCGCCGACTGTTCGATGGCGAAAGTCGGCGCGCGTTGCGACAGACGATCCACGCCCGCCTTGAAGGCCTTGGCCTCGCGCACCAGCGCCTGCAGGTCCAGGCCGGTGCGGCGCTCGCCGCCCGGCAGGTCCAGTTCGGCCTCGGATGAGCCCTCCTCGATCAGATAGGAGTCCATCTCGGACTGGTCTTTCAGGTAGCGCGACTGCTTGCCCTTGGAGACCTTGTAGAGCGGCGGCTGGGCGATATAGACGTGCCCGCGCTCGATCAGCTCGGGCATCTGGCGATAGAAGAAGGTCAGCAGCAGGGTCCGGATGTGGGCACCGTCAACGTCGGCGTCGGCCATCAGGATGATCTTGTGGTAGCGCAGCTTGTCGGCGTTGAAGTCGTCGCGGCCGATGCCGGTGCCGAGCGCCAGAATGAGCGTGCCGATCAGCTCCGACGACAGCATCCGGTCGAAGCGGGCGCGCTCGACGTTGAGGATCTTGCCGCGCAGGGGCAGGACGGCCTGGTTCTCGCGGTTGCGGGCCTGTTTGGCCGAGCCGCCGGCGCTGTCGCCCTCGACGATGAACAGTTCGGACTTGGCGGGGTCGCGTTCCTGACAGTCGGCCAGCTTCCCGGGCAGGGAGGCCATGTCCATCGAGGTCTTGCGCCGGGTCAGGTCACGGGCCTTGCGGGCCGCCTCGCGGGCGGCAGCGGCCTCGATGATCTTGGCGACGACCAGCCGGGCCTCGACCGGATGCTCCTCGAACCAGGTTGACAGGCCTTCGGAGCACAAGCCCTCGACGGCGGGACGGACCTCGGACGAGACCAGCTTGTCCTTGGTCTGGGAGCTGAATTTGGGGTCCGGCACCTTGACCGACAGGACGCAGGTCAGGCCCTCGCGGGCGTCCTCGCCGGAGACCGAAACCTTTTCCTTCTTGGCCGCGCCGGCGGCGTCGATATAGCCGCCCATGACGCGGGTCAGGCTGGCGCGGAAGGCCGAGAGGTGGGTGCCTCCATCCCGCTGGGGGATGTTGTTGGTGAAGCACAGCATGGTCTCGTGGTAGCTGTCGTTCCACCACAGGGCGAGATCGATCTCGATCCCTTCCTTCTTGCCGCGGATGACGATGACGTCCTTGAGGATCGGCGACTTGGACTTGTCCAGGTGGCGCACGAAGGCCTCGAC
>JBBQOK010000129.1:0-6755 GCA_038330765.1 Caulobacterales bacterium | reverse complement strand
CCCCATCGAGAACGGCTGGGCCATGCGCACCAGCGCCATATAGACCGAGGCATCCCCGTGCGGGTGGAACCGGCCCAGCACGTCACCGACGACGCGCGCGCATTTCGAATAGGCGCGATCGGGCGTCATCTTCAGGTCATGCATCGAGTACAGGATGCGGCGGTGAACAGGCTTCAGCCCGTCACGCGCGTCCGGGAGGGCGCGGGACACGATCACGCTCATGGCGTAGTCGAGATACGAGCGGCGCAGCTCGTCTTCGATGGTGATGGTGGAAATGTCGCCGCCGCCGCCGGGAGGCGCGACGTTTTCGTAGTTGTCGTCGGTCAAGGAAATCGGGCTTTAAATGGCCGGAATCGGAACGTGATCCGCTGTCGGGTTTTCTAGCATCCGGGGACTGTGGTGGCAAAGCGAAGCCGCTGATCATCCCCCTGCAGAAGAGGGTTTTTGAACCATGCGCGCCACCCGCCTCGCCAGCCTCGCTGCCCTGCCCCTCGTGGTCTCGCTCGGAGCCTCGCTCGGGGCCTGCGTCAGCGTCACCGCCAACGACTATTCCGACCATCCGGAACGGGCCGCGGTCGGTGATTTCGGCGAGGCGACCCTGATCAATGCGCAGGGGCGCAATGTCGGCCGCGCCATCCTGACCCAGGGTCCCACCGGCCTGCTGATCCGCATCGAGGCCGAGGGCCTGACGCCCGGCTGGCACGGTGCCCACATCCATGCCACGGGCCAGTGCGCCGCGCCCTTCACCTCGGCGGGCGGGCACATCAACCACGGCGATCCCAAGGCACCGCACGGGCTGCTGAACGGACAGGGGCCGGACGACGGCGACCTGCCCAATGTCTTCGCGGATGAGCAGGGCCGGGTCCGCGCCGAAATCTTCACCACCCACGCCCGCATCGCCCGCGAGGGTCCGGGTCAGTGGCTGTGGGACGCTGACGGCTCGGCGCTGGTGATCCACGCCGCCATGGACGACCACACCAGCCAGCCGATCGGCGGGGCCGGCGACCGGGTCCTGTGCGGCGTCATGGCCGCCGGCTAGGCAAACGGGCTTGAAATGACAGCGTATTACCGGGCATCGTCCCGGCATGGCGCTTCTTTACGGTGATCCGGCCCCGACCTTTGCCGCCCCCGGGCTGCGCAACCCCCGCTATGTCTTCGACACGGCGGCGGGGCGCTATCTGCTGCTGGCCATCGTCAAGGCGGGGCCGGCCGTCAAGGCCGCGGCGGCGGCGATCAAGCGCCAGCGAGCAGCGTTCAATGACATTCACGCCAGCGCCTTCATCATGATCGTGGGCAAAGACAAGGCGCGCAAGACCCGCGAGGACCAGTTGCCGGGCGTTCGCTTCCTGTTCGACGAGGATGGAGCGGTCGCGGACCTGTACGGTGCCCGCGACACCGAGCGCTGGTTCCTGATCGACCCCGCCCTGCACGTCATGACCACCGTCGGGCCGGAACGGGCCCAGGCCCTGGTTGACCGCATCCCCGGGCTGGCTCCGCCGGGCCAGCATGGCGGCTTCGCCGGCATGGCCCCGGTCCTGGTCACCCCGCGCATCTTCGAGCCGGCCTTCTGCGAGCAGTTGATCGCCCTCTACCGCGAGATCGGCGGCGTGCCATCCGGCTTCATGCGCGAGGTCGACGGCGTCACCACCCTGATGATGAACGACCAGCACAAGCGCCGCTCCGATGTCATCGTCGAGGACGACGCTGTTCAGAAGCAGGTGGTCGCCCGCCTGACCCGGCGGCTGCTGCCGCAAATCCGGAAGGCCTTCAGCTTTCGGGCGACACGGATCGAACGCTATCTGGTGGCGCGCTACGACGCGGAGACCGGCGGCTTCTTCCGCCCGCACCGGGACAATACCACCAAGGGCACGGCCCACAGGCGGTTCGCGGTCTCGATCAACCTGAACGCCGACTACGACGGTGGCGATTTGAGATTCCCGGAGTTCGGCGCCCGCACCTACCGTCCGCCCCCCGGCGGAGCGTGCGTCTTCTCCTGCTCGGTCCTGCATGAGGCCACGCCGGTGACGCGCGGCGAGCGGTTCGCCTTCCTGCCCTTCCTCTATGACGATGCGGCGGCGAGGGTGCGCGAGGAGAACCTCAAATTCCTTGACCCGGCGCTGACCGCCTAGTCGGCCCGGAACTGCAGCTCGGCCAGACGGGCGTAGAGACCGCCGTGCGCGGTCAGGGCGGCGTGGGTCCCCTCCTCCACCACCCGGCCATCATCCATGACGACGATGCGGTCGGCCCGCAGGACCGTGGCCAGACGGTGGGCGATGACGATCGTGGTGCGCGCCTCCATGGCCTGATCCAGCGCCACCTGGACCAGCCGTTCGTTCTCGGCGTCTAGTGCCGAGGTGGCCTCGTCGAGCAGCAGGATGGGCGCGTCGCGGACCAGCGCCCGGGCGATCGCCAGCCGCTGGCGCTGGCCGCCGGACAGGCTCTTGCCGCGCTCGCCCAGCGGCGTTTCGAACCCCTCGGGCAGGGCATTGATGAAGGTCAGGGCCTGAGCCTCTTCGGCGGCCGCTTTCACCTCATCTTCTGTCGCAGATTCACGACCGAAGCGAATGTTTTCATTAGCAGAGCCAGAGAAGAGCGGTGCCTCCTGCGACACCCACGCGAAGCGATCGCGCACCGCCACCGGATCCGCCTCGCGGACATCGACGCCGTCGACCGAGACCACACCGGACTGCGGATCGTAGAAGCGCAACAGCAGGCGGAAGACCGTGCTCTTGCCGGCCCCGGACGGCCCGACCAGGGCGACGGTCTCGCCGGGACGGACGGTCAGCGAGAAGCCTCTCAGGGCGGGCAGGTCCGGACGGCCCGGATAGCTGAATTGAACCGCAGACATCGACACCTCGCCGACCGCCGGGTCGGGCAGGGTCCGCGGCGAGGCGGGCGCGGCGATGGCGGGGGTGCTGCGCATCAGCTCGTCGATCCGCTCCATGGCCCCGGCAGCCTTCTGGACATCGCCCCAGCTTTCGCCCAGCGCGCCGACGGCACCGGCCGCAAACACTGACAGCAGCACGAACTGCAGCAGGGCACCGGGCGACATCCGGCCGCCGATCACGTCCTGGGCACCCAGCCACAGCACCAGCGTCACGCCGCCGAACATGACGACGATGATCATGGCGGTCATCCAGGCCCGCGCCTTCATCCGGATCAGGGACACGCCGAACGCGGCCTCGACCGCCTCGCCGAAGCGGTCGATGGCGCTCTTCTCGCGGCCGAAGGCCTGCACGGTTTCGATGGCGTCGACGCTCTCGCCCGCGAAGCCGACGGCGTTGGCAAACTGGTCCTGGGCGGTCACGGTCAGTTTCCGAACCCGGCGGCCGAACAGGAACAGCGGTCCCAGCAGCAGCGGCACGATCAGCAGCACCAGCCCGGTCAGCTTGGGGCTGACGATGAACAGCAGGACGACGCCGCCGATCAGGGTCAGGAAATTGCGCACGGCGTAGGAGATGGAGGTGGTCATCAGCGTCTCGACCAGCGCTATGTCGGTCGTCAGGCGCGACAGTACCTCGCCCGTCCTCATGCTGGCGTAGAAGGCCGGATCGAGCGTCAGTATCCGCTCGAACAGACCCTTGCGCACATCGGCCACCACCCGTTCGCCGGTCTTGGTGACATAGAAATACCGGACGGCTGTGGCCAAACCGAGAAACAGGGCGTTGGCCCCCAGCACCATGAACCACAGGTTCAGCCGCGCCCCGCCGTTCTCGAATCCGTTGTCGATAGCCCCGCGGGCGGCCACCGTCAGGCCCAACGAAGCCGAGGTGGACAGGATCAGCCAGACCGACGCCATGGCCATGTGACCCTTGTGTCGCAGGGCGTAGGGCAGCAGTCGCGCCAGTGGGCGGATGTCGCGCCGCCTGGCCCGGCGCTCCCCCGCGTCGCTCATCTGTTCGGCCAGAAGCGCGCCGGCACCCGGCCGTCCGCGTAGGTCGGCGGTGTCGGTGGCGGAGGCGTTCGTATCTGTCATGGCGCGCGCCTCTTGCCCCGGAACGGCCCCCGGTGTAAACGCCGCCGCTCATTCCCGCCCGCATCCTCCCTGAGGCGGCTGGCGGGTTTTCTCATTTTCGCGCACCGACGGTCGGCATCGTCATCGCGCAGAGACCGGACAACGACCATGAAGGCGGATACGCACCCCGACTATCACTTCATCACCGTGACGATGACGGATGGCACCACCTACCAGACGCGCTCGACCTATCAAAAGGAGGGTGCCGTGCTGAACCTGGACATCGATCCGCTGACCCACCCGGCCTGGACCGGCGGCAATGCGCACCTGATGGACCGCGGCGGCCGCGTTTCGCGCTTCAACAACAAGTTCGCCGGCTTCATCAAGAAGTAGGCCGCACGGGGGCTGGCATTGCTGCCACACACCCGGGCAAGACTTTCAGGAAGGCGTCGGTCCCCGGACCGGCGCCTTTCTGTTTGGCCGGAACGCCGATAACATGGTCGCGTTGGGCCAGCGGGGCGTGTGCGCGGGGTCCTGCGTTGAATCGGGCGAAGAGCGACAGTGATGAATCGACGGCAACTGGGTCTGGGCGCGGCGGTGACGGCCATCGCGTCGGCAAACGGCTTCGCCGCCATGGCGCAGACCCGCGATCCCGCGTCGGTCGCCTTCTACGATGGCTTCAACGACCAGCTGGCGCGCCTGCCGGCCACGATCCAGCCTGACGTCCGCGCCTTCTATGAGCTGAACGGCTGGCGTCCCGTGTGGACGGCTGACCGCCTCTCGACCCTGCGGTCCGCGGCCAGCCGCGCCGAACGCCACGGCCTGTCCCAGTCGGACTTCTTCGATTTCGACGCCCTCGCCTCCGTGCCGGTCTCGTCCGAGATGCGCACCACGGCGGCGGCTCTCGGCTATGGCCGGGTGCTGGCCGAAGGCCGGGTCCGGCCGGAAACCGTCGAAGACCTGTGGGAGATGCAGAAGAACCGCGTCGACCTGCCGCTCGGCCTGAACGACGCCCTGGCCCAGAACCGGCTGGTGGACTGGTTCGAGGGCCTGGCCCCGACCGATATCGGCTATTCCAATCTTTCGGCCGGCTATGTGCGCTATCGCCGCATGATCCGTGACGGGCGCAGCTGGGCGACGTTCCGCGCCGGCCCGACGATCGAACCCGGAACCAGCGATGCGCGGATTCCCGTTCTGATACAGCGGCTTGTCGCCGAGGGCGACCTGCCGACGTCCGACGGCGCGCGTCTGGCCTCGATGGGTAACGTCTACGGACCCGAGTTGGAGACCGCCGTCCGCGGCTTCCAGATCCGGCATGGACTGGGTGCCGACGGCCGCATCGGCACCGGCACGCAGCGATCGCTGTCGGCCTCGGCCGAGGATCGGGCCCGCCAGATTGCCCTGAACCTCGAGCGTCGCCGTTGGCTGAAGCGCGATCTCGCGCCGGAGCGGATCGAGGTCAACACCGCCGCCGCCATCATGGTCTACTGGAAGGACGGCAAGCCGGTTCACTCCAACCGCGTCGTTGTCGGCTCGCCCGCGAACCAGACGCCCAGCCTGGAGAAGCCGTTCGCCTCGGTGGTGGCCAACCCGCCTTGGTATGTGCCCGCTTCGATCGCCCGGAACGAGATCCTGCCCAAGGGGCCGGGCTATCTGGCCGCGAACAACATGTACATGTCAAACGGCACGGTCATTCAGCGCGCCGGGCCGACGGCGGCGCTGGGCTACGTCAAGTTCGAGTTGCGCGACAGCTACGCCATCTTCCTGCATGACACGCCGACCAAGTCCGCCTTCAACCTGTCCATGCGCCAGCGCAGCCACGGCTGCGTGCGGGTCCAGGACGCGGTGGAATTCGCCCGCCTGCTGCTGTCGCCCGATCCCGCCCTGCTCGGCCAGTTCGACGAGGCGCAGGACACCCGCGAGACCAAGCGCATCCAGACGGGCCGCGAGATCACCGTACGCCTGCTGTACTGGACCGCCTTCGTCGATGGTCAGGGCCGCGTCGCCTTCCGCGAGGATGTCTACGGCCGCGACAACAAGCTGGCCCAGGCGCTCGGCATCGGCGTCAGTCTGCCCAAGCCGGTGGATGACGGCCGTGGCCGCGACGCCAACGACGTCGGGCCCTAGGGTCTAGTTCCTGAACGCCGCCGTCAGCCGGTCGAGCTGGCTCTGCACCGGATTGACGGCCTCTTCCTCAGGCGCGTCCAGATACATACGCCGGTCGAGGTGCAGCACGCGGTCGTACAATTTCTCGGTCCGGACCATGTATTCGATCAGGGCGATCGGCAGTTCCGGATGGGTCGGCTCGATCTCGACAGTGCGGTTCGCCAGCCGATAGCGAGGCTCGCAAGCCGTCGTGGCGGTCATGTCACCTTCGCGCACGGCCCGCTGGACCAGCAGCCAGGACGCGATCTGCATCAGGCGGGTGGTCAGCTTCATGCTCTCACCGGCATAGGCCAGGGCCGTGGCGCGCGACAGAAGCTTGGATTCGCGCCGGCCTTCGCCGTCCAGATAGGCGGCGGTCTCCTCGACCAGCTCCATGCCCTCACGGAAGGTGCGGTCAAACAGCTCCGACCGCGCAAAGTCGTCGACGACCGCCGCACGGCTGCGTCCGGCGGGCGAAGGGATAGGATCGTCGCTGGGCATGAACTCGGTCAGACTCATAGGGTGGACGCATCCGTATCACGACCGGCACGGTTTCGCGCGGCGCTTGAGGTGCTTGCAACGGCCATGCCAACCGACTGATTCACGGACGGAAGTTGAACAGGGCGTCGGCCGCGTTGCGTTGCGACGACTTGCC
>JBBQOK010000128.1:0-6840 GCA_038330765.1 Caulobacterales bacterium | reverse complement strand
GGGCTTCACCGACAAGAACGGCGTCGTCCACGGCAAGGGCTCCGAGGCGCACAAGGCCGCGGTGACCGGCGATACGGTCGGCGATCCCTACAAGGACACCTCCGGTCCGGCGGTGAACCCGATGATCAAGATCACCAACATTGTCGCCCTGCTTCTGCTGGCGGTGCTGGCGAGCGGCAAGATCGCCTGACGTAGACGAACCGCCATGCCCTCCGGGGCGTGGCGGAGCCGCGAACGAAAGACGCCCCGGAGACGGATCTCCGGGGCGTTCTCGTGTGTCGCGCTGTGTTGCCTGCGGTTAGTCCGGGCGGCGCTGGCCGGGGACGTCTTCGTCCGTGCGGGGCAGTTGGCCGCGGCCGACGTTGCCGAGCAGTTGTTCGAGGATGGTCAGCTGGCGGCCTCGGGTCGGGGTCTCGCGCCCGTTCATGGCGATCTGCTGGCCATCGTCCAGGCCGAGGCTGCGGACTTCCGCCACCTGGCCGGCGTCGTTGAAGGTGATCTCCGTCACCGTCCGCTGGGTCACATGCGGGCGGTTGTAGGTGTATTTCTCGGTCACTTGGCTGATGTAGTACCAGATGCTGTCGCGTTCGAAGGTCGAGGTCGTCGACGGCGTTCCGAGCTTCGTCAGGACAGTCTGCTTGGTGTCCGTGCCGGCCAGGATGTCGGCCGGCTTGGCGTCGATGGCCTGGAAGCCGTTCTGGCCCACGATTGGGGCGCAGGCCGAGGTCAAGGCGGCGGCCGAAATGGCGGCGAGGAAGAGCTTGGTACGGAGCATGGACGGTGCCTGCGAGAGAACAAGGTCTTTGACCTAACCGGACGCGAGCCTTAGTTCAACGGCGCGGCGGAAAAGGGGCCGTATGATCATGCTTCAGAATCTGTTTCGTTCCCATCCGCGCGAGCGCCTCGGCGAGGCACTGTATGGTCTGGCTGTGAGTCAGGCCCGCGATCCGGCTTTCTATACGACGATGGGGGTCGCTGACCGGATCGATTCCCGATTCGAGCTCTATACGCTCCACGTCCTGCTGCTGGTGATGCGCCTGCGCGATGAGGGCCAACCCGGCGCAGAGGCGGGGCAGGCCCTGTTCGACACCTATGTATCCGCTCTGGACCACGCCCTTCGGGAACTCGGTGTGGGCGACATTTCGGTCGGCAAGAAGATGCGCAAGCTCGGCGAGGCCATGTACGGACGGATGACGGCCTATGAGCCGAGCCTTCGCGACGGTGACGCCGCCGCGCTGGCTGAGGGGCTGGCCCGCAACGTCTTCGAGAGCGACAAGCCGGAGGCTGGGACAGCATTGGCCGCCTATGCGCTGGCCAGCCGCGCCCGCTTGGCCGCCCAAGATTTCGCGGCTGTGACGAAACAGCCCGACTGGGCGGAGCCCGAGGCGTGACCGGAATCGATCTGCCTTATAGCGAGCCGGTTCGGCTGCATCAGATCGGCACCGGCGTAAAACGCACGCTTGAGCCCGACGATGCGACCCGGGCGCGGATCGCGAAGGCTCTTGATCTGGCGTCGCTGGACGCGTTCAGCGCCACGATGGATCTGGCACCCAGCCCCGGCGGCTGGCGCTTGAAGGGCCGTGTGCGCGCTTCGCTGGCCCAGACCTGCGGGATCACGCTCGAGCCCCTGCCGGCGGAAATCGACGTCTCCTTCAGCGTCTCGCTCGCCGAGGCTGTCGATGAGGACTCCGAGGAGATCGTGATCACCCTGGATGACGAATCGCCGGACCTGGTCGATGGCGGCCAGATTGATCTGGGCCAATACGCCGTCGAACAGTTGGCGCTGATGCTGGATCCCTTCCCGCGCAAACCGGGTGCCGAGTTTGTTCAGCCGCCCGAGCCCACGGAAATCTCGCCGTTTGCGGTCTTGAAGCAACTTCGTCCCTCCGACGAAGGTTGACGCAAGGGCGGCGCGGTTGCATCCCCCCGGTGCGGCGCTATCTTCGCGCCTGACAAGCGCCGGCTGAACGGCGCGACGGAGTCGAAACGGCTTGTCATCCCCGGTCATGATTTCGCTCGACGCCATGGGCGGGGACCACGGTCCGCCGGTCGTGGTGGCCGGGGTGCGCGACTATCGCAAGCGCCACGGTGGCGAAGGCGTGCGCTTCCTGCTGCACGGCGACGAGACCGCGATCCGGGCCGAGATGGCCAGGTACGCGCTGGGCGACGAAGTCTGCGAGGTGCGCCACACCGACAAGGTCGTGGCCATGGATGAGAAGCCGGCCCAGGCCATGCGGCGGGGGAAGGGCTCCAGTCTGTGGAACGCCATTGATGCGGTGAAGCAGGGCGAGGCCGGGGCCGTGGTTTCGGCTGGCAACACCGGTGCCCTGATGGCCATTTCCAAGCTGATCCTGCGGATGTCGGCCCACGGCCTTGAGCGGCCCGCCATTGTGGCCAGCTGGCCGACGTTGCGCGGCGTGACGGCGGTGCTGGACGTGGGTGCCAACGTCGAGAGCGACGCCGAGCAACTGGTTGAGTTCGCCATCATGGGCGAGGCCTTCCACGCGGCCGTGCACGGTGCGGGAAATGGGCGTCCGACTGTCGGCCTGCTGAACGTCGGCTCGGAGGACATGAAGGGCCATGAGGAAGTCCGCGAGGCGGGGCGCATCCTGCGGGAGGGCGGGCTGGATCTCGATTACAAGGGCTTTGTCGAGGGCGACGACATCGCCAAGGGGACGGTCGACGTGGTTGTCACAGACGGCTTCACCGGCAATATCGCCCTGAAGACCGCCGAGGGCGTGGCGCGGTTTATATCGGCCCTGATGAAGGAGGCACTGACGTCCAGCGTTCCCGCCAAGGCCGGCGCGCTGCTGGCGTTGCCGGCGCTGAGACGCATGCGCCAGAAGATCGATCCCAGCGCCATCAACGGCGGGCCGCTTCTGGGGCTGAACGGCATCGTGGTAAAAAGCCACGGCGGTGCCGACGCCAAGGGATACGGCAATGCGATCCGCATCGCGGTCGACCTGGCCCGCAGCGAATATCTGAACAAGGTCAGCGAGAGCCTGAACCGGCTGACCGTCGTGCTTGAACAGCCGGTCGCGGAGGACGCGGCCAGGGAGACCACCCAGTGAGCGTCATCCGCAGCGCCGTGACCGGCGTCGGCTCCTTTCTGCCCGAGCAGGTCGTCACCAACGCCGATCTGGCGAAGATCGTCGATACCTCGGACGAGTGGATCGTCGAGCGCACCGGAATCCGCCAGCGGCACCGGGCTCGGGACGACCAGCCGACCAGCGACCTGGCGGTTGAGGCGTCGAAGCGGGCGCTGGCCGATGCGGGCAAGAGCGCGGAGGATGTCGATCTGATTGTCGTGGCGACGACGACGCCGGACATGACGTTCCCGTCGGTGGCGTCGATCGTGCAGCGCAAGCTCGGCGTGCCGACCTGCATCGCGTTCGATGTCCAGGCGGTCTGTTCGGGCTTCGTCTATGCGTTGAGTATCGCCGACGGCTTCGTGGCCCGCGGTCACGCCCGATGCGCGCTCGTCATCGGTGCCGAGGAGATGACGCGGCTGATGGACTGGACCGACCGGTCGACCTGCGTGCTGTTCGGCGACGGTGCCGGGGCCGTGGTGGTCGAGCCGCGCGAGGGGCAGGGGGCCAAGACCGACCAGGGCCTGCTCGGCTTCGCCCTGCGCTGCGACGGGACCAAGACGGACATGCTGTATGTCGACGGCGGGCCCGCCACGACCGGCACCGTCGGGCATCTGCGGATGGCCGGCAATCAGGTTTTCCGCCACGCGGTGGTGAATATCGCCGAGGCGATCACCGCCGCATGCGTCGCCTCCGGCATTGAGGTGTCGGACGTCGACTGGTTCGTGCCGCACCAGGCCAATCAGCGGATCATCAAGGGCGTTGGGGACCGGCTGGGCCTCGACGAGAACAAGGTCATCTCGACCGTGGCCATGCACGCCAATACGTCGGCGGCCTCGATTCCGCTGGCGCTGGACGCCGCCATTCAGGACGGACGGATCAAGCGCGGCGATCTGGTTCTGATGGAGGCCATGGGCGGCGGTTTGACTTGGGGGGCCTGCGCCTTTCGCCTGTAGGGCGCAATTCGCCTTTCCATTTGAAGGCGCTTGCTCTTTTATGCTCGGAACGGACTTTTCGAGGGGAGCGGACGATTGGCTCAGCATCAGACCCTGACGCGGGCGGACCTGTGTGAGGCGGTCCATGAGGAAGTCGGCCTGTCGCGCCAGGAGTGTTCGGCGATGGTCGAGCGAACGCTTGAGCTGATCATTGAATCGCTCGAACGCGGTGAAACGGTGAAGCTCTCCGGCTTCGGCGTGTTCCAGGTGCGCGAAAAGAGCGCCCGCATGGGCCGCAACCCCAAGACCGGCGAACCGGCGGCGATCCATCCGCGCCGGGTCATCAGCTTCCGCGCCTCGCAGATCATGAAGGGCCGGGTTCACGACGCGGTCGTGAGCGCCTGACGCGCCGTGGCCAAGAGCCCGAATGCCTTCCGCACGATTTCCGAAGCCGCTGACGAGATCGGCTCGCCACAGCACGTGCTCCGCTTCTGGGAGACGAAATTCGCGTTCGTCACGCCGCTCAAGCGGGCCGGCGGGCGGCGCTTCTATCGCCCGCAGGATCTGGTGTTGTTGAAGGCGGTGAAGCGCCTGCTGCATGAGGATGGCCTGACCATCAAGGGTGTCCAGCGTCTGCATCGCGAGCAGGGGCTGAAGCGGATCGCCGCCTATGGCGATCCCGAGGGAGCCGTGCCGTTCGAGCCGGATGGTGGGGCTGCGTCCGCCCCGGTCGTCGCGGCCGCCCCGGCGGGCGTTCCGTCGATCCGGCTGCGGCAGGTCCTGGCAGAGCTGGAGGGCGCGCGGGCGCGTCTGGAAGCTGTTCTTTCGAGAACCGACTGAGCCTTCGTTTTTGGGTTTGCGGGTCGACGGTGCCCCGTCTATAGGGAGCGCCTCTCGGAGCGTGGCGCAGCCTGGTAGCGCACTTGACTGGGGGTCAAGGGGTCGCAGGTTCGAATCCTGTCGCTCCGACCATCTTCCGCAATGAAGACGGTTGGTTGAAGGGGTCGCCCTCGGGCGGCCCCTTTGCAATTCGGCCTCAGTGCTTCGAACGCTCGGCCCATTTGAACAGGGGGTAGAGGGGTATGCCCCAGCCGATGCCGGCGACGGCGTAGACGACGAGATCGATGAGCGGGCCGGGGGGCAGGACGCCGCGAAGCGCGATTGCGCCCCAGATCCAGAAGACCAGGAAGGCAAGGACGCCGAGCATGGCGATGAAGCGGCGGGTGCGGGGGCCCATGTCAGCGCTTGTTGCGGAAGAGGAAGAAGCCGGCAAGGGCGATGACCGAGGCAGCCAGCGACCAGCCCACCCAGGTCCAGTCGTCCATGGTCGTCACGGCGAAGACGCGGATGGCCAGGAACCAGCCAGCGACGGCGGCGACGCCCGACACCAGCGAGGTCGCGAACAGGCCGCGACGCCCGGTCAGCTGGTCGGCCGTCCAGGCCAGGACGAAAGCCCCCAGAACGGCGATGACGATGTCCGCGTATTGCAACCGTGTTCTCCAGACCTGCGACGCTCCGGCGCCCAAAAGCGACTCGATCTCGCCCTCGTGGGCGGGCATACCGCACAGTCAGGCGTCGGACCAACGGCGCGAGGCGTAGTGTAACGGTCGGGACGGCAGGCGTCGAATGAAGCGTTTCATCGGTGGCGATCAGAGCAGGTCCGTGGCCATCTGGCTGTTTGCGACGGCGGTGCTGGTGTTCGCCATGGTCGTGGTCGGCGGGGTGACGCGACTGACCGGTTCGGGCCTGTCGATCACCGAGTGGAAGCCGATCATGGGCACCCTGCCGCCAATGAACGCGGCGGACTGGAACGAGGCCTTCGAGAAATACCGCGCCATTCCGCAATACGTGCAGGTCAATGCCGGCATGACGTTGGCTGAGTTCAAGGGGATCTTCTTCTGGGAGTGGTTCCACCGGCTTCTGGGGCGACTGATCGGCCTGGCGTTCGCCCTGCCGTTCCTCGTGTTTCTGGTTCTGCGAAAGATCCCGCGCCGGCTGGTCGTGCGATGCGTGGTGCTGCTGGCGCTGGGCGGGCTGCAGGGGCTGATCGGCTGGTGGATGGTGTCGAGCGGGCTGAGCGAGCGGGTCGATGTGGCACCGGAACGGCTGGCAACGCACCTGGGGCTGGCGCTGCTGATCTTCATGGGGCTGATCTGGACCGGGCTGGAGGCCTGGAACGGCGAGAAGCATTCGCGCCATCCGGTCGGCTGGAGCCGGGGCGCGGCGATTCTGCTGGGCGTGATCTTCTTGCAGTGCCTGCTGGGCGGGCTGGTGGCGGGGGCCAAGGCGGGCTTCGTCTATACCGACTGGCCGATGATGAACGGCGAGGTCCTGCCGCCGGTCGAGTGGGGCAAGGGCGCGCTGGCCTTCCTGCATGATCAGGCGCTGGTGCAGTTCAATCACCGGATCATGGCCTATGGCCTGCTGATCGGCGGCACGGTCTATGCGGTGCAGGCGTGGCGCTGGCGGCTGGCTGAGGGGTTGGGCGCGTCGGCCTTCGTGGTGGCGGCGGGGCTGTGGCTCCAGGCAGTGCTGGGCGTGGTGACCCTGATCAACGCCGTGCCCCTGTGGCTGGGGGCCCTGCATCAGGCGGGCGCGGCGCTGGTGCTGGCGGCGGCGACGGTAAACCTGTGGCTGGTTCGCCGGTCGCAGCCGCGCCTGTTCACATCCGGACCGAGGTCCAGGGGCCTCTGATCGCGAAGGTGATCCCGGGGTACTGGATGTTGACGAACATCACCTGACCATCCGGGGAGAAGCAGGCCCCCGCGAACTCGGAGTTTCCGGTAAAGACGTTGCGGGCGATCGTATAGGCCTTG
>JBBQOK010000127.1:0-6907 GCA_038330765.1 Caulobacterales bacterium | reverse complement strand
GCACCTGAAAGAGGGTGTCGAGATGATCATGCCCGGCGACAACGCCGAGCTGAACGTCGAGCTGATCACCCCGATCGCCATGGACCAGGGCCTGCGCTTCGCCATCCGCGAAGGCGGCCGCACGGTGGGCGCCGGCGTGGTGTCCAAGATCACCGAGTAAGCATCCTGGTGCGCTGACGCTCGCCCCCGGGTCCGGCCTTCGGCCGGCCCGAGGACAGGCCAAGGCGGTCGCCCGCTTCCTGAGCGCCGTCCGGCCTCAAGCCGCGAGCCTCCGCGAGGCGAGCATAGGCCAGAAACCTGAACGGCCCCCGGAGCGATCCGGGGGCCGTTTTTGCTTTGGCTCAGGTGAACCGCACCACCACGCCCGGCTTGACCCCGGTCGCCAGCTGTTCAGCGTCCCAATTGGTCAGGCGGACACAGCCGCTGGAGGCGGTCTTGCCGATCTCCGCTGGGTCCGGGGTTCCGTGGATGCCGTAGGTGTCGCGCGACAGATCGATCCAGACTGACCCGACCGGGTTGTTGGGCCCCGGCGGCACCACGACCTTGCTGCCGCCGTCGCCATAGCTGACCCGCGACGGATCGTAGGTGTAGTTGGGCCTCGGCGCGATGGCCCGGACGGTGTGGGACCCCGAGGGCGAGGGCGTGTCGCTGCTGCCGATGGTGGCGGGGTAGAAGGCCAGCAGCTTGCCGTCGGCGTCGAAGGCACGGAGTGAATTCTCCTTCTTGCTGATGACGATGCGGGCGACCTCGCCCTGAAGTTCGTTCGGGCCGGTCCGGGCCACCACGAGGGCTTGGCCGGCGCGGCTGAAGTCGACCCCCGGATTGAGGGCGTCCAGCAGCGCTTCGCTCATGTGGAATTTCTCGGCCATCGCCTCGCGGGCGTTCGCGTAGCCGACCGTCTCCAGCCGGGCCATGGCCTCGATGTCGTCGGGAACCGTGCCGATGAAGGGGCCGGCCACGTCCTCGGCGGTGATGGTGTAGTCGGTCAGCACGGGGCTGCTGTCGCCAGAAGACAGACGCTGGAACACCGTCGCGTCCAGTTCGCCGTCGAGGGTCCGGCCGTGGGCCTCCTCGACGGCGGCGATGGCCTGGCGGGTGTTCCCGCCGCCCTGGCCATCGACGATTCCGGGGGAGAAGCGGGTGCGGTCGAGCAGAACCTGCGCCCTGGCCATGGCCGGGTCAGGTCGGGCGTCCTCAGGAAGGGCGTCGCGCACCGCCCCGGCCCCGCCCGTCGATGGCGGGCCTTCCCCGGACCCGCCCGTCTGTGCCGTGCCGTTCGCCTGTTCGCTGCCCAACTGGCCATTGCTTCCCGACGGTCTCTTCGCGGCGGGCGGACTGAAGGTCGCCGTCTCGATCGACTGGCGCAGCCGCACGGCCGCCTCCGCGCCCGGATCGACCGCCTCGACGGAGCGAGGTTCGGGCTCCCTGTCGCCGCAGGCCGTCGCGGCGAGCAGGGGCAGGGCGGCGAGAAGGGCGAGGCGGGCGGGACGGCGAACGGTCATGCGTGGGCTCCGGCGGTCGGGACAAGACCAACACCGGACGGCACTGCCCGTTCCCGCTTTGCTGCAGAGCCGCCTTCAGTCCCTCGGCCTCAACTTCGGCCCAGCAGGCGCAGCCGGCATCATTGAGGTCCGGGTCATCGGGCCGACGCCGAGGGCTGGTTTCAGGGGTTCGGAGTTCCGGTGGCGGGGTCGGTCGCGGTCTCGCCATTGTTGCTGCTGCCTTCCGAACCCGGCGGCTCCTGGGCGGGACGAGGTGGCTCGCCCTTGCGGGACGGGACCCGCTCCTCCTCGTATTCGTTCTGACGTCCGGGCGCGCGCGGTTCGGGCATGAAACGGTCCTCCATCCCCAATCAACGTGCGTGGGCCCCGGCAGGTTTCGTTCACCATGCCGGCTTACCCCGATGAAAGAGGACGCCGGTTAAGCCTGTGGAGAACACGGCCCCGTCCAGGGACCCGTGCAAGGACCGCGCATGATCCCTCTGAAGGTCGATATCGTCGGAGTGGACGCCCTCGGCGATGCCGAGTGGGCGGACTGGCGCGCCATGCTGGCTGCCGATCCCGCTCTGGACAGCCCCTATTTCCGGCCCGGTTTCACGCAGGTCGCCGGTCGGGTCAGCCCGAATGCGGCCGTGGCCGTCTTTTCGCGGGGCGGGCGCACGGTGGGCTTCTTCCCGCACCAGAAGCGGGGCGGGGCGATTCAGCCTCTCGCCGCGCCGATGAACGATTATCATGGTGTCATCGCCCGTCCGGGCGAGGCACCCTCGCTGGAGGAGACGGCAGCGTTGCTGGGCGCAACGCGCCTGAACGTGACGGCGTGGGTCGGGGCGACCGGCCAGAACGGGCGCGATCCGGGCGAGCCGCGCCACACCGTGCAGGTCCGGCTGGGCGAGGACGGCTATGACGGCTGGTATGCCGAGCGGCGCGCCAGCCAGGGCAAATTCTTCAAGGACAAGGAACGGGCGCGGCGCAGCATGGAGGCCGAACTGGGTCCGCTGCGCGTCGAGCGCGGTTTGCGCGATCCGGCGCTGCTGGACTGGCTGATCGGGCTGAAGCGGGACCAGTACAGGCGCACGGCGCGGCACGACATCTTCGCCTGCGGCTGGACGGCCGACCTGCTTCACGCCCTGCTGAGGGAGGACGCCGACGGTTTCGGGGCCTCGATGGCCGGGTTGTGGGCCGGGGATCGGCTGACGGCGCTGGAATATTCGCTGCACGCCGGCGACCAGTACCATTTCTGGTTCCCGGGCTACGAGCCCAGCCTGGCACGCTGTTCGCCCGGCATCCTGCTGAGCATGGACACCATGCAGCTGGCGTCGGAACAGGGCTACCGCACCTTTGATTTCGGGTTCGAGGGCGAGCACTACAAGAAATACTTCTGCAACGGCGCGCGCACGGTCCGCGAGGCGTTGATCCTCAAGCCCGGTCTGGGCGCGACGGTCAGCCAGGCGGCGGTCGGTGCCCTGAACATGGCCGGGAACGCGCGTGGCGAACGGCTGCGCGCCAGCGTCCGGCGGCGCTGGGCGGCCATCGAGGCCTGCGAGACCACACCCGGCGACCGCCTGCGCGGCGCGGTGCAGGCGGCGGGCGCGGCGCTTGCAAAGGCCCGCCGGCCTTCGACCCGAACCGTTTCGGCCTGAGACACAGAATGAACGCAGCTCGCACCCGCTACGCCGGCCCGATCACCGAGGCCCGCGTTCACGCCCACGGCCTGGTCGATCAGGGCTTCGCCACCGACGAGGCGCTGGCAGCGGTGCTGGACCGCTATCCGGCCGGGCTGTTCGACATCAACCTGTATGACTACGACGACGCCGGTCAGGTGTCGCTGCGGACGGGCGCGCGCGGGCGACTTGACGGGGCCGAACTGCTGGCCGCGATTCAGCAGGGGCGTCTCTGGGTCAACCTGCGCGAGGTCGAGACCGGCTGGCCTGAGCTGTGGGCCGCCGCCATGTCCGAGTTCGGCAAGGTGCAGGCCGCCTATCCCGGCCTGCGCGCCGTGCGCAACGCGGGCCAGCTGATCCTGTCCTCGCCCAAGGCGCGGGTGCCCTACCATTTCGACGCGGCGGGCGTGGTCCTGTTCCATATGCGGGGCCGAAAGCGGATCTTCGTCTATCCGGGCGACGAGTCGCATCTGGCCGAGATCGACATGGAGCAGGTGGTGGCGCGCCAGACCACCGAGGAACTGCCCTATAAACTGGCCTTCGAGGCCGACGCCCAGGTCATGGACCTGGAGCCGGGACAAGCCCTGACCTGGCCGATCTATGCGCCGCATCGGGTCGAGAACCTCGACCGGTTCTGCGTCTCGCTGTCGATGGACTTCCAGACCTGGCCGTCGCGGTTCCGCAACGGAGCCCTGTTCACCAATGCCGTGCTGCGCAGGTCCGGCGGATGCCCCCGTTTCACAGACGCCATGTCGACGCCCGAGCTGGCGGCCCGCTGGGCGGCCTCGCTGGCCCTGAAGCGGGCTGGGGCGATGAAGAGCCGGATCGCCGGCTTTGAGCGCGATTTCGAGCCCGACGCCGGTGCCGCTGACGGGGCGGGCGCGCTGACCGCCCCGGCCTGAATCTTCGCCGCTGTCGAGCGCCGCGGCCGGGCTCGCTGCTTGAGCGCGGTTCCTTACAACGAGGTCATGACCTCGATTTAAAGTGACTTGCCGACGGGGCGGTCGCACCTTTCCCTCACATTCCGGAGAGGGAACCCCGCCATGAAAGCCATTCTGCTGTCCGCCGCTGCCGCCGCTGTGCTCACCACCGCCGCCGGCCCCGCCCTGGCCAACCCCGGCTCCGACGTCGAAATCAAACACGCGGTCGCCCGCGTTGTGGTCATCGTCGAAGACCGCGCCGACATCGGTATCGAGATCGACCAGGGCACGTCGCGCCTCCCGGCCCTGCGCGTCGAGCGCCGAGGCTCCTCGATCCGCATCGACGGCGGCCTCGGCCGCCGCGTCGCCGGTGTCCGCGTCGGCGACGGCATCAACCAGTGCCGCTCGGGTCCCGACGCCACGCGGCCGGGGCAGGGTGCCTCTGTCGAGGTCCGCAATATCGGTCGAGTGAATCTCGATGACGCCCCGCTGATCGTCATTCGTTCGCCCCGCAATGTGGACATCGACGCCGACGGGGCCGTCTTCGGCTCAATCGGCCGCGGCGCGGCCTCGGTCGAACTGGGCAATGGCGGCTGTGGTGACTGGGTCGTGGCCAACACCGACGGGGCCGTGGATGTCTCGGTCGCGGGCTCTGGCGATCTGACGGTTGGTGCCTCCCGGTCTCTGGACGTCAGCCTGGCCGGTGCCGGGGACGTAACGGCGGGTGCGACGGGCCGTCTGAAAATAAGTGTCGCCGGCGCGGGGGACGTCACCATTGCCCAGGTTGACGGAGACGCGGAGATTTCGATCGCCGGTGCGGGCGAGACCATCATCCGCCGCGGGCGTATTCCGAACCTCGACATCTCGATCGCAGGGGCCGGGGACGTCGACTTCGGCGGCACGGCTGGCGACGTCAGCGTCTCCATCGCCGGCGCGGGCGATGTCCGCATCGCCGAGGCCACCGGCAACGTCAGCCGCAGTGTCGTCGGTGTCGGAGATATCCGCATCGGCCGCTGACCCCCTGGTCGCCGCTGCGCGGAGAGAAGGCCCGGGAGCGTGGAACCCCCCGGGCCTTCTTCGTGCCCGCCGCCCAACGAAAAGCCCCGGCGGATCGCTCCGCCGGGGCTTCGTCGTTCAGACGTGGGTGACGCTTAGAGCGCGCCCAGCAGGCCGAGCAGGCCGGAGTTCGAACCCAGCGAGGCCCCGGCGCGATCACGGGCTTGCAGGCCGCCGCCGAAGCTGTAGCGCAGGCCGACGGTCCAGGTGTCGATGTTCAGGTCGTCGACGTCGGTGTGCGCATAGCCAGCGGTCACCGAGAACGGCGACTCGGCGATTTCGTACTCGGCACCAACGCCGTAGGTGAAACCGTCGAGGTCGGCGTCGTCGATGGTCATCCACGACACGCCGGCGTTCAGACGCAGGGCCTCCGTGACGTAGAAGGCGGCGTCGCCACCGACCGTCCAGGCGTCCAGATCGATGTCATCGACCGAGGTGTAGGCCACGACGCCCGTCAGGGTCGCGCGCGACAGATACTTCTGCACCTCGAAGCCGCCGGTCAGGGCGGTTTCGTCGCCGATGTCGGCAGCGCCGAGGAAGCCGCCGACGCGCAGGTCGGAGTTGACCACGGTGGTCAGGTGGGCGGTACCGGCGAAATTCGTGTCGCTGTCGCCTTCTTCGAACTGGCCGGCCGAAGCGGCGAGGGTCACGGTCCAGGCACCGAACGCCGGCATGGCGACCACGCCGTCGATGCCGTAGGTGTCAGTGTCCAGGCTGGGGCCGCCGAGGTCCAGCTCGGTGTTGCCGTAGTTGATGCCGACCGAACCGACCGGGCCGTCCTGGGCCATGGCGGGGGCCGCGGCGAAGGCGGCGACGGCGGCGGTGACGAGGAGGAGAGATTTCATTGTTGTTTTCCTTGCATGCCGCAGCTGGAGTCGCTGTGGCGGACGGTCCCGCTATCAGCGTCACCGCGAGCTTGGCCATTACAAAGCCGTCACAAATCAGCGACATAGGGTGACTGTGGCCGACAGGTAACGCATTGTGGCCATAAGGTGACAAACTGGCGGATGCAAAACGGCCAATTCTCAACCCGCCGTCATGTGACGCTTCCGGGGGCTCCAGCGCACAGTGTTATAGGGAGCGGATGAGGCTCCCAGCAGCGTTCGCCACTCTTTCGCCGCTTGACGGAAGCGGAATCGATCTGCATAAGCCCCCACTCTTGTTGGACCGGCTGTGCACCTCGCTTGAGTTTGTGGTGCAGACGCGGTTCGCAGGAACGACCTGAGCCCCTGTTCTTTGCAGTGATCCAGGACTTCAGCGGCCTTCGCGGGCGACTGCGTGGGCCGATCGTTTTTGCGGACGTGCGTACTCTGAGGGCTTCGCGCCTGAAGACTCCGGTCTTTGAAATGGTTCACAGGGACGCAGGTTCGCCTGCTTGGGAATAGCTACCGATATGGATCAAAGCATCCGCATCAGGCTCAAGGCCTTCGATCACCGCGTCCTCGACTTTTCGACGCGCGAGATCGTCAACACCGCCAAGCGCACGGGCGCGACTGTTCGTGGTCCGATCCCGCTGCCGACCCTGATCGAAAAGTTCACCGTGAACCGCTCGCCGCACGTCGACAAGAAGTCGCGCGAGCAGTTTGAAATCCGCACGCACAAGCGCGTGCTCGACATCATCGACCCCACTCCGCAGACCGTGGACGCGCTCATGAAGCTCGACCTGTCCGCCGGCGTGGACGTCGAGATCAAGATTTAATCGAAGAAAGAGGCGGGATCCGATGCGCACGGGCGTGATCGCCAAGAAGCTGGGCATGACCCGCGTGTTCGC
>JBBQOK010000126.1:0-6908 GCA_038330765.1 Caulobacterales bacterium | reverse complement strand
GAACACGTCATCGTCGTCAAGGACCTGTCCGACCGCGACCGCGTGGTGACGAATGGCCCAGATCCGAGGACGAACCCCATTCCGAAGATGTAGGCGCGCCAAACAATCCCCTTGGAAACCGCCGCCGCCCGCGCTAAGTCTTCGTCTGTCTCCCACCCAAAACGCACGCCTTGGTCCGCTTCTGGCCCATCCACGCGCGCTCAGGGCATGTGAAGGTCTGGCCAGATCGGCCCGGCGGACCGGGGACGAAATCGGTTTGGATGCTCTCGCATCCAAACTCAGATTTCCGACCCAACGTCACACGGACCATTGATTCCAATGGTCCGGGGCGGCAACGGATTTCCGATCACATCGTCAGCGGGGATTGGCCCCGGAACGAAGCGGAACGACCCCACGGACAGCGCCCGAGGCCCATCGCCCGGGACCGTCCCTCATACAAAGCACGGTAGCGTCCGATGAGAGATTTCAAGGGCATGAAGCGTCAGCGCGGACGCAACAGGAAGCCCGGGAGCGGCGGCCAGGGCAACAACAACGCCAACGCCACCAACCCGAACCGGTCCTGGGACTCCCAGGGCCCCGAGAACATCAAGGTCCGCGGCAACGCCCAGACCGTCTATGAGCGCTACATGCAGCTGGCGCGCGACGCTTCGGCCGCCGGCGACCGCGTCCTGGCCGAGAACTATACCCAGCACGCCGAACACTATTTCCGCGTCCTGCGCGCCCTGCAGCCCTCGCGTCCCGTGTCCGAGATCGCCCAGCGCGAACTGGCCGGTCAGGGCTTCGACATCGATTTCGAGGACGAGACCGGGGCCCAGGCGGCCGCCATCATGGCCGCCGAAAAGGTCGAGGCCGACCGCGTCGCCGCCGCCGAAGCGCGCCAGCGCGAGAACGAGGAACGCCAGAACGACCGCGCTCCCGACCGCCAGAACAATGATCAGCCGCGCCGCGAATGGCGCGACCGCGACGACCAGCCGCGTCCGGACCGCGAACCTCGCCAGCCCAAGGCTGAGGGCGGTGCCGAGGACGCCGCCGCCGCCGGCGACGACGGCGGCCGCCGCGAGACCCGCCGCGAACGCTGGGAACGCCGTCAGCAGGAGCGCAACCAGCGCTTCCAGACCGAGCGCGCCGAGGGCGGCCAGGACGCGGCCACCGGTGAAGACGCCGAACCGGCCGCGGCCGAAGCACGCAGCGAAGAGGCTCCCGCCCGTGCCGAACGGCCGCAGCGTGAGCGCCGTCCGCGCCGCGAGGCTTCGGTCGCCGTCGCCGACGCCGACGCTGACGATGCGCCGACCGCCCTGCCGGGCTTCCTGACCCGCTCGGCCGCCCCGGCCGAAGCGCCGTCGGGCGGTGAAGAGGCCGCGCCCGCCGCGCCGAAACGGCGCGCGCCCCGCCGCAAGGCAGAGGCTCCCGCCGACGAAGGCTGACCTGCGGGATTCAACCGTTCCACAGGCGCACGGGTTGACGCCGTGCGCCTGACCGGTCCAAGGCGGGTGAACGTTCACGGACTCCCGCGGCGCGGTTCGCCGGTCGCACGGGACACAACGGGAGCATGCCATGCCTCGCCTCCTCGGGTCCTCGGCCCTTATCGCCCTGACCGCCCTGACGCTTTCCGCCTGCGCGTCGACGCCCGGCGCGCCGCCGCCTCCGCCATCCGGCCCCGGCTCGGGCCCCGTCCTGCGCGACTGGCGCGGCATCGTCACGGCCACGGACCGTGACCGCTACAACCGCATCGATTCCGCATGGTCGCTGGCCCTGCAGCAGGCCGGCCGCCAGCGCGGCTCCGGCGACCTGGCCTCGACCGGCGACCTGATCGATCCGGACGCCGCCCGCCGCCCGGTCATTCCTCCCGCCGGCGACTACCGCTGCCGCACGGTCAAACTGGGCTCGCAGGGCGGCGAGGATGGCCTCGGCTACGTCGTCTACGGCTGGTTCGACTGCCGCATCGAACAGACCCCCAACGGCCTGAAATTCACCAAGACGACCGGCAGCCAGCGTCCCTCCGGCCTGCTGTTCACCGACGATGATCGCCGCATGGTCATGCTTGGGTCGATGGCCCTGGCGTCCGAGCCTCCGGCCAATTCCTACGGCCAGCGTCCCGACCGGGATCTGATCGCGGTGCTGGAGCGGATCGGCGAGCGCCGCTGGCGTCTGGTCATCCCGTGGCCGCAGTACGAGTCGAACCTCGACCTCATCGAGCTGGTCCCCGCCTGACCCGCGACGCGCGCCGCATCGCCGTCGTCGGGGCCGGCCCGTCCGGCCTCGCCTGCGCGCTCATGCTGGTCCACCAGGGCCGCGACGTCGTCGTTTTCGAACGCTTCGAACAGGCCGGGCCGGTCGGCGCCGGCTTCATGCTTCAGCCGACCGGGCTGGCGGTGCTGGACGCCCTCGGCCTGACGCCGGCGGTCGAGGCCATGGCCCAGCCTATTGACCACATCTTTGGCCGCGAGGCGCGCCGGGGCCGGGTCGTGCTCGACGTGCGCTATGACGACCTTCGCCGTTCACGACCCGCCCTCGGCGTCCATCGCGCGGCACTGTTCGAGGTCCTGCACCGCGCCTGTGTGGACGATGGCGTGCGGTTCGAGACCGGACGCGAGATGGCCGGGGCCGCCGCCGGACGGCTGACCGACGCGCGCGGCGTCCTACTGCCGCGGTTCGATCTGGTCATCGACGCCTCCGGGGCCCGATCGCGCATCGCCGCAGCCATGGGGGCCCGTTCCCGGCCGTTGGCCTATGGTGCCCTGTGGGCCACCGTCCCGTGGCCGGGCGAGCCGTTCGACGAGCGTGCCCTGCAGCAGGTCTATCGCGGGGCGGCGAAGATGGTCGGCGTCCTGCCTGTTGGAGCGCGCCCCGGCGTCCCGGACCGGCTCGCCACCTTCTTCTGGAGCCTGAGGTCGGCAGATCACGACGCCTGGCGGGCCGCCGGGCTGGAGTCGTGGAAGGCCGAGGTCCGTACGCTCTGGCCCGAGACCGCCGGCCTGCTCAAGACCATAACCGACCCCGATCAACTGACGCTCGCCCGCTACGGCCATCACACTCTCGCCCGCCCCGTCGCGGACCGTCTGGCCGTCATTGGCGACGCCGCCCATTCGACCAGCCCGCAGTTGGGGCAGGGCGTGAACATGGGGCTTGTCGACGCCTGGACCCTGGCCGACGCCCTGTCGTCGGAGAGCGATGTGTCCTCCGCCCTGTCCGCCTACGCCCGCCGCCGGCGCTGGCATATCCGACTTTATCAGGCTCTGAGCCTCGGCTTCACGCCCTTCTATCAGGCGGACGGCCGTGTGCTGCCGTGGGTGCGGGATCATGTGCTGGGCAAGGTCGCCCGCCTGCCGTTTTCACCGCGCCTGCTGGCCGCCACCGTCTCAGGGCTCTTGCTGGATCCCCGCTCTCACGGCTTGCGCTGAACCCGGCACCGGTTCTGCCATGCGGCGGGCGATCGGACATTCGCGCCCAGCCCTGCGTCTTCGAGCGCATCGGCGGCAACGGCTGGCGCGTCTGGTCATTCGAGGCCAGGTTTCAGGCTGGAGATTCCCGGCCTGGTGTGTTGCCGCCCTCCGGCCCGACCCCACCGCTCTTGACCCCTGGGCCGCCGACCGCGAGTCTGGAGCCGGCGGGAGCGTTCCCGCCGGTCTCAGGGGGTCGCCATGCGCGGATTCAGTCTCACCATCGGTTCGGTCATCGCCATCGTCATCATCGCCGCGGTCGCCATGATCGGCCTGCCCACCTACAACGTCTATTCCAAGCAGATGCAGGGCAAGGCGGCCTATGAACAGGCCGTGCAGGACCGCCGCATCCGCGTGCTGGAGGCCCAGGCCGCGCTCGATTCGGCTGAACTGACCGCCCAGGCCGAGATCGCCCGCGCCCGCGGCACCAACGAGGCCAACCGCATCATGGCCGAGAGCCTCGGCGGGCCGGACAACTACCTGCGCTGGTCCTACATCCACATGCTGGAAGAGACCGCCGGCAAACAGGGCCGCGAGGTCATCTACATCCCGACCGAGGCCGGCATGCCCATCCTTGAAGCAGGCCGCCGCCCGGCGCAGTAGGGTCCGGATTTGTCATCCCGGACGCCGCAAGGCGATCCGGGACGACATGCACCCAACCATCGGCGGCTCCCGGAAATCGCGACGCGATTGTCCGGGAGACAGGTGGTCGCCGCGCCCATGTCCCGACCTGTCTCCCGGGCAGCGGCTGACGCAGCTTCCGGGAGGATGAAGTCATGCGGTCAAACGTCCCGGATCGCCGCTTTGCGGCGTCCGGGATGACAAGCCAGCCCTCAAACCTTCGTCAGACGCAGGTCGTGGAAGTCGTAGCTGAAGTCCGCATCCGGACTGACGGCCTTCATCGTCGCCGTTGCCGGCGCGCCGTTCTCAAGCTTGAAGGTGACCAACACATCCTCCTCGCGCGTGTCGGGGAAGCGGGTCCGCATCGTTTCGCCGTCGTAGGGCTCCAGCGGCCCCTTCAGCGCGGGTGTCCGGCTGAAGGCCAGCCACAGGCCGGTCTTGCGCGACCGCCCCCGGCCGCTGGTCCGGGTCTCGATGGTGATGTCGCCATACCAGGGATCGCGCCAGGTCCCGGCATAGGCCTCAAGTGGCAGCGACGGGGCCGCGCCCGCCGCCTGTTTCGCGTCGATCCCGGCCGCGGCCCTGATCGAGGCGGCGTCGCTCTCGGTCTTCAGCCGCACGCTGTCGGCGATCCAGTCGAACCCGGCCTTGCCCATGACGATGTCGGCGATGCCGCTGCGCAGCGCCCGGGTCAGATAGCCTTCCTCGGCGTTGGTGAAATAGCTGAAGCCGGCGTCGCGCCCCGGGATCAGCACCGTGCCCGAGATGAAGCCCGGGGCCCCGCCGCCGTGGGTGATGAACCGTTCTCCGCGATAGTCCTGCACCTGCCAGCCCATGGCGTAGGTCGAGGCGATGGCCCGTCCCGGCAGGGCCTCGGTCGGTCCGGCCGAGTTGGAGATGATGATGTTGGGCCGCCACATCTCATTGCCGCGCGCCTCGGAATACAGCCGCGACCCGTCCGGCAGTTCGCCCCGGTTCAGCTGCACCGCGATCCATTTGGCCCAGTCGACCGGATTGGTGACAAAGCCGCCCGCCGCTCCCGCCGAGGCCCAGTTCCAGACCTCCTGGATCGACTGGCCGATGGTCTGCATCGGGCCCTGATAGCGCAGCGGCGGTCCGATCCGTCCGTTCGGCAGGGCCGATTTCGCCGGGTCGGCTGCGGTCATCAGCGGCAGGGTCTCGGACATGCCCAGTCGGTCGAGGATGCGGGTCTGGACGAACTGCTCCCACGGCATCCCCGAGGCCGCAGCGACCACCTCGCCGGCGACCACGAACATCAGGTTGCAATAGTGATAGCTGGTGCGGAATTGGTCCTCGATCGGCACATGCGGCACGGCCGCCATGATCTCGGCCCGCGTCCGGTCGCTGTTGGGCCAGAACAGCAGGTCGCCGGCACCGAGCCCGAAGCCGATCCGGTGGCTGATCAGGTCGCGCACCGTCACCAGGTCGTTCAGCTCGGGTTTCGACAGCGAGAAGTCGGGCAGATACGTCCGCACCGGCTCGTCCCATTTGACCCTGCCTTCGTCGACCAGAATGGCCAGCGCCGCCGCCGTCACCGCCTTGGTGTTCGAGGCGATGGCGAAATGGGTGTGTGCGTCGATCGCCGCGCCGCCGACCGAGCGCACGCCATAGCCGCGCGTCAGCACCGCCTGCCCGTCCTTGACCACCGCCACCGACACCGCCGGCTGGTCGGGGAAGGCCGCCATCGCCTGTTTCACGAAGGCGTCGACCTGTTCCGCCAGCGCGGCTCCAGCGGGGGCCGGTCCGGTCTGGGCGTGGGACAGCGAGGGCAGGGCGGCACCGACGGCGACCGACGAAACCAGCGCGGCGCGGCGCGTGAGACGGATGGACATGAGGGGGCTCCGGACAGTTTACGGCGCGGACGCTAGCCCTTCCCCGCCGACCCTGTCCATTGCGGGCCTCAGGTCCGCGTCTCCCAGGCCAGCCAGGCGGCGACGATCACCAGTCCGGCGGCCATCACGGCGCGCAGCGTCGGTCCCTGCATGCGGCTGAGGATCACGCTCCCCGCCCCGGCGCCGCCCAGCACGATCAGGCTGTGCACGACGATGGCCATGAGCAGATGCAGGCTGCCCAGCGTCAGGGCCTGGCTCAGGAGCGCGCCGTGGTCCGGCCGCATGAAGGTGGGCAACAGGGCGACATAGAAGACCGCCGCCTTGGGGTTCAGCAGATTGCCGGTCATGCCGCGCAGGAACAGCCCCCTCAGGGTGCGCACGTCGGGGGCGGGGGCCCCTGTCACAGGTTCCCGCCACGCTTCCCACGCCAGCCACAGCAGGAAGACCACCCCGGCCCAGCGCAGGCCCTGATAAAGCGGCGGCCAGACGGCGAAGATCTCCGTCAGACCGAAGGCCGCGGCCAGCATCCATGCCGCCAGACCGACCGTCACCCCCGCCACCGCCGCGAACCCGGCCAGTCGCCCGCGCGCCACGGAGACCAGCGCCAGCCAGCCCATGTTGGGGCCGGGCGTCAGCTCGATCAGGGCGACGGCCACGAGGAACGGAACGATGACGCCGGGGTCGACCGGCCAGGCGGAATGGGGGAACACACGCGTCTCCTCGGGCCCGCACTCTAGGCATGGTCGGCGCGACCCGGCACCCCTTGTGTGCCCCGCCCGCCACGCCCACGTTTGCGCCATATCAAGGCGTCGCTTCCGGAAAGGGCGTCTGTGGCTCTATCCGCCTGACAGGGGACTGCCTTGAACCTCGACCTCTACTCCGACCGCGCCAAACAGGCCGTCCAGTCCGCCCAGTCGCTGGCCCTCGCCCGCCGGCATCAGCAGTTCGCCCCCGAACACCTGCTCAAGGTGCTGCTGGAGGAGCGCGACGGCCT
>JBBQOK010000125.1:0-7035 GCA_038330765.1 Caulobacterales bacterium | reverse complement strand
ACGCAGGATGTCGGCGGTTCGACCCCGTCAGCGCCCACCAGAACGTCTACTGCAGTTCCCCGAGGTTGGTCGGTTGACAGCCACGGGTCGGGGGCCTACACGCCCCCTCGTCTTAGCGGGTGTAGCTCAGTTGGTTAGAGCGCCGGCCTGTCACGCCGGAGGTCGCGGGTTCGAGCCCCGTCACTCGCGCCAGACACCCCCTCCACAGCATCGCCAAGCACCCCATATCGGACAGTAAACCGCTTGTGCTCACGGGGGTTTAACCTTGTCCCCCTATGGCGGATACGATGGCCCATGTTGTATGGTGCGCTGCGTCAGACGGTGTCGAACCGAATGGCCCAACGCCCATCCAGATTAGGGAATGGGCGCGGAACAAAAATTGCTGAGGCAAAGATGACGCAGCCGCTGCTCGCCGGGTATTTCCCCATTCTCGTATTCCTGGGCATCGCAGGGGGCATTGCCATTGCGATGGTGGGCGGCAGCCTCCTGCTGGCGCGGCAGAAGCCCAATGCCGAGAAGCTCTCGGCCTATGAATGCGGCTTCGCACCCTTCGACGACACGCGCCGGCGCTTCGACGTGCGGTTCTACCTTGTGGCCATTCTGTTCATCATCTTCGACCTGGAAGTCGCCTTCCTGTTCCCCTGGGCCGTGACGCTCGGCGAGATCGGCTGGCTCGGCTTCGGCTCGATGATGGCGTTCCTCGGCGTGCTGACGGTCGGGTTCATCTACGAATGGCGCAAGGGCGCCCTGGACTGGGAATAGAGGCCATGAACGAGATCGCCTGGAACCCTGCAGGTGCCCCGCAAGACTCCGTGATCCGCGCCGTGACCGGCGAGATCGAGGAGAAGGGGTTCGTCGTCGCCAATCTCGACAAGGTCGTGAACTGGGCGCGCACCGGCAGCCTCTGGCCGATGACTTTCGGCCTGGCCTGCTGCGCGGTGCCGATGATCCACGCCTACATGGCCCGCTACGACCTCGACCGCTTCGGCATCATCCCCCGCGGTTCGCCCCGCCAGTCCGACGTGATGATCGTGGCGGGCACGCTGACCAACAAGATGGCCCCCGCGCTCCGCAAGGTCTACGACCAGATGCCGGACCCGCGCTACGTCCTGTCGATGGGCAGCTGCGCCAATGGCGGCGGGTATTACCACTACAGCTACAGTGTTGTTCGGGGTTGCGACCGCGTCGTGCCGGTGGACGCCTATGTTCCGGGGTGCCCGCCGACGGCGGAGGCGCTGCTGTATGGACTGCTGCAGCTGCAGAAGAAGATCCGCCGCACGGGGACCATCGACCGATGAACGCCCCCGCTTCAACCCATTTGGCCCGTATCGAAGAGATGGAGACGGCGCTGACGCCGTTGGGCGCCGAAATGGTCGGCGAACTGGGCGTGCAGGCACAGATCGCGTTCGGCGAACTGACCCTGATCGCCGAGCGTGAGAAAATCGCCGCCGTGCTGACGGTGCTGCGCGACCGGTTCGGTTTCCAGCAACTGCTGGACATCTGCGGCGTCGACTTCCCGGATCGTGAGGAGCGGTTCGAGGTGGTCTATCACCTGCTGTCGCTGACGCGGAACGCCCGCATCCGGGTCAAGGTCACGACCGATGAGGTCCAGCCAGTGCCCAGCGCTGTGGGCGTCTATCCCTGCGCCGACTGGTTCGAGCGCGAGGCGTTCGACATGTATGGCATGCTGTTCGAGGGCCATCCGGACCTGCGCCGGCTGCTGACCGACTACGGCTTCCAGGGACATCCGCTGCGCAAGGATTTCCCGATGACGGGCTATGTCGAGGTTCGGTACGACGAGGAGCAGAAGCGGGTGGTCTACGAGCCCGTCAAACTGACCCAGGAGTTCCGCAATTTCGACTTCCAGTCGCCCTGGGAAGGCGCGGAGTACGCGACCACCGTCCTGCCGGGCGACGAGAAGGCACAGGGTCTGGCGGGGAGCAAGGCCTGATGGCTGACGGACACAACAAGCCCCTGCCGATCGGCGCGACCGAGGTCTTCGACGACGGTCTGACCGAGCACGCGCGGGCGATGGACGACCGCAAATTCACGATCAATTTCGGCCCGCAGCACCCGGCCGCGCACGGAGTGCTGCGTCTGGTGCTGGAGCTGGACGGCGAACTGGTGACCCGCGTTGATCCGCATATCGGCCTGCTGCACCGCGGCACCGAGAAGCTGATGGAGGCGCGGACCTATTTGCAGAACGTGCCGTATCTGGATCGTCTCGACTATGTCGCGCCGATGAACCAGGAACACGCCTTCTGCCTGGCCATCGAAAAGCTGCTGGGGCTCGATATCCCGTACCGGGCCCAGTTGATCCGGGTGCTTTATTCCGAGATCGGCCGCATCCTGTCGCACCTGCTGAACGTGACGACCCAGGCCATGGACGTGGGCGCGCTGACGCCGCCGCTGTGGGGCTTTGAGGAACGCGAGAAGCTGATGGTGTTCTACGAGCGCGCTTCCGGCGCCCGTCTGCACGCCAACTATTTCCGGCCGGGCGGCGTGCATCAGGACCTGCCGAACGCCCTGATCGACGACATCGGCCGCTGGTGCCATGAATTCCCGGCGGCGTTGAAGGACATCGAGTCCCTCGTCACCGAGAACCGCATCTTCAAACAGCGCAATGTCGATATCGGCGTGGTGTCGAAACAGCAGGCGTTGGACTGGGCCTTTACCGGGGTGATGCTGCGCGGCTCTGACATTCCGTGGGACCTGCGCAAGTCGCAGCCCTACGAATGCTACGCCGAGCTGGAGTTCGACATCGTCGTCGGCAAGAACGGCGACTGCTGGGATCGTTATCTCTGCCGCATCGAGGAGATGAAGCAGTCGGTGCGGATCATGGAGCAGTGCATCCACAAGCTGCGCAACTGCCCCGGCGAGCCGGTGATGGTTGAGGACAACAAGATCGTCCCGCCGCGGCGCGGTGAGATGAAGCGGTCGATGGAAGCGCTGATCCACCACTTCAAACTCTACACCGAAGGCTTCCGCACGCCGGAGGGCGAGGTCTATGCCTCGGTCGAGGCGCCCAAGGGGGAGTTCGGCATCTATCTGGTGTCGGACGGCACCAACAGACCCTACCGGGTCAAGATCTCGGCCCCGGGCTTCCGCCACCTGCAGGCCATGGACTGGATGAACCGCGGCCATATGCTGGCGGACGTGAGCGCCATCCTGGGGTCGCTGGATATCGTGTTCGGGGAGGTGGACCGGTGACGGACAAACCCCTGAGCGACGCGGTCCGGCAGGGCTGGGCTGTGGTCGGCTACACGGTAACCGACAGCGGCGGCGAGGCGTGGAAGCACAATTTCCTGCTGAGCCGGCAGGGCCAGCACAAGGTGCTGACCATCCGCAAGAAAATGATGGGCGAAGGCGTCGTGGCCTCGGAGCTCGACGTCTGATGACGTTTCCGATCCCGATTTTCGCCGCAGAGGACTGGCTGACCGTCTGGATATTTCCGACGATCATGGCCATCGCCTTCGGCGTGTTCTTCCGCGATCGCAACGTGCTCCCGACCCGAGATCGCCGCCCGCTGCCGCAGCGCTTTCTGTCCAACTTCGTGCTGTATGCAAGCGTATGGATTCCGTTCCAGGTTATTCGCGATGCGATCCAGCGCGGCGCGGAGGTCCAAGGCTTCGCCTCCCCGGCCAACTGGGGCTTCGGCGTCGGCTTTGCATCCGGTTTGATCGCCTTCCTCGCCCTGACAGCCGTCGCGGTCTTGATGAGGCCCTTCGGGGATTGGCTGGGCTACGACCGCAACCCCTTCAAGAGTGCAAGCAAGTCATGAGCGTTCGTCGTCTCGCCAAGATACAGCCCGCCTCGTTCGCCTTCTCGAAGGCGACGAAGGCCGAGGCCGACTGGTGGATCGCCAAATATCCCGAGAACCGCCGTCAGTCGGCGGTGATCCCGATCCTGTGGCTGGTGCAGAAGCAGGAGGGCTGGTGCCCGGAGCCAGCCCTGCGCGCCATCGCCGAAATGCTGGGCATGCCCTATATCCGGGTGCTGGAGGTCGTCACCTTCTACACCATGTTCATGCTCGAGCCGGCCGGTTCGGCGGCCCTGATCCAGGTTTGCGGCACCACGCCCTGCATGCTGCGCGGTGCCGGCGACCTGATGGACGTCTGCCAGAAGAAAATCGGACCCAGGCAGGTCCTCAGCGCCGACGGTCGCTTCACCTGGGAAGAGGTCGAGTGCCTCGGTGCCTGCGCCAACGCGCCCATGGCGATGATCAACGACTACTATTTCGAAGACCTGACGCCGGAAAACATGGCGCAGATCATCGATGACTTCGCCGCCGGCAAGAAGCCGAAGCCCGGCTCGCGCGTCGGTCGTCACAGCTCGGAGCCAGAGGGCGGGGCCATCACCTTGACCGATCCGAAACTCTATGACGGTTCGGCCGGTCGGCCGATCAAGAAGCTTCCCAACAGCGATCCGGTCCCGGCATGACGCGGCCGAACCTTTCAGACGATCAGGCCATCGCCGCCTACCGCGCCGAACTGCGCACGATCGGCCGCAACCAGAGGCTGGCCGGGTTCGGCCTGGTCATCGTCGGCGCCATTGCCGTCTATCTGTCGCCCCAGGCCGGCGGCGCCGGCCCGACCGTGCAGTGGGCCGGCTATGCGGCGCTGGCTTTGGGCTGGGCCCTGATGCTGGCCGCCATCTTCCTGCGCACCCGCTATCACCGCACCCGCATGCGGGAGGACGGCTGATGGCCGAGAAGAAATCGATCGACTGGCGCGTCATGGTCTGGGCCGGAGTGGCCGATATGGCCGCGGGCGTCGGTCTGGCCACCGCGGCGTTGTCCGGCATGCTGGGCGACAGCGACCAGACCGTTCTGGCCGCCGTCGGCGGCCTGCTGTTCCTTACGGGCGTCGGCATCTTCGTCTGGGGCCGCAACAATCTCGGCAAGGCCGGAGACCGGCGTGGAGATCTGAACTGACCATGGTCGGAATCCTCGAAGACAAGGATCGCATCTTCACCAACCTCTACGGCCTCCAGGACTGGAGCCTCGAGGGTGCGAAGAAACGCGGCGCGTGGAATGCGACCAGGGACATGCTCGACCTCGGGCGCGACTGGATCATCGCCAACGTCAAGAACTCGGGCCTGCGCGGACGCGGCGGTGCCGGCTTCCCGACCGGCCTGAAGTGGTCCTTCATGCCCAAGGAGCTGAAGGACCGCCCGCACTATCTGGTCGTCAACGCCGACGAGTCCGAGCCCGGGACCTGCAAGGACCGGGAGATCATGCGTCATGATCCCCACCTGCTGCTCGAGGGCTGCCTGATCGCCAGCTTCGCGATGCACGCGCACGCCTGTTACATCTACCTGCGCGGCGAATATGTGCTGGAACGCGAGCACATGGAGGCGGCGGTCAAGCAGGCCTATGAGGCGAAGCTGATCGGCAAGAACAACCTCCATGGCTGGGACTTCGACGTCTATATTCACCACGGGGCGGGGGCCTATATCTGCGGCGAGGAGACGGCCCTGCTGGAGAGCCTGGAGGGCAAGAAGGGCCAGCCGCGGCTGAAGCCGCCGTTCCCCGCCGGGGCCGGCCTCTACGGCTGCCCGACCACGGTCAACAACGTCGAGTCGATCGCTGTGGTGGGCACCATCCTGCGCCGCGGGGCCGAATGGTTCGCGGGCTTCGGGCGGGCCAACAACACCGGCACCAAGATCATGTCGATCAGCGGCCATGTGAACCGGCCGTGCAACGTCGAAGAGGCGATGTCGATCCCGCTGCGTCAGCTGCTGGAAGACCATTGCGGCGGCGTGCGCGGCGGCTGGGACAATCTGAAGGCCATCATCCCCGGCGGCTCGTCGGTGCCGATGATCACCCGCGAGATGTCGGAAACCGCGCTGATGGATTTCGACAGCCTGCGCGACATGCGGTCGGGCCTTGGCACGGCGGCGGTGATCGTCATGGACCAGTCGACCGATCTGGTCCGCGCCATCGCCCGCATCAGCTATTTCTACAAGCATGAGAGCTGCGGCCAGTGCACGCCCTGCCGTGAGGGCACGGGCTGGATGTGGCGGGTGCTGGAACGGATGGCGATCGGCGAGGCGGACCCGTCCGAGATCGACCTGCTGCTGGACGTCTCGACCCAGATCGAGGGTCACACCATCTGCGCGCTCGGCGATGCCGCGGCCTGGCCGGTGCAGGGTCTGATCCGGCATTTCCGTCACGAGATCGAGGAGCGGATTTCCTCCTACCGCAGCCGCCGCGCGAATTTCGCCGGCCATGCGATCGCGGCGGAGTGACGATGCGTCTCTTCGCTGTCCCGATGCTGGCCCTGTTCGCCCTCGCCGCCTGCGATGAGCGGGCGGACGAGGCCGCGCCGACGCCGGCGGAGGTCGTCTCGGCCGCGCCGTCGGAAACGGACGCCGCGCCGGAGGCTCCGGCCGTGCTGACGGCCGCCAACCTGCGCCGTGTCTGCCGCGCCGGGCTGGCGGGCATCCATGGCCAGACCATCGCCGACATCTCGATCGATGGATTCGAGGGCGAGACCGTCAACGCCTCGTGGCGCGCGCCGGTCGACGGCGGCCGCCGCAAGGCCCAATGCCGGGTCGAGGGCGACCTGGTCACCTGGAAACAGGTCGATGCCCCGACCGCGGAGCAGAACCGCTGGATGAATCAGTCCGGTGACCCGGTGACGCGCTTCGTCATCGACGGCGACACCATCACCATCAACACGACGCTCCCGGATGGGACGATGGCCTCGGAGACCTATTCCGTGGCTGCTGAGCAAGAGGCCCGCTGATGCCCATCGCCAAGGTCAACGGCGTCGAAGTCGAGTTCGAGCCCGGCATGACCGTGCTCCAGGTCGCCGAGCGCGCCGGGCACGAGATTCCGCGCTTCTGCTATCACGAGCGGCTGTCGATCGCCGGCAACTGCCGCATGTGCCTGGTCGAGGTGAAGCCCGGACCGCCCAAGCCGCAGGCGTCGTGCGCCCTGCCGGCCGCCGAGGGCCAGGAAATCTTCACCGACACGCCGATGGTCAAGAAGGCGCGCGAAGGGGTGATGGAGTTCCTGCTCATCAACCACCC
>JBBQOK010000124.1:0-7125 GCA_038330765.1 Caulobacterales bacterium | reverse complement strand
GTAGAACGGATGGAGGGGGCGCTTCTGGCGCGTCGGTCGGGCTTCAGGTCCGACAAGCGGGGGGAGAAACCGCATGAACATCGTCATTATCGCCGGTCTGATCATCACCTTGCTGACGGGCGTGCCCGTCCTGATTCAGATCCTGAAGCATCACCCGAAGGGGCTGATCATCCTGTTCTTCGCCGAGATGTGGGAGCGGTTCTCCTACTACGGGATGCGCGGCATCCTGATCTTCTTCCTGACCCAGCATTTCCTGTTCGACGACGCCACGGCCGGTGCGACCTACGGATCCTACACCTCGCTGGTCTATCTGCTGCCGCTGGTCGGCGGGTTGATGGCCGACCGTTATCTGGGCACCCGCAAGGCCATCGCTTTCGGTGCCCTGCTGCTCGTTGCGGGTCACGGCATGATGGCCTTCGAAGGGCGTCCTGCGACGGAGGTCCTCACCTTCGCCCCCACTGGTGCCGAATACCAGGTCGTCAGCGAAGGCCGCGGTGCGGCGCGGGAGGTCGGCATCATGGTCGACGGCCAGCGTTACGCCTTTACGCCTGCTGAGGGCGGGGGTCTCGCGCTGACGGATTTGCCCGTCGGTGCCACCCTGCCAGCGGTTCTGCCGGAAGGCAGCTACTCGCTTGAGCAAACCCGCGACGCTGGCGGTGTGAGCATCTTCTACCTGGCCGTCTCGCTGATCATTATGGGGGTCGGCTTCCTGAAGCCGAACATCTCGACCATCGTCGGCCAGCTCTATCCGCAGGGCGACCCCCGACGCGATTCCGGCTTCACCCTCTACTACTACGGCATCAATCTCGGAGCCTTCTGGGCTGCGGTGCTGTGCGGCCTGCTGGGCCAGACCGTCGGCTGGTGGGCCGGGTTCGGCCTTGCCGGCGTCGGCATGGCGCTGGGTTGGGTGGTCTTCGTACTCGGCAAGCCCCTGCTGCAGGGCAAGGGCGAACCGCCCAATCCGGAGGCCCTGAACAAGAAGGTGTTCGGTCCAATCAACCGCGAGTGGTTCATTTATCTGCTCGGCATCATCGGTGTGATCCCGATCGTCGGTCTCTTCATCGCCGACGCCGCCGTCCGCCGATGGGTCGCGGCCACGGTCGAGACCGTCAACGCCATGGGGGCCGAGGTGTCCATCTTCGTGAAGGCCATCGAGTTCTTCAACGTCATCGGTGCCTTCCTGCTGGCCGCGACGGTCGCCTCGCTCGCTTACATCACCTGGTTCCTCGTGACCAAGTGCAACAAGATCGAACGCGAGCGGATGCAGCTGGCCGTAGTTCTGATCTTTGGGGCGGTGGTCTTCTTCACCCTGTTTGAGCAGGCCGGCACCTCGCTGAACCTGTTCGCCGACCGCAACGTGGACCTGACCCTCGCCCCTGTGGCGATGCAGTTCCTCGGCATCACCATCGGCACGCCGGCCCAGCTGGCGGCGGCGGGCATCACACCCTCCGGCTTCTGGATCGACGCGACCATCACGGCTGCGCAGGTTCAGTCGTTCAACGCCGGCTTCATCCTGATCTTCGCCCCGATCTTCGCGGCGATGTGGGCCTTCCTGGCCAGCAGAAAGATGGATCCGAACCCGACGATGAAGTTCGGCCTCGGCATCATGCAGGTCGGCCTCGGCTTCCTCGTCGTGGTGTGGGCGGCCGGGTCGGGCATGGTCGACAGCGCCTTCCAGACGCCGCTGATCGTTCTGGCGCTGCTCTATATGCTGCACACGACGGGTGAGTTGTTCCTCTCGCCTGTCGGATTGTCGGAGATCACCAAACTGTCGGTGCCTTCGGTTGTCAGCTTCATGATGGCCGTCTGGTTCCTCGCCAGTTCGATCGCCCAGTATGTGGGTGGCATCATCTCGGGCTTCGCCGGGACCGAAACGGTTGGCGGTCAGGTGCTGAACCCCGAGTTGGCGCTCGAAACGTCGCTTGGCGTGTTCGGCGTACTGGGCTGGTGGGGTGTCGGGATCGGCATCGGCTTCGTCCTGCTCAGCTTCCTGATCAAGGGCTGGTCGCATGGTGCCAATGACGCCGGAAACCATCCGGGGCCGAGCGCCACGGATCGCGGCCAGGAGGACGGCAACGTCGCCAAGCCGGGAGCCAGCACCCCCGCCTGATCCGGCGCGGACGCAAGAAGAAGGGCGGAGCTGCGAGGCTCCGCCCTTTTTTTGTGGCGCTATCGGCCTTCGGCCTGCTTGAGCGCGGTTTGTGGCACTATCGGCCTTCACCCCGCTTGAGCGCGGTCAGAAACTCTTGCGCATCTGAAGGAACAGCCACGGGCTCATCTTCGTGCGGCGGACCTCGCGGAACGCCACCGGGGCGACGTCGCGCGGGCCCGAGTAGATGTCGCGGTCGTAGCCCCGCTCACGGTCGGTGGCGTTGCCGATATCGAGACGGATGGTCGTGTCGGACGAGGGCTTCCACTGGCCGTAAAGGGTGACGAACGGCTCGGCATAGAGGGCGCGGATCTCGCGCACCCGGAACAGACGGCCCTTGTCGATATTGCAGCCGTGGTGGAAGCCGTAGGAGTATTTGCCGCCCTGCACGTCGTGATTGAAGTTGACGCCGCAGCCGAAGGCCTGGTTACCCTGGAAGCGGCGCGTTTCGCCGGTCACGGGGTCGGTGACCTCGGTGTGCACCCAGCTGGTCCGGGCCTGGAGGCGGGCGTTGGGGACGCCCAGCCTGTCCATCGGCAGGGTCAGGCGGAGCTGGAACTGGTCGAAGGATCCGTCGCCGATGTTGCCGACGCCGTCGAAGCCCCCGGTCAGGGGGATGATGTCGATGACATCCGCGACCTCCCCATGCTGCATCGAGACCTCGAAGACGCCCTCGCGCCAGAAGCGGCGCTCGTAGACGGCCTCGAACAGCGTGGTCTTCTCCGGCTCGAGATCAGGGTTGCCGCCCTCGACCTGGCCGATGTCGATGTCGGCCGAGGCGACGAAATCGCCGAAGTCCAGCTGGCCGACCTGACGTTCGGCGCGGAAGCGGAACTGGTGCCCTTCCCACGGCGTCCATGTCAGCTGGAGGCGCGGCTTGGGATAGACAAAGGACTTGGTCAGGTCGCTGTCGCCGGACTGGCTGATCTCCGACACCTCGACGCGCAGGCCGCCCTCGACCGTGAACTTCGGGCCGGGGCGCCAGGTCGTCTGACCGAAGGCCTCGCCGCGCAGTTCCTCAACCTTCACGGAGGACGAAGGCAGGGGTATCGCGACGCCGTTTTCTTCAAAGGCGGTGGCGCTGTCGAGGAAGTTGTAGGCGACCTCGGCGCCGGTCTCGAAGGCCCAGCGTTCATTGGGCCGGAAGCGCAGCACGGCGCGGCCGATCGACTCGCCCTGGCGGCTGTCGGCGGAGAAGGTCGAGGTGTCCGCGCCGCTCTCCGAGACGCCGACATAGTCCTCGGTCCCGTAGCGTTGCAGGCCGACCAATTCGAGGCCGAGGCGGGGTGACAGGTCGCGGGTCCAGTTGACGCCGAACTCGCCGTTGAGGGAGTCCGATTCCTCGTCGGTGAAGCTGTCGGCGCCGGCCCCGGAGCGGATCAGCAGGTCCTGCGACCGGTCGCTGCCGAACCAGCCGAGCAGGCCGTTGACACGCAGCTTGCCGCCGGCGAACGGGCGCTGGACGGCACCGGTGGCGCGGACGGTGCGGAAGCGGTCCCACAATACCAGGTCGGCGTCCTGGATCAGGGTCCCCGACGGGTCGTAGCGGCGACGGAAGCCTTCGCCCGTGCCGTCGGTGCGGTCGGTGGTGGCGCTGATCGAGCCCTCGATCGAATTGTCGCCCTCGCGGCGGGAGTATTGGCCGGCGAGGATCGGGCCGAGGTAGCCGTCGGGGTACAGATAGGTGTTGAACTCCAGTACCCGCTCGACGGTGACGGTGCGGCGCAGGACGACGTTGGCGATGACCGATCGGCCCTGCATGTCGATGCCGGGGGCACCACCGCGGATCAGTTCGATGCGTTCGACGCTGTCGGCCGAGATGCGGCGCAGCACCTGGTCAAGGCCGTCGCTCTTGGAGGAGGGCCGGTCGCCGTCGATCAGCACATTACCCGCCGCGCCCGCGAAGCCGCGCGTGCCGTTATTGCCCGTGTCGAGACCAAAGCCCGGGAGGCGGGCGATCATGTCCAGCGCCGTGTCGGGACGGGAGTCGGCGAAGAAGGCCGGCTCGAACACCAGCACGCCCTGCTGGGCGGTGCCGTCCGTGGCGGGCGCCTGGACGGGCAGGGTCTGCGCCATGGCCGGGGCGGCCAGCACGGACAGGGCGGCGGTGGCCAGCCAGAACGTCTTCGTCATAGGTCCCTCTCCCAAGTGCGCGGACGGTGCCTGCGCCTCCGGGAGGGCTCCAGTTACAAGCCGGAAAGGTGGATTAATTCGCCGACAGGGTTGCGGCGGAGGGGTGTCCGATCCTGGAGCGGCCGGTGGGAATCGAACCCACGACATTCAGCTTGGGAAGCTGACGTTCTACCTCTGAACTACGGCCGCGACCGGCTTGCCGGATCGGTGGCGGACCATAGCCGGGCAGCGGCAAAAGGGAAGGCCCGGCGGGGTGGCCGGGCCTTCCCGGTTCGGAAGGGTCAGGGGGCGACGTCGACGTCGACGCCGCGGCGTTCGAGAATCTCCTGCACGCTGTCATCGCCGACCAGATGGGCGGCGCCGACGGCGATGAAGACGGTGCCCGAGCCTTCCAGCATGGTCTGGATCTGATTGGCCCAGTTGGTGTTCCGGCGGACCAGAAGGGCCTGGTAGATCTCTTCGCTGCTCTCGCGCATCGGGCCGACGCCGATGGTCTCGATCGCCTCGACGTCGCCGGCGGCCCAGGCCTCGACCAACGCGTCCAGTTCGGTGGCGGCCGTTTCGAAACTTTCCAGCGTGCTGCGCAGGAAGTCGAGCTGGTCGGCCTCCGGGAAGCCGGCGATGATGCGGATCTGCTCGTCGACGGTCTCGAAGCCGCTGATCGGCTTGCCCGCAGCCTCGGCCCGGGCCTTGAGGATCAGCTCGACGCCGGACGTCGGGTCGTAGCCGGCCTTGGTCAGCGGCGCGACCGACAGGGTCAGGGCGGCGAACCAGGGGCGGAACGGCTCCATCTGGGCTGCGGTCAAGCCGATCGTCCGGGCCGCCGTGTCGAGGGCCGCGACCTCCTCTGCGGTCAGCAGGCTGGACAGGGGCGAGGTGAACGAAAGGCCATACTGCTGGACCAGCGGAATGACGGCGGCCTGGTCGTCAGGGTTGGAGATTTCGAGCACCACCTTCTCGGCGCTGTCGAAGGCGGCGTCGACGCGTTCAGTGCCCCAGGCGGTGGTTGGACGCAGCAGGTGGACGGTGCCGAACAGATACAGGGTCGAGTCGGCGTCGCGGATGACCCACAGGGCCGGGCCCTGGCCCTCGGCCGGGGGTACGGCGCGGGCGGCGACCGGGGCAGTGGGCGCGACCTCGACGGTCTGGGCAAAGGCCTGGGCGGGCTGGAAGGCGACGGCCCCGGCCAGGCCAAGGCCGAGCACGGCTCCGAGGGCGGTGCGGGAGAGAGACTTCAGACGAACAGACATGGTCATGGGAAGAGTCCTTGGTTGGCTTTGAAAAAGGGGACGGCGGGACGGCCTAGTGCAGGCCGCGACGGGCCGCCGCGACGACGGAGGCGATGAAATAGACGCCCATCAATATGCCCATCAGGCCCCAGCCGGTGATGGATGCGACCAGTCCTAGCCGCTCGGCGGCGGCGTAGATGAACAGGCCGAGCTGGACGGCCCAGAAGGCCAATGCGCTGGTCTCAAGCATGACCCGGCGGAGCATTTCGTCGGCGGCACGCCACAGCATGAGATTGGCTGCGGTCTGGACGGCGAGAAGAAGGAGCACGGAGCCAAAAACGACCTCGGGCGTGGCCCAGGTGGTTCCGAATATCGGAAGCAGGAACATCCCGCCCGCCAGCAACATGACGACGACCTGCAGGATCCCGCAGCCCCGCGGAACGCTGGAGGGTCGCGTCGCGACGATGAAGGCCGTGACCGCGCCGATGCCGATCATGCCGGCCGACATGACCAGGGCGACCTCGTCCTCCCAGCTGGTCAGGGTGCCGTCCGTCAGGGTGGCGAGGCCGTAGCCGGAAGCTCCTCCCAACCCGGCGAGGACGACGAACATGGCCGCCTTGCGCAGGAACGAGGGCCGGGGGGTATCGAGACTGGCGTTCATGATCAGTCCTCCGTGAAGATGGATTCGATGGGTTGCCCGAAGACCCTGGCGATCTTGAAGGCGAGCGGCAGGGAGGGGTCGTAGCGACCGGTCTCCAGCGCATTGACGGTCTGGCGCGAGACGCCGAGCTGTTCGGCCAGATCGGCCTGGCTCCAGTTGCGTTCGGCGCGCAGAACCTTGAGGCGGTTGTTCACGAGCCGCAGTCCTTGGGAGACGGGTGAAAGCCGGGCGCCGCCATATCAACCGCGCATCCGGCTGAGCCACCACCAGGCCCAGACCACGGTGTAGCCGGCGATCATCAGCAGCCCCAGGATCGAGGCGCCCAGGGCCATGTAGGCGGCCGGGTCGTCACGAACCGGAAAATAGGCGAGGGGGTCGAATGCAGCGAGCTGCGGCAGGTTGGCCAGGATCACCCCGACACCCCCGATGGCCATGCCCGTCGAGCCGCCCCAGAACCATGCGGTCTTGTGGGCCTCGCGGGCCGCTTCGTCGATCGAGCGCATCCAGACGAGCGACACCACCAGGGCGATGATCATCATGCCGGCCGCGATCGGCGTGAGGATCCACGGGATCGCGTCTCCGAACGTGCCCTGGCCTGTGTGGCCGTGGACATAGCCGATGATCATGGCCGCCAGCATCGGCAGAACCAGGAACATCAGCACCCCGCCGCCCAGAACCCAGGCCACGATCTTGAAGGGGCTGGATCGCTTCGCTGACTGCATGACAAACATCCCTGTCGTTTAGACAAGGGTGTTTTACACCGGGAAATCGCGCTGTCAAGCGTCCTTGACGAGGCGCGGGGCGTCCGCCGCGTCGCCGGCGGCCAGTTCGGGGCGGCTGAGGGCGCGGGGGGCCTGTTCGATCGGCGGGAGTCCGGGCAGGTCCTTGCTCTCATGGTCGACCTGCAGGTCCTCGAACCGGCGGGCCGAGACCATGACCTGGCTTTCGAGCGA
>JBBQOK010000123.1:0-7303 GCA_038330765.1 Caulobacterales bacterium | reverse complement strand
TCCTCGGTGTATTTGATCTCGCCGAAGAAGCTGACGTTGTCGGTCATCTGCAGGTTCAGGCCGGCCTGATAGCGCCGCGATTCCTGGAAGGGCGTGCGCGAACGCTGGTCGAACGCGGTCAGGTTCCTCGGCTCGCCGTCGCCGCCGATGTTCCACGGACGGTTGGCGCCGGTGTTGCCGATACGCTGACCGAAGTCAGCCAGGCGGGCCGTCGGGCCGTCGTACCAGTAGGTATAGCCCGGATCGACGTTGAAACAGTTGCTCGAGGTCGAGGCCCCCGGGCAGTTGGCGAACGGCACCAGCGGATTGCTGAGCATGCTCGGCCGCTGCATGTTGGCCAGGGTGGTCGAACCCCACTGCGGGCGGTCGAGACGCCGGGCGTTGAAGAACTGCGCGACATCAATGACGCCGTCATTGACCGGGCCGAACAGGGGGTTGGTCGGATCGGCGTCGACGCCGAGGATAATGCCGCCGATAGCCAGCCAGTCGATGTGCTCGGCGTAGACTTCCTCGGTCCGCTCATATTCGCCGAAGCCGTAAAGGTTCAGGCGATCGTCAAACAGGTTGATGCCGCCCAGCACCGAGATGCGGCGGGTGTCGGCCGCGCCGTCCTGAACCAGCTGACCGAAGTTGCCGTCGATCTCGAGACCTTCGAAATCCTTACGCAGAACAAAGTTGACCACGCCGGACACGGCGTCCGCGCCGTAAACCGACGAAGCACCGCCGGTGATGATCTCGATGTTCTCTATCAGCAGGCGAGGAATAGTCGAGACGTCGACGGACAGGATGCCCGCGGACGAGCCGACGTGGCGGCGGCCATCGACCAGGGTCAGGGTGCGGCCGGAGCCCAGCGAGCGAAGGTTGGCGAACTCAAGGCCGCCGTCGTTCAGGTTGGAGCCGGTGGTGTCCGACGGAACCAGCGAATTGGCCAGGGCCGGGATGGTGGCCAGATAATCGATCACGGTCGCCTGACCGGTCGACAGGAGGTCTTCGCGCTGAACCTGGATCAGCGGGGTCGGCGAGTTGATCGGGTCGCGGCGGATGCGCGAGCCGGTGATCACGACGGCCTCGATCTCCGTGGCCTCCTGATCCTGCTGGCCCTGGACGCTGACGCCCGGGAGCTGGTTCTGCGCCAGGGCCGGAGCCGTGACAGCCATGACGCCCGCGAGGATCGTCGTGCCGAAGAGATACTTGCGCTTGAGAAGCATGTGATGGGGCCCCAACCGGTTATGAATGCGAACCACAGAGCCCGAGGACGGACTCTGTTTCGAACGTTCACGCTATCAGCAATGCGGTCAGCGGCAAGCGATTGTGGCCGATCCGCGACCAATCGGGGCGGGCTCTGTAACAATCTGGACACAGTATCGCCACGCAGGCGAAATGTTTGTCACGTTTGCGGCCAGGTCGGGCAAACGAAGGCTGTTGCTACAGATTCTCGCGCAGCCAGCCGGCGGCCCGCGCCACAATTCCGCCTCCGTGCATTCGCGGGGCGTCGGCTGCGGTGATCTGTCGCGACATCAGCTTTCGCGCCGACACCGCCTCGCGCGGACCATAGGCGGCCCGCAGCAGAACGCCGGCGGCGGAACAGAAGGCCGGGCCCGAGGCCGCATCGGCGAGGTGCGGCGCGCGCTGGGGCTTGCCGAGGCGGACGGGCCGGTCGAACACTCGCACCGCCAGCTCCCGCACGCCGTTCAACTGGCTGGCCCCGCCGGTCAGGACCAGGCCGGCGCCGGGCTCAAGCCCCACCCCGGCGTTGCGCAGGCGGTCCCGCAGCAGTTCCAGCGTCTCCTCGACGCGCGGGGCGATGACGGTCTTCAGCATGGCGCGCGGCACCACGACGGGTCCGGCGGAGGGGTCCTCGCCCCGGGGCGGGGCCTCGAGCATCTCGCGGTCCTCGTTGGCGGAGGCCATGGCCGAGCCGTGCAGCGTCTTGAGGCGCTCGGCTCCGGCCCGCGAGGTCGACAGGCCCCGGGCGATGTCGGCTGTGACGTGATCGCCGCCGACGTTCAGGCTTTCGATGTGCAGCAGCGACCGGCCGCCCCAGACCGCCGCCGAGGTCGCGCCGCCGCCCATGTCGATGCAGACGCAGCCGAGATCCATCTCGTCGTCCTCCAGCGCCGCCAGCGACGAGGCCACCGGCGCGGCCACCACGCCCTGCAGGTCCAGGTGGGCCAACTCCAGACAATGGCTCAGGGCGTTGAAGGCGCTCTCGGCCATGGACACCACCAGCAGGTCGAGGCCGAGCGAATGACCCTTCATCGAGCGCGGATCGTGCACCCCTCGGGCGCCGTCGACGGACCAGGCGATCGGCAGGACGTGGATGGGCCGCCGGTTGGGCAGGCGGATCTGGGCCAGAGCCATGGCGATGGCCCGCGCCAGATCGGCGTCGCCGACCGGATTGGCCCCGAGGGAGACGCGGGCCTGGACGCGATGGCTGGCCATCTGGCCGATAGCCGTGGTCACGACCACGCCCGAGACCGGCGAACCCGCCGCGCGCTCCGCCCGCTCGACCGCGTGACCGATGGCCTGGGCCGCCTCATCCATGTTGACGATGCCGCCGCCGCGGATGCCGCGCGACTGCACGTGGCCTGCCCCCGCCACCCGGATGGTGCGGTCGGCATGGCGTACGCCGTCGGGCTTCATGATGAAGCAGCCGACCTTCGACTGGCCGAGATCCAGCGCCGCCACGACCGGCGCGCGACCCGCGGCGGATTTTCCGCCATCCACAGACTTGTCCACAAGACGCCCGGCCATACTGTTATCCCTGTCCCTGGACGGTGCCCGCGGAGGGCCGGACAGCGACCTCCTCAGGGGTTCTCAGATCGATGCGGGCGAACCCGAGTTCCAGCAGCCGCTCGCGCTGGTCCAGCGCATCCAGCTGAATGAGGGCCGCATCCTGATCGGTGGCGGGCAGCTGGATCAGGCTGCCGTCCTTGAGACGCAGATCCCAGCGGCGCTCGTCGACGCGCACCAGCGCCTCGATCCGGGCTCGTAGCCTGGGGCGCTGGGCGATCAGCGGCAGAACCTCGGAGGCGGCCTGTTCGGCCCCCTTGCCGACGACCAGCGGCAGATCGGGATAGCGGCCGGCGTCGGCCCCCTTGATGATCTGGCCGTGGCTGTCGATGACCATATTGCGCCCGCCGGCCTGCCAGATAGCCAGCCGGTCGTGCTCGGTCACATGAACGATCAGGGTGTTGGGTAGCAACCGCACGACCCGCGCCGACTTGACCCAGCCGACGGACTCAACCCGCTGGCGGACCGCATCGAGATCGATGGAGGTCATGGCCTGGTCGCCGTGCAGCTGGACGGCGCGCTGGATGGCGCCGGTCGCCTCCGCCGACTCGCCCTCGATGAAGACCTTCTCCAGCTTCAGCCCCATGCCGACGGCCATGCCGTCAACGCTGCGGCCCATGGAGGCGCCGATCCGGTCCGCCCGCGCGCCGGTCGCCAGAACAGCCGTCAGCACCACGACGCCGGCGACGATCGAGATCACTACGGCGCGGGGCGACAGGTCGAGCCGGCCGATCGCCGCCATCTTGCCCGGCACGGCCGCGGCATTACGGGGCGCGCGGCCACGCCCTCCGGATTTGGAAGCCGCGCCGCGTTTTGCAGGCTGGTTCGAACTCTGTCGCCGACCGCCGCGAACTACCGCGGGCATGAGGCGTCCTCCACCATCCACCGGACCAGATCTTTGTATCCCATCCCCACAAACGCGGCCTGCTCGGGAACGAGCGAGGTCGGAGTCATGCCGGGCTGGGTGTTGACCTCCAGAAGAACGAGATCGTCGTTAAGATCGTCATAACGAAAGTCCGAACGGGACACGCCCCGGCACCCCAGCGCCGCGTGGGCGATCTCGGATTGGCGCAGCGCCGCCTCGAAGACGTGGGGCGGCAGGGCAGCGGGCAGCTGATGCACCGAGCCTCCGGGCGCATATTTGGCTTCGTAGTCGTAGAAGCCCTTGACCGGGGTGATGTCGGTCACCGTCAGGGCGCGCGGACCGGTCGTCTCGCCGATCACCGCCACAGCCAGCTCCTTGCCGCGGATATAGGGCTCGACCATCACCTGCTCGCCATAGGTCCAGCCGGGCGCGCCGACCTCGGTCTGCGGCCCGTTGGCGCCTTCGGGTACCAGATAGACCCCGACCGATGAGCCCTCGGCGTTCGGCTTGATGATGTAGGGCGGCGGGATGACGTGGCGCCGCGCCACCTCGTGGCGGTCATACAGGCCCCCGCCGGGCACCCGGACGCCCGCCGCCTGCAGCACCGTCTTGGATTTGTCCTTGTCCATGGTGATGGCCGAGGCCAGCACCCCGGAGTGAGTATAGGGAATCTGCAGCGTCTCGAGGATGCCCTGGACGCAGCCGTCCTCGCCCCATTCGCCGTGCAGGGCGTTCAGCACGACGTCGGGCTTCAGCGCCGCCAGCACCTGGGCCAGGTCACGCCCGGCGTCGACCCGGCTGACCCGGGCCACCTGTCCTTCGAGGGCGTCGGCGCACTCCTTGCCCGAGCTCAGCGAGACCTCGCGCTCCGACGACAGTCCGCCCATCAGGACGGCGACGTGCAGGTCTGAGAACGGGCGGGTCATGGGGGATCAACTCAGAGCGGGCGGCCGATCCTCTTGATCTCCCATTCGAGGTTTACGTTCAGTTTACTTTGAACGTCGGCGCGGACGGTTTCGCCCAATCCCTCGATATCGGCCGCCGTGGCCTCGCCCGGATTGATCATGAAATTGCTGTGCAGCTCGCTGAACATCGCCCCGCCGCCGGTGGCCTTGAACAGCTTTCCGCGCCAACCCGCTTCATCGACCAGCTTCCACGACGAATGACCGGGCGGGTTCTTGAAGGTCGAACCGCCGGTCTTCTCGCGGATCGGTTGGGTCCGTTCGCGGCGCGAGGTGATTTCAGCGATCTTCGCCGACACGGTTTCGGGGTCGGCGGGCGTCCCGCGGTAGGTCGCCTCCAGCCAGATGATGTCGGCCGGTGCCGCGGAGTGGCGATAAGTGTAGCCGAAGTCGGCCAACGCATACTCCACCCGCTCGCCCGACCGGGTCACGCCCCGCGCCGACACCAGGATGTCCTTCGTCTCCGCGCCATAGCAGCCGGCGTTCATGGTCAGGGCCCCGCCGACGGTGCCGGGGATGCCCGCATAGAACTCCAGCCCGCCCAGCCCGGCCTTGGCCGAGGCCCGCGCCACCATGGAGTCCAGCGCCCCCGCGCCGGCCGTGATCATGTCGCCGTCGGTCGTGATCGCCGCGAAGGGCCGCCCTGCGAGCCGGATCACCACGCCCTCGACGCCACCATCACGCACGATGACATTGGAGCCGACGCCCAGCACCGTCACTGGCATTCCCGGGTCCAGCGCCCTCAGGAAGTCGGCGAGATCTTCGGGGTCTGCCGGAATGAACAGGACGTCGGCGTTTCCGCCGACCCGAAACCAGGTGAACGGGCCGAGCGGCTCGTCACGCAGCAGTTTGCCGCGCGCGGGAGGGAGAGTGTCGCGCCAAGCCATTCTAACTTCCGCTCATCCCGGCGAAAGCCGGGACCCAGCGCTTTGGGCGATCAGTGTGGACGGGTGCGCTCAGATCCCCGTCCGGGCCGCCGGCGTTCCCTCGACAGAACTGGGTCCGGGCTTTCGCCGGGATGAGCGGATGGGGAGGGCTCACCCCATCCCCTCCAGCTGCCCCGGCAGCGCATAGGCCCACTGGGTGATGTCCCCGGCGCCCAGCAGCACCACCAGATCACCGTCCTTCGCCTCCGCCGCGATCACGCCCGGCAGCGCCTCGACGCTCTCCAGCGCCTGCACCGACCGGTGCCCGAACCGACGGATACCCTCGACAAGTGCGTCCTTGTCGATCCCCTCGATCGGCGTCTCTCCGGCGGCGTAGACATCGGCCACGAACACCGCGTCGGCGTCCGAGAAACAGGTCGAAAACTCCTCCATCAGCGATTCCAGCCGGGTGAAGCGGTGCGGCTGGACCACGGCGATGACCCTCCCCTCTGCCACCTGACGCGCGGCCTTGAGCACGGCTGCGATCTCGACCGGGTGGTGGCCATAGTCGTCGACGATCCGCACACCACCGACCACGCCCGTGGTGGTGAAGCGCCGCTTGACCCCGCCGAAGCCGGCCAGTCCCGCCTTGATCGCTTCGTCCGACACATCCAGCTCCCGCGCCACGGCGATGGCCGCCAGCGCATTGGCGACATTGTGCCAGCCCGCCATCGGCAGATGCAGGCCCTCGATCCGCGTCGGCTCGTCCAGCGCGGCCAGACCCCGGCCCTGGATGATGACGTCGAAACGGCAGCCGTCCGGCTTCATCTCGACATTGTCCGCCCGGACCATCGCCTGCGGATTGATGCCGTAGGTCACCAGCCGCCGATTATCGATCGAGGCCACCAGCCGCTGCACCTCCGGATGGTCGAGGCAGACAGCGGCGAAGCCGTAGAAGGGGATGTTTTCGACGAAGTCCACGAACGCCTTCCGCACCCCGTCGAAGTCCCCGTAATGGTCCAGGTGCTCCGGGTCGATGTTGGTGACGATGGCGACCGTCGACTTCAGCCGCAGAAAGCTGCCGTCGCTCTCATCGGCCTCGACCACGATCCAGTCGCCGTCGCCGACCTTGGCGTTGGTGCCATAGGCGTTGATGATGCCGCCGTTGACCACCGTCGGATCCAGCCCGCCGGCGTCGAGGATGGCAGCGACCATCGAGGTGGTCGTGGTCTTGCCGTGGGTGCCCCCGACCGCGATCGAGAACTGCAGCCGCATCAGCTCGGCCAGCATCTCGGCCCGGCGGACCAACGGGATGCGGCGCTCGCGGGCCGTGACCATCTCGGGGTTGGTCGGCTTGACCGCCGTGGAATAGACCACCGCCGAAACGCTGTCGCCGACATGGGCCGCGTCGTGGCCGATGAAGACGCGGGCGCCCAGCGTCTCCAGCCGCTCGGTATTGGCGCTGGCCTTCGCGTCCGAGCCCTGAACCGAATAGCCGATCTTGAGCATGATCTCGGCAATGCCGCTCATCCCGATGCCGCCGATGCCGACGAAATGGACGGGGCCGAGGTCGAAGGGGACGGGTCGAAGGCGAGCGATCATCGGAAGCGATTAGCAAGGGTTGGAGGCGATTGCACACCCTCAAAATCCTCCCCCATCGGGGGAGGGGGACCGCGTCTTCGCGGTGGAGGGGGGTCGCCAAGCTCCGGCGTTCGTGGTCGGCCCCCACCACCCACGTTCCGATGGTCCCCCACCCCCCATGGGGGTGGAATGCTCAGTCTTCCGCCCCGAAATCCAGCGCGGACACTGGCGGATCA
>JBBQOK010000122.1:0-7592 GCA_038330765.1 Caulobacterales bacterium | reverse complement strand
GCTGGCGCTTCAATGGAACCGGCGGCCCGGCGTTTCAACCCCGCGGCTGTAACAAGGCGTGATGAACTGTAACGCCGGGCCCGTCCGGGTCTTCACCCACCGCATCGAAACGCGTCAGGACAACGAAGACTGATCCGTCTTCTGCGTTTCGTGATTTGAAACGGCGAGGTTCGTCGATAACGTCGGTTGGATGAACTTTCGCCGCCTCCTTCTACGACTGACCGGGTCAGTCGCGATGAGCCTTGCGCTCGTCGCGGCGCCGGCGTTCGCGGGTGAGCCGGCACCCGCCGCCGGCTCCATCGCGGCTCCCGCTGTCGTTTCAGCTTTGGGGCCGACGCGAGAGCGGGCGCGAATGAACCAGCGGGTCTTCGACCGCGTCTGGACCGAGGTCCGCACCGAATATTACGACCCTCAGCTTCATGGCGTGAACTGGAACCGCGCGCGGAGAACCTATCGTCCCGTCGCCCTGGCCGCCGTGGATGACCGCGCCCTCTACCGGGTCCTCGGCGATATGCTGGCCCTGCTTGACGACGCCCACGCGGGGGCCTCGGCACCGGCGGTGACGCGGCGGATCGACACTCTCCGCCAGTCTCGCGCGGCCATCGGCGTCACCCTGCGTCCCGAGCCGGACAAGCCGGGCTTCTATACGATCGCGAGCGTTCGTGAGGGATCGCCCGCCGAGCAGGCCGGCCTGGCCCCCGGCTGGCGTCTCGACACGACGGGGACGGGCGTCTGGTTCCCGGAACTGGATGTCGTGGAAGGCCAGGCCGTGGTTCTGGCGGTGGTCGAGCCTGACGGGGCTCAGCGCACCCTGACGATAACGCCGCGCGTCATGGAGCCGCGTCCCGCCTTCGTCGCCGACCGATCGCGTCCGGGCATTGTCCTGCTGCGCGTTGAAGCCTTCGATCCCGGCCTGGGCGACTGGATGGGACAGCAGCTCTCCGGCCTGTCGCCGGACACTGATGTCGTCCTCGACTTGCGCGGCAATCCCGGCGGTCGCCTGCTGGAGGCCGATGCCGTGCTGAGCTGCTTCCTCCCGCGAGATCGGGCCTGGGCCACGCGAACGGCCCGTTCGGGTCGGACCATCGTCATGAAGACCGCCGGCGGCTGTGGCGATCTGGACGGGCCGGCGGTGAACGACGTCGCGGTGCTGGTCGACGGCAACAGCCGAAGCGCCGCCGAACTGACGCCCGCCGCCCTGCAGGAGGCCGGTCGCGCCATCGTCATCGGGGAGCCCACCGCCGGGGCGGTTCTGATCTCGCAGGACACCCGGCTGCCGGACGGTGGCCGCCTCAGCCTCAGCCGCGCCGACTTCGTCACCGCGGGCGGTGTGCGGCTCGAGAAGCGCGGCGTGACGCCGGACGTCGCCGCCCCGGGAACGGCGCAGGATCGGCGGGCCGGGCGGGATGAGGCGCTGGACGCCGCGATCGCGGCGCTGGCGACACTCGTCTCGGTTGAACGAGCCTTGTCTATTCGCGGCGGCCCCCTGTAACGTCAGGTCATGATCTCGATATCGCGCGCCGCGGGTCTCTTCCTTCTGCTGCTGACCGTTTTGGGCGGCTGTCAGTCGCTGCCCTCTGCCAACGATCGCGTCATACCAAAGCCCGTTGTGGTGGCCGACGGCTCCGCACAGCGAGCCACGCTGAACGCGGAAGTGTACGACGCTGCGACCGCGCTTGTAGCCCGGCGCTTCTACCAGGACGATTTCGGTGGTCAGGACTGGCCAGCTGAGGTCGCCCGCCGACGCGACACCGTAGTGGCTCAACCTGATGAGCCCAGCTTCTACAGGGCTCTGAACGAAGCGCTTGGCCTTCTGGGCGATGCGCATACCCGCGCGACTTCCCCGACAATGAACCAGCGCCGACAGCAGGCAAGACTGGCCGAAACCGTTCAATTCGGAATGAGGTTGTGGAAGGCCGAAGGTCTGTGGATCGTCACCTTCGTTCGCGCTGGTGGCGCGGCGTCCGACGCCGGAATCCAGCCTGGCTGGTACATCGACACCGTCGATGGGGAGCCGTTCGACATCTCGGATTCCTATGACGGCGAGCGGCGCTGGCGATTTATCGACGCCGTGGATCAGCCGCATGAAACGGTGATGAGCGCGCGGGCGACCGCACGTCAGGCACCCCTCGTCACGCGAAGACCGGATGAGGTGCTGCTGATCCAGTTCGACGCCTTTGACCGGGGCAACCGGCAGGCGATCCTCGACCGGCTCGAGGTCGAACTGATCCATCCGCCGCGAGCGGTCATCGTTGACCTTCGCGGCAACATTGGCGGTCAGAGCGACGAGATCGGCCCACTATTGGCTCCCTTCTTTGCGGAGCCCCGGCTGTTCGCCCGGGTGAAGTTCGGCTGGCTGCCTGAGCGACGGCTGCGAACTCGGCCCGGTCGGTCGAGCTTCGGCGGACCGTTGGCTGTCCTGACGTCGGAGGACTCGGCGAGTGCGGCCGAGATCTATGCCGCAGCAGTGCAGGAAGCTCGCCGGGGTATCGTTGTCGGCCGCACGACCGCCGGCGCGGTTGTTGGGGCGCGGCACTATGCGCTGCCGGATGGCGGGCGGCTCAGTGTCGGCGTCGTCTCCATCCAGACTGCGGACGGACACGTGCTTGAAAAGGCCGGGGTGACGCCGGACCTGGAGGTCGCGCCGTCAGCGGCCGACATCAGATCAGGCCACGATCCGGTTCTGGAGGCAGCCGTCCGGGCTCTTCTGCAGCCTTAACGTCTCACCGGCCTCACCTTGGACGCCGCCAGCCGGGCCCGGTCCCGGGCCTCGTCCGTCGTCGCGCCGCACGCCGTGGCAACGCCCATACGGCGGCGCTCATAGCTCTCGGGCTTGCCGAACAGGCGCAGGTCGGCGGTCGGGACCGACAGGGCCTCGGCTACGCCCTCGAAAGCGATACCGGTGGCGTCCATGCCGCCATAGATGACCGCGCTGGCCCCGATGTCGCGCTGGCTGACATCGACCGGCAGGCCGAGGATAGCCCGGGCGTGCAGGGCGAATTCGCTCATGGTCTGGGTCGCCAGGGTCACCAGACCGGTATCGTGCGGGCGCGGCGACACCTCCGAGAACCAGACCTGATCACCCTTCACGAACAGCTCGACCCCGAACACGCCAAGGCCGCCCAGCGAGTCCGTCACCCTGCCGGCGATGTCATGGGCGGCGGCGAGGGCGGCGGGCGTCATCGCCTGCGGCTGCCAGCTCTCGACATAGTCGCCCTTGACCTGCCGATGGCCGATGGGGGCGCAGAAGTCGGTGCGGGTTCGCCCACCCTCGCCCACGGACCGGACGGTCAGGAGAGTGATCTCGAAGTCGAAATCGATCCGGCCTTCGACGATGACGGTCGCGGTCTCGACCCGTCCGCCGGACTGCGCATAGGCCCAGGCGTTGCCCGAATCTTCCACGGCCTCGATCATCGACTGGCCCTTGCCCGAGGATGACATCACCGGCTTGACGAACACTGGCAGACCGATGCGGTGTGCGGCTTCAGCCAGTTCCGCCGCCGAGGTGACGAAGGCATAGGGGCTGGTGGGCAGGCCCAGTTCTTCCGCCGCCAGCCGCCGGATGCCCTCGCGGTTCATGGTCAGCTGTGTCGCTCGTGCCGTGGGAATGACCATGGCCAGCCCCGCCGCCTCGATATCGGCCAGCACGTCCGTGGCGATGGCCTCGATCTCCGGCACGATGATATGCGGGGCCTCGGCCAGGATCAGGCCGTTCAGCACCTGCGGATCGGTCATCGGGATCACATGGCTGCGGTGCGCCACCTGCATGGCGGGGGCGTTGGGATAGCGGTCGACGGCGATGACCTCGACCCCCAGCCGTTGCAGCTCAATGGCCACCTCCTTGCCCAGCTCCCCGGCACCGAGAAGCATGACGCGGACGGCGGTGTCGGAGAGGGGGGTGCCGAGTTTCATGGTCAGTCTCCTTCGCGAGCCGGTTCGATCAGGTCCCAGGCGTTGCCGTACAGGTCCTCGAACACTGCCACCACGCCATAGGGTTCCTGGCGCGGTGCCTCGCGGAAGGTAACGCCTGCCGCCGTCCAGGCCGCGTGGTCGCGGGCGAAGTCGTCGGTCTCGAGAAACAGCCAGACCCGGCCGCCAGCCTGATCCCCGACCCGCGCGGCTTGTTCCGGGGTCGTGGCTTTCGCCAGCAGCAGGGCGGCCTGCCCGCCCCTCGGCGTCACGGTCACCCAGCGCTTGCCGACGCCCATGTCGGTGTCGCTGGTCAGGTCGAAGTCCAGTTTGCCGACATAGAAGCCGATGGCCTCATCGTAGTCGTGGACCAGCAAGCTGACGGCACCGAGGCGGGACACGATTTAAAGCCGCGCCTTGACCGCCGCGACCACCGCCTCGGCGGTGATGCCGAACTTCTCGTACAGGACCTCCGCTGGAGCGCTCGCACCGAAGCCGGTCATGCCGATGAAGGCGCCGTCTTCGCCGATGAACCGCTCCCAGCCTTGCTGGATGGCGGCCTCGACGGCGACGCGCACCGTGCCGCGGCCGATGACCTTGTCCTGATAGGTCCTGGGTTGCCGCGCGAACAGCTCGAAGCAGGGGACCGAGACCACCCGGGTTGGCGTGCCTTCGGCTTCCAGCGTGTCGGCGGCGGCCAGCGCCAGCGGAACCTCGGTGCCGGTGGCGAACAGGGTGGCCCGGGCCTTGCCCTTGGCCGCGCGCAGCTCATAAGCACCCCTGGCCGACAGGTTCTCGGACGCCGCCACGGTCCGCACGGCGGCCGTCTTCTGGCGCGACAGGGCCAAGGCCGACGGGGCGTCCCTGGTCTGCAACGCGATTTTCCAGCACTCCATCGCTTCGATCGTGTCGGCGGGGCGGAACACCAGCAGGTTCGGGATGGCCCGCAGGGCCGCCAGATGCTCGACCGGCTGGTGCGTCGGGCCGTCCTCGCCCAGGCCGATGCTGTCGTGGGTCAGCACGTGAATGGCCCGCACCCCCATCAGGGCACCGAGGCGGATCGCCGGACGGCTGTAGTCCGAGAACACCATGAAAGTGCCGCCGTAGGGGATGACGCCGCCATGCAGGGCCATGCCGTTCATGGCCGCAGCCATGCCGAACTCGCGGATTCCCCAGTTGACGTAGCGGCCCTCATAGGTCGGTGCGTCGAAGATCGGCGTGCCCTTGACGAAGGTGTTGTTCGAGCCGGTCAGGTCGGCCGAGCCGCCGATCAACTCCGGGACCGCCGCGAACAGTTCGTCCAGCGCCGCGCCGGACGACTGGCGCGTAGCCTGGGCCGGCTGCGTCTCGACCAGTTCGGCGATCTTCGCATTCAGGGCGTCGAACGCCCCCGCGGGCAGGTCGCCCTTCATGGCGCGGGTAAAGTCAGCGGCCTGTTTCGACGCGGCCAGCCGGGCTTCCCAGGCCTTGCGGTCCCTGGCCCCCCGGCGACCCACCTTCTTCCAGGCCTTGTCGACGGCCTCGGGCAGTTCGAAGGGCTCTTGCGTCCAGGCCAGACCCAGCCGGGTCGCCGCGATCTCGGCCGCGCCCAGCGCCGCGCCGTGCGTCTTGTGGCTGCCCTCCATGGTGGCGGCGCCCTTGCCGATTTTGGTCTTGCAGGCGATCAGCGTCGGCTTGTCCTGCCTGATCGCCCAGGCCAGCGCCGACTTGACGGCCTTCATGTCGTGGCCGTCGACAGCCTTCACCGCCCAGCCCGCGGCCTTGAAGCGCGCCTTCTGGTCGGTCGCGTCCGACAGGCTGACCGCCCCGTCGATGGTGATGGCGTTGTCGTCCCAAAGGACGGTCAGCCTGTTCAGCCTGTAACGGCCGGCCAGCGTGATCGCCTCCTGCGACACGCCTTCCATCAGGCAGCCGTCGCCCGCCACGACCCAGGTCCGGTGGTCGACCAGATCGGATCCGTATTTGGCCGCCAGATGCCGTTCCGCCATGGCGAAGCCGACCGAAGTGGCCAGACCTTGGCCCAGCGGGCCGGTGGTGACCTCAACGCCCGGCATATGGCCGTACTCGGGGTGCCCCGCTGTCTTTGAGCCCCACTGGCGGAAGTTCGACAGCTCCGCCTTCGTCGCCGCCTTGTATCCGGTCAGGTGCAGCAGGGCGTAGATCAGCATCGAGCCGTGCCCGGCCGACAGGATGAACCGGTCCCGGTCCGCCCAGTCCGGGCGGCTGGCGTCGAACTTCATGAATCTCGAGAACAGGACCGTCGCCACGTCCGCCATACCCATCGGCATGCCGGGGTGGCCGCTCTTCGCCTTCTCGACGCCGTCCATCGCCAGCACGCGAATGGCATTGGCCATCTGCTTCGGAGTGGCCTTTTCAGATACGGTTTTGGCGTCGGTCACGGGGAGGACCTTTCGTCGGAAGGCGGAAAAAGGGAGGCGCGCCGCTTTACCCCGACGCGCGACCGGGTTCTATACGGATTCTGGAGGAAGTGACTTGCATGGACGCTGCATCGGCCGCCAAGGACCGTGTCGACCGCGCATTGGCGCTGCTGGAACGCCGCCTGCTCGACCTCAAGAGTCGCGCCGCCGGTCCCGGTCGTGCGCCGGATGACGATCTGTTCGCCCCACAGCCGTCCAGCGAGAGCGACCGCGCCCGCATCCACGAGCTGGAATCGGCCGGCCGCGACGCCGCCGAGACCCTGACGCACGCCGCCGACGCCATCCGTGACGCCCTGGCCGAACAGGAGGCCCGCTGATGGCGACGGTGACCGTCGAGATCAACGGCCGCCCCTATGCCGTCGGTTGCGCGGACGGGCAGGAGGAACGCGTCCGCATCCTCGCCAAACAGTTCGACGGCAACGTCCGTCAGGTGGCGGGCGAGGTCGGCCATGTCGGCGACATCCGCCTGTTTCTGATGGCCGGCCTGCTGCTGGCCGATGAACTGCACGAGGCCCGGCTGGCCAATCCGGGAGCCGAACCGGTGCCCTCCGCGACGTCCGACGGGGTCGCCGAGGCTCTGAACGCCGTCGCCGCCCGGCTTGAGAAGATCGCCCAGGGCCTTTGACGGCCCGCCATTGTTCCGCCCTCGCTGAAGGACTATCTTGTCCAGTGGCGGGTCTTGCTGCGGCCCTCGTCGAAGGCAACATTTCCTCGCGACCTTAATTCACTCGAAGGGATCTGTCCCTGTTTGGGCTCGAGGGCCCGGGCACACGGAGCCCACCTGGCTACCCAGGTCGAGAGGATTTAAACGTCCTTCACGGTTCTTGCGGCGCCGCCACCCTTTCTCTCTTTTTTGGGCGTTATCGCTCGCCGCGCGGCGGCTCGCTGCTTGAGCGCGGTCCGTCCGCGCGCTACGGCTGCCGGGCGTGTTCGACGCGGCCAGGCGGTTCATTCCATGACCGACAAGCATCAGCTTCGCGCCGCGATGCGGGCGAGGCGTAAGCGTCTTGCGGGACTGGACGCGGGCGCGGCCGGCCGCGCGGCGGAGCAGGCGGGCCGGCTGCCCCCGGGGCGGATCGTCGCCGTCTATCGCGCCATCGGCTCGGAACTGGATGTTGACGCCCTGTCGCTGGCCCTCAGCCGGGCGGGCCGCGAGTTGTGCCTGCCGGTGGTGGTCGAGCGGGACGCGCCGATGCTCTTCCGCCGCTGGACCCCCGGCGAGCCGCTGGAACTGGACGAGGCCGG
>JBBQOK010000121.1:0-7803 GCA_038330765.1 Caulobacterales bacterium | reverse complement strand
TGGCGGTGCCGCTCGCTGATGATGGTCGAGCCATACATCTCCGCGATCTTCGAGCCCGCCTTGAGCATCGAATCATAGGCGCCGAGGCGCATGGTGCCGCCCAGATTCCCGCCCTGCTGGCGCTGGACCCGCTGGTTGCCCTGGGTCCACTCGGTCATCAGGCCGACGATCGGCTCGGACGTCGGTCCGAATTCCGTCGAGGAGGCCTCAGGGAAGCCGCCGAGGTTCCGGGCCGCCTCGATCACCGCCATCTGCATGCCGAAGCAGATGCCGAAATAGGGGATATTGCGCTCGCGGGCGAACCGCGCTGCCTGGATCTTGCCCTCGGCCCCCCGTGCGCCGAAGCCCCCGGGCACGAGAATGGCGTGAGCGCCCTGCAGCCGGGCGTCGCAAGCCTCGCGGTCGCCCTCGAAGGTCTCGGCCTCGACCCAGTCGATGTTGACCTTGACATTGTTGGCGACGCCGCCGTGATGCAGGGCCTCAATCAGGGATTTGTAAGCGTCTTTCAGCACCGTGTATTTGCCGACCACGGCCACGGTGACCTCCCCGTCCGGCTGGCGCCGGCGTCGCGCGATCTCTTCCCACATCGTCAGATTGGGCGTCGGGGCGTCAGTCAGACCGAAATGGGCCAGCACCTCGGCGTCCAGACCCTCGCGGTGATAGTCCAGCGGCACCGCATAGATGTCGTCGGAATCCATCGCCTGGATGACCCCGCTTTCACGCACGTTGCAGAACAGGCCGATCTTGCGCTTTTCCTCGGCCGGGATCGGGTATTCGCAGCGACACAGAAGGATGTCGGGCTGGATGCCGATCGAGCGCAACTCCTTGACCGAATGCTGCGTCGGCTTGGTCTTCATCTCGCCGGCGGTCTTGATGAACGGCAGCAGGGTCAGGTGAACGAAGCAGCTCTGGCCGCGCGGCAGGTCTTGCCCCAACTGGCGAATGGCCTCGAAAAACGGCAATCCCTCGATATCGCCGACCGTGCCGCCGATCTCGACGAGTACGAAGTCGACGTCCTCGCCATCATCGGTCAGGGCGGGGGTCAGGCAGAAGGATTTGATCTGATCGGTGACGTGCGGAATGACCTGGACCGTCGCCCCCAGATAGTCGCCGCGACGCTCCTTCTCGAGGATGGTCGAATAGATGCGGCCCGTGGTGATGTTGTCCGACTTCGCCGCCGACACGCCGGTGAAGCGCTCGTAGTGGCCGAGGTCGAGATCAGTCTCGGCTCCGTCGTCGGTGACGAAGACCTCGCCGTGCTGATACGGGCTCATCGTGCCCGGATCGACGTTCAAATACGGATCCAGCTTGCGCAGCCGAACCTTGTAGCCACGCGCTTGCAGGAGCGCGCCGAGAGCGGCGGAAGCGAGGCCTTTTCCCAATGAGGAAACCACGCCGCCGGTGATGAACACGTAACGGGCCATGGGAGATCACTCTACCGCTGATTCGAGCGGTGTACTGCGGAGACTATGAGGGCGGGAGAGGAAGGCGGGGATAATGGCCCCGCCCACGCCTATTGCGCCGGCGCGGGCTGGGCCGGAGCGGGCGACGAGCTGCTCAGGAAATCGTCCAGTGACGGGCCGGTCGGCTGGACCGGAGCGGTTGGCCCGGCGGCCGGGGCGTCGGAACCGGTCGTCGGCGGGGCCGCAAGGGCACCGACGGCGTCGCGGTCGACGATCGACTGATTTGAACGGCTGACGTTGCCGACAATGGTCAGGCCGATGGCGCAGAAGAAGAAGGCCGCGGCCAACCACCAGGTCGTCACGGTCAAAAGGTTGCCCGCGCCACGAGCGGTCATGAAGCCCGAAGGCCCGCCGCCCATGCCCAGCGCACCGCCTTCGGAACGCTGAACGAGGATCAAGGCCGCGAGCGCGACCGAGATGAGGATCATGGCGACGAGGAGAATGGTCTGGAGCATGGTAGCCGATATGTGTGGCGCGAGGCCGCGCCGATCAAGCGGCGGCGTCTATCATCGTTGGCGAACGGGAGCAAACAGCCTTCAACGGCCTCAGGCGGCGCGGATGATTCCGAGGAAGTCCGCGGCCTTGAGCGACGCGCCCCCGACCAGCGCCCCGCCGACCTCGGGCACGGCCAGGATATCGCGGGCGTTGTCCGGCTTGACCGAGCCGCCGTAGAGGATCTGGGCGCCGGCGCTGCCGAGGCCGAGCCGCTCGATCATGGCGGCGCGCACGGCCCGGTGGACCTCCTCGATCTGCTCCAGGGTCGGGGTCAGTCCGGTGCCGATGGCCCATACCGGCTCGTAGGCCACGGCGAAGTCGCGGCCCAGCACTGCCTGCGGCAATGAGTTCATGACCTGTCCGCGTACGATCTCGACTGCCCTGCCCGCCTCGCGCTGCTCAAGCGTCTCGCCGACGCAAACGATCGGAGCCAGGCCCACGCCCACGGCCGCCTCGGCCTTGGCCGCGATCAGCCGATCGCTCTCGGCGAACTCCTGACGCCGTTCCGAATGGCCGACGATAACGAGGGCTGCCCCGGCGTCCATCAACATCGCGGCGGAGACGCCGCCGGTGTAGGCACCGTGGCTCTCGGCGCGGCAATCCTGTCCGCCGACCTCGATGACGCTTCCTCTGACCGCCGCGGCCAGCCGCCCGATCAGGGTGGCGGGCGGACAGATGGCGATGCGGCACGCCGCAGGCTGGGCTTTCAGCGCCTGTTTGAGGCCCTCGGCCACGGCCAGATCAGCCTCGAGGCCGTTCATCTTCCAGTTACCGGCGATCAGCTTCACGGATTGTTTCATCCGGCCTGTCTAGGCGGAGGTTTTCGACAAGCCAAGCCGTTCGACCGCTCGCCGATTGTGCCATCGCCTTGCCGTCCGACCCGGTCACCGCCTATAGGCCGAGACGACTATCGTCGCCGCCAAGCCGTCAGGACCGTTCCAATGCTCACCCTGTTCCGCAATTTCGCGAAGTCGAAGTGGGCGATCGGCCTGCTGGTGCTGCTCGCGCTCGGCCTGCTGATCACCGGCGGCACCCAGACCGACATCCTGGGCACCCTGCAGCCGCCGAAGGTCATCTCGGCCGGCGACCGGAGCATGAGCCCGGTCGAGTTTCGCTCCGAGATGGACAACCGGCTGAAGCAGATCCAGCAGCAGCAGGGCCGCGCGGTCACCTACGAAGAACTGTTCGCCGAAGCGAGCGTGGGTGCCATCCTGAAAAGCCGCGCCGACCAACTGGGCTTCGCGGCCTGGGCATGGAAGGCGGGCGTGCGGCCCGGCAATGAGCTGATCCTGCGCCTGGTGCGGGCCGAGCCGGCCTTCTTCGACCCGGTGACCCAGCAGTTCAGCGAGGCGGCCTATGAGGGCAAACTGGCCGAGAACAACCTGACGCCCAAGGCGCTGGAGCAGCAGTTCCGCGACCAGTACACCACGGTGCATTACGGAACGGCCCTCACGGCGGGTATCCGCCTGCCGCGCATTTACGGTGCCGTTGTCGCCAACCAGACGCAGCAGACCCGCGACGGGCGCTGGTTTGTCCTGACGCAGGCCATAGCCGGAACCGCAGGGCGGCCGACGGACGCGCAACTGACCTCCTTCATGAGCCAGAACGCCGGCAATCTGCGCATTCCGGAACTCCGCACAGGCACGCTGGTCGTCTTCAGCAACCCGGCTGACCAGAGCATTGCCATCAGCGACGAGAAAATTCAGGAGCGGTTCGATTTCCGCAAGGACGCCCTGTCCCTGCCCGAGCGCCGCACCTTCACCACCCTGACGGCACCGACCCGCGCCGCCGCGGACCGCATCGCCGCCGCCTTGCGCACGGGCCAGACCCCTTCCGCAGTCGGACAGGCCAACAGCCTGCAGCCGGCGGATTATGCGGACACGCCGCGCAGCGCGATCAGTGATCCAGCCGTCGCCGGCGCCGTGTTCGGATTGGCCACCAACGAGGTCTCGTCCCCGGTGCAGGCTCGCGTCGGCTTCGTCGTCGCCCAGGTGACGGATATCACGACCGGTCGTGAGGTGACCCTCGCCGACGTCCGCGACCAGATCGTCGCCGAGCTGAGAGGCCAGGAAGGCCGCGCGGCCATCGCAAACCGGGTCGAGGCCTATGAGGCCGCTCGCCGCGAGGGAAAGACGCTCGATGAAGCGGTCCGCCAGGTCGGTGCCCAGACCATCCCGGTTCCCGCGGTCAGCCAGGAAGGCCGCAACCGCGATCGTCAGCAGCTGAATGTCCCCGCCGACGTCCTTGAAGCCATGTGGGATGTTGCCAAGGGCCGCGCCAGCGAAGTTCTGGGCGTCGGCGAGGGCCAGTACATCGTCGTCCGGGTCGATGACGTCATCCCCGCCGCCATGCCGCCGCTGGACGAGGTTCGTGGATTGATCACGCCGGCCTGGATCGGCCGAGAGAACGCCCGCCTGCTGTCGGCGCGGTCGGACGCTCTGATGGCGCGCCTTCGGGCCGGCGAGGACATCGCTGCCGTCGCCGCCTCGGTCGGCGCGCCGGTCGTCAGTCGCGCAGGCGTGAAACAGTCCGAAGAGGCGGCCCAGCAGGTCGGCCAAGGCGTATTGGTCGGGATGTTCAACGCAGAGCGCGGTCAGCCGTTCTCACAACCCCAGTCCGAGAACAGCATCGCCATTGGACGGGTTGACCGCATCACGGCACCGACCCCGGCGCTGGTCCTCGAGGAAGCGGCGCAATGGCAGGCCCGTCTCTCCGGCGCGGTCGCCGAGCCGGTGTTCCAGTCGGCCATAACGGCGGCCTCGCAGCGCACGAAGGCCTCCTACAACGAGGAACTGGCCCGTCAGTCGCTGGGCCTCAGGGATCCGGCCCCCGCGACGCCAGCGGCCGCCGCGGGGCAATGACGGGCGCGGACGGCGCGCCCTCCCGGACCGACTTCCAGCGGGGCTGGTCCGAAGGCCGGCCCCAGGTCGTGGTTCGCCGGCTGGTTGACGATCTCGAGACGCCGGTGTCGGCGTTCCTCAAGGTCGGGCATGGCCGGCTGCACGCCTTCCTGCTGGAGTCAGTCGAAGGCGGAGCCGTCAATGGCCGCTATTCGATCATAACCCGCGAGCCGGACGCCGTCTGGCGCTGCCTGGACGGCGTCGCTGAGCTGGCGCGCGGAGGTGAGGTCGCTACCGGCGGCTATGTGACGGAGCAGGGCGACGCTCTCGACTCGTTGCGGAAGCTGATCGCCGCCTCACGGTTCGAACTGCCCCACGATCTGCCTCCCATGGCCTCGGGCCTGTTCGGGGTGTTCGGCTACGACATGGTCCGGTTACTGGAGCCTCTGGGCGCGCCCAACCCCGATCCGCTCGACCTGCCAGACGCCGTGCTGACGCGCCCGGCCCTGGTGGCGATCTTTGATTCGGTGAAGCACGAGATCGTTCTGGTCTCCGCTGCCTTTCCCGACAGTGGCCTCGGCGCCGATGAGGCTTTTGACGCCGCCATAGCGCGGCTGGACGCCTTTGAGGCCGATCTGCGTCGACCTCTGCCGGCCCTGCCCGCGCCCGTCGAGACCGTAACGCCGCCGTTCGCCTCGCTGGTGGACGAAGCCGGTTTCGGCGGGATGGTGGCGCGGGCCAAGGACTATATCGCCGCCGGCGATATCTTCCAGGTGGTGCTGAGCCACCGGTTCGGCGCGCCCTGGACGGGTGACCCGTTCGCCTTCTACCGCTCGCTTCGGCGGTCGAACCCGTCGCCCTATCTGTTCTTCCTCGACTTTGGCGATTTCCAACTGGCCGGATCGAGCCCTGAGATCCTCGTGCGGCTGAAGGACGGCCGCGTGACCATCCGCCCGCTGGCAGGCACCCGCCCGCGCGGCGAGACGCCCGATGCGGACCGTGCGCTGGAGGCTGAACTGCTGGCCGATCCCAAGGAGCGGGCGGAGCATCTGATGCTGTTGGATCTGGGACGCAACGACGTCGGCCGTGTCGCCGCGCCGGGCACCGTCGAAGTCATGGAAAGCTTCAAGGTCGAGCGCTACAGCTCTGTCATGCATATTGTTTCCGAGGTTCAGGGGCAGGCCGATCCGCGACTGGATGCGGTCGATACCCTGCTGGCCGCCCTGCCCGCCGGCACCCTGTCCGGCGCGCCCAAGGTCCGGGCGATGGAGATCATCGACGAACTGGAGAGCGAGAAGCGCGGCGTCGGCTACGGCGGCGGCGTCGGCTATATCTCGGCAGGCGGCGAGGCCGACATCTGCATCGTGTTGAGGACCGCCCTGTTCGCCGACGGCAAGATACACATTCAGGCCGGGGCCGGCGTGGTCGCCGACAGCGACCCCGCGGCCGAATACGCCGAGACCCAAGCCAAGGCCCGCGCGCCAATGCGGGCCGCCGAGGACGCCTGGCGCTATCCGTTCGGCAACCGCTAGCGCGGCGCGGTGACGACCACAGGGTCTTCGAAGCGGACGCCGGGCCCCAGCACCATCACCCCGGCCATCATCACGGCCGCCGTCGCCGCCAGCGCGGCCGCGCCCAGCACGGCCCAGGCGTTCTCGCGCCGCGTCGGGGGCGTCAGCAGGCCGCGCGCCTTTTCGATGGTGGTGTCGGCCATGGGAACCCCTCCGTGGATATCCACAGTTCGAGGCGGAATTGGTTAACGCGTCCTTACCGACACAGCCGCTTGGCGTGACGCCGCGCAGTCCCTAGAAGCCGAAGCATGATCCTCGTCGTCGACAACTACGACAGCTTCACCTGGAACCTGGTCCACTACCTTGCGGAACTGGGCGCAGAGACGCGCGTGGTCCGCAACGACGACCTGACCGCCGCCGAGGCCTGGGCGTTGAAGCCGGAAGCCGTGCTGCTGTCGCCCGGACCCTGCACGCCGAACGAGGCCGGTATCTGCCTCGCCATCCTCGACACCGCGCCGCAGGAGATGCCGATCTTCGGCGTCTGCCTGGGTCATCAGGCCATGGGCCAGGCGTTCGGCGGCGACGTGATCCGGGCCAAGGTCCTGATGCACGGCAAGACTTCGCCGATCGAGCATGAGGGCCGAAGCGTCTTCGCCGGCCTGCCCTCACCCTTCACGGCCACCCGCTATCACAGCCTGGCGGTGAAGCGCGAAACCCTGCCCGAGGTGCTCGACGTCACCGCCTGGACCGCTGACGGCGAGATCATGGGCCTGGCTCACAAGACCCGCCCGATCCACGGCGTCCAGTTCCACCCGGAATCCATCGCCACCGAACATGGCCACGACCTGCTGGCCAACTTCCTCGACCTGGCCAACGTCAAATGCCGGGCGATGGTCTGATGGCCGAGGGTTTCAAGCCTCTGCTGGCCAAGCTGGTCGACGGCCGCGTGCTGTCGAAGGAAGAAGCGCACGCCTTCTTCGCCGCCTGCCTGCGCGGTGAACCGACCCCGGCGCAGGTCGCCGCCGCCGTCACCGCCCTGCGCATCCGCGGCGAGACGGTCGACGAGATCGCGGCCTTCGCCACGGCCATGCGCGACGCCGCCCTGACCCTCGACCACCCCTACGACGTCATCGACACCTGCGGCACCGGCGGCGACGGCCAGCACACCTTCAACATCTCAACCGCCGCCGCCCTGGTCCTGGCCGGCGCGGGGCTCAAGGTCGCCAAGCACGGCAACCGGGCGCTGAGTTCGAAGTCTGGCTCATCCGACGTGCTGTCGGCCCTTGGGGTCAATCTGGCGGCCAGTCCGGCCCAGCAGCGCCGCTCGCTGGACGCGGCCGGGATCGCCTTTCTGTTCGCCCCCGCCTACCACGGGGCCATGCGCCACGTCGGGCCGGTGCGGGCCGAGATCGGCTTCCGGACTGTCTTCAACCTGCTCGGACCGCTCTCGAACCCGGCCGGGGCGAAGCGACAGGTCATGGGCGTCTATGACCC
>JBBQOK010000120.1:0-7807 GCA_038330765.1 Caulobacterales bacterium | reverse complement strand
CTGCCTTTCGTTGCCACGCACCCCGTGGCGTTGACCCGGATAGAGCATCAGCTCGAACGGCTGGCTGTTCTCCTGAAGCGCGTTGATTACCCGCGTCGAGTTTTCGAGAATGACATTGTCGTCGGCCATGCCGTGCATCAGCAGCAACCGCCCCGTCATGTTCGGCAGGCGCGGAATGGCGTCCGAGGCGGCGTAGCCTTCGGGGTTCAATTCCGGCGTCGACATGAACCGCTCGGTATAGTGGGTGTCGTAAAGCCCCCACTCCGTCGGCGGCGCGCCCACGGCCGCTGCGGCCAGCCCCATCTTCGGCTCCGTCAGCGCCATCAGACTCATGAAGCCGCCATAGGACCAGCCCATCATGGCGATGCGATCATCATCCACAAAAGGCAATGATCTCAGATAGTCAGATGCCAATACCTGATCTTCAATCTCAGGCTGGCCCATCTTCAGATACAGGGCCTCCTTGAAGGCTGCCGAACGGTCGCCCTCACCGCGATTGTCCATCCGGAAGACGATATATCCCGCCTCAGTCAACAGTTGATTTGTGGCCGATTGCCAGCCCCGCCTGACCCCGCCGCCCGACGGGCCGCCATAGACCTGCATCACCACCGGATAGGTCTTCGTCGCATCGAACCCCGGTGGCGTCGTCATCTGCCAGACCAGGGTCTCGCCATGGCTTTCCAGCGTGCCGAACGTCAACTCACCCCGCCGCGAAACATACGGCCAGGCGGGGTGCCCCTCCTGCAGACGGTTCTGCTCGATCCACCGCACGAAGGTCCCGTCGGCGCGATACAGGCCCGACTGCATCGGCGTCTGAGGGTCGGTATAGTTGCCGACGAAGGCCGTGCCGGTCCGGTTGACCGAGGCGCTCCACCAGCCGCCCTCCGGCGTCACCGCGACCGGGGTCACGGTCCGGCGCAGGCTGGCGCGGAACAACTGCTGCTCGATCGGCATCTCGCGGCCGGCGCGCATCGAGGCCGTGAAGAAGACCTCGCCCGTCGCCTGATTGACCCCGTTCAGCGACTTGACCGGCCAGTCGCCGCGCGTGATCGCGCGCAGCCGCCGGCCTTCCCGATTGTAGAGATACAGGTGCTTCCAGCCGCTCTCCTGCGACGACCAGATGAAGGTCCCGTCCTCCAGCGCCTTGAAGTCGTGGCTCAGCGGCACCCATGCCTCCGACCGCTGGGTCACGATCACCTTCGACGCGCCCGTGGCCGGGTCGACGCTCAGCAGGTCCAGCGTCTTCTGGTCCCGCGACTGGCGCTGGACATAGAGGGTCCGGCCGTCCGACGACCAGTTGACCCGCGCCAGATAGATGTCGCTGTTTTCGCCCAGATCGACCTTGACGCGCCTGCCGGACTGCCGGTCGTGCACATACAGCTCGACCACCGCATTGGGCCGCCCCGCCCGGGGATAGCGCTGCTCGATCACCCGCGCTCCGCCGCCGGTGATGTCCAGCCGCGGAATGATGTCGACCGTCGACTCATCGGTGTGCTGCAGGGCGATGTAGCGTTCGTCCGGGCTCCACCAATCGCCGGTGTCGCGGTCCATCTCCTCCTGGGCGATGAACTCCGCCGTGGCCCAGGTCTGCAGGCCTTCGCCGTCCGTGGTGATCCCGGTCTCGGCATTGGTCGCCAGGTCATAGACGACCAGATCCTGATCCCGGACGAAGGAGACGAAATTGCCCAAGGGCGACACCTTGGCGTCGATCTCGTCGGCCCCGGTCTCGGTCAACCGGCGCACCGCGCCCCCCGCCCGCTCGGCCAGGAAGACGTCGCCTTCCAGCGGGGCCAGGATGTAGCGCCCCTGCTCGTCCCACGAATATTCGACCACCCCGCGCTGGCTGATCCGCATCCGCTCGCGCCGGGCCTTCTCGGCCTCCGACAGCTCGCCCGCGTCGGGGACCAGCGCCCGCGCGTCGATCAGTTTGAACGCCTCGCCCTCGCCCGTCGGCGCGGCCCACAGGTCCAGCACCTCCACATCGTCCTCCCGCGCCCGCAGGAAGGCGACCAGTTCGCCGTCGGGCGACAGGGTCACGCCACGCGCCACCGGGCCGGCCAGCGACGGGTTGGCGAACACCCGCTCGGGCGTCAGCACCGCCGGGTCCGGCGTTTGCGCCAGAGCGTGGGAGAACGGCGACTGCGCCGCGAGGAACAGGGTGGATGCGAGAAGAATGTTGCGCATGAGCCCGACGCTAAAGGCGAATTCCGCCGCCGTCATCCCCTTGTTCCTCGCGCGTGACACCCGGTCCCTTTCCCCTGCGGCCCGCACCGCCTAATAAGCCCGCGATGACCGACGTCGCCGCCGCCTCCCCGCCCGCGAAAGCCTCGCCCTTCCACCAGCTGGAAGTGCTGTGGGTGCATCACTGGACGGACCAGCTGTTCAGCTTCCGCATCCGCCGTCCCGAGGATTTCCGCTTCCGCTCGGGCGAGTTCGTGATGATCGGCCTGCCCGGCGAAGACGGCGGCAAACCCGTCCTGCGCGCCTATTCCATCGCCAGCCCGCACTGGGACGAGGAGCTCGAGTTCCTCTCCATCAAGGTCCCCGACGGCCCCCTCACCTCGCGCCTGCAGAAGATCAGGGCCGGCGACACTGTGCTGATGGGCAAGAAGCCGACGGGCACGCTGGTGCTCGACGCCCTGACCGGCGGCGAACGGCTCTGGCTGATCGGTACCGGCACCGGCTTGGCACCGTGGCTGTCGGTGGCCCGCGATCCGGACACCTACAGCCGCTTCGGCCAGGTCATCGTCTGCCACACCGTGCGCAACGTCGCCGACCTGGCCTACCGTGACTTCTTCACCGCGGGCGTCCACGAGGACCCGCTGATCGGCGATGAAGCGAGAGCCCGGCTGGTTTACTACCCGACCGTCACCCGCGAGCCGTTTGAGACGACCGGGCGGATCACCGACCGCATAAAATCCGGCGATCTGTTCGCCGACCTGGGTCTGCCGCCCGGCTTCTCCCCCGAGACCGACCGCGTCATGCTGTGCGGCTCCATGGCCATGATCAAGGAAACGGGCGGGCTGCTCGAGACCTATGGCATGAGGGAGGGCTCGAACGCCGAGCCTGGCGACTATGTTCTGGAGCGCGCCTTTGTCGGATAGCGTCACGATCGACCCGCGCACCGCGCCCGAAGCCTGCGCCTCCATGGCCGAGGTCCGTCACGGCGTCGACGCCCTCGATCGCGCCCTGGTTCTCCTGCTGGCCGAGCGCCAGCGCTATATGGAGGCCGCCGCCCGCATCAAGCCGGACCGTTCGGTGGTGCATGACGACGCCCGCATCGAGGATGTCGTGGCCAAGGTGCTGGCCGTGGCCGTTCCCGCCGGCCTGTCCGCCGACATCGCCGAACCCGTCTGGCGCACCCTGATCGACCGTTGTATCGCCCATGAGTTCGCGGTCTGGGACCGCACGCGAACCTGACCGTCTCTTCCCCCGCAGGGGGAGGGGGACCGTCCGCAGGAGGGTGGAGGGGGTCGACTACCCCCGCAAACTCTTGAGCATCAGCTCGTGCCGATACGCCGCCACATCGGCCAGCGCCACGTCCAGCGCATCCCGCACCCGGTCCAGTAGCGGCGGTGCCTCGGCCTTGTCCGCCGCCTCCGCCGTCTGGCAAATTGCCGCCAGATCGCCCGCGCCGATCCCCGCCGCCGCGCCCCGGATGGTGTGCACCCCGTCGCGCCAGCCGTCCTCGCGCACGTCCAGCATCGGCGACCACAGGGCCGCCTGCTGAACGAACAGGCCCAGCACCTCCTCGCTGACCCCGTCGTCCCCGCCGGTCATCCCCTCCAGCACGGAGAAGTCGACCGCGCCCGACAGATCCCGCCTCGCCATCACCGCTTCCTCCCCTGATTCCGGCCAGTCTACGCCCTGCCCGGGCGCGGCGAAATGCGCGCTTGCGCTGCCTCTTGCGAGACAGTACCAAAAGCGCCCTTCGGCAGGCGGCGCTCCGCCCTCCGAACCGGCGTGGACCTTGCATGGCCCCGCCTGACGAATGGTCCGGGTGATTAGCTCAGTTGGTAGAGCAGCTGACTCTTAATCAGCGGGTCGTAGGTTCGAACCCTACATCACCCACCATCGTCCTTCTTCTCACCCGATCGCCGACAGCCTCGGGCCGCTCACATCCACGGCGGCTCCGGCATGGCTCGCCGGGCAGCGGACTGAGCCCGGGTCCACTGGTCGTCCAGGTCGGTGAAATAGGCGTCGTCTTCCTCGATCCGCCGCACGTCCCCACTCAGGAAGTCACGCTTCAGGGTCAGCATGTCGAACGGCGACCCGACCCCGACGTTGCAGCGCATGGTGGTCGAGAACGAGATCAGCCCCAGCTTGACCGCCTGGGCCAGGGTCGTGTCGTAAGCCAGTCCGCTCTCGAGGATGGGCTTGCCGTATTTCAACTCACCGATCTGCATGTGTGGCGTGTCGCGCCCGCACTCGATGAAATTGCCCTGGCTGTAGATCAGGAACAGCCCCATCTCGCCGCCGGCGATCTGGCCGCCCAACAGCATGGAGGCCGAGGTGTTCAGACTGTCCGCCTCCAGCGCCGGCGCGATCGACTGCCGCACGCTGCGCAGCGCATGGCCCAGCAGTTGGGCGCAGCGGAACAGACTTGGCGCGGTCTCCAGCGTCTCGGGCTCTTCGCCGACGTTCAGGTGCACGCCCTCGCGGACCATGGCCATGGCCGTCTGGGTCACCGACAGATTGCCGGCGGTGCAAACGCCCAGCACCCGCTCGCCGGGCTGATCGACGATGTGCAGCTTTCGATAGGCCGAGATGTTGTCGACGCCGGCGTTTGTCCGGGTGTCGGCGATCATCGCCAGACCCTCCTCGACCAGCATCCCCACGCAATAGGTCATGGGTTGCGCCGCCTGCGACCACCGTCCGTCATTTGGTGACGGTAACAGATTCCCTGCCCCGTCGACCCCGCCATCACGCCTGTTGCTGGCTCTGTTGCATGTCGGCATCACGCACGTTCAGCCGGACCGCCAGCCGCTCGCCTCCGCCGCCATAGCTGGTCCCCCGCACCGGCGCGGCGCCCAGATAGTCGAGGCCGGTGGCGACACGCACATAGCGGTCAGTGGCGCAGATGCTGTTGGCGGGATCGAAACCGACCCAGCCCAGGTCCGCGATCCAGGCCTCGGCCCAGGCGTGGCCGGCCTCCTGATCGTCCTGTCCGTCGCGGCGCAGCAGATGGCCGGAGACATAGCGCGCCGGCACGCCCATATGCCGGGCGCAGGCGATGAAGACATGAGCGTGGTCCTGACAGACCCCCCGGCCCAGCGCCAACACCTCGGCCGCCGTGTGCGTCGGCGTCGTCACCCCGACCTCGAAGGCGACAGAGCCGTGGATCCCCGCCATCAGCCGGTGCAGCCGCTCGAGCGGCGGATGGGCCGAAAACTCCGACGCGAACACCGCGATCAGCTTGTCCCGCCTGGTCAGCGCCGTATCGCGCAGGAACACCAGTGGCGGCAGCGTCTCCTGATCCGGCGGCACCACCCCCGCCGTCTCGCTGGTCACCACCTCGCCCGACACCCGCACCGTCAGGTTCTGGGTGGGCTGCTCGGTGTAGAGGGTGTGGACGATATTGCCGAAGGCGTCCTCCGACCGGCGCAGCCGCGCGTCCACGTCCGTCTCGACCTGCCAGTTGCGCACCTGCTGAGCCTCGCTTGAGCGTGGCGTCAGTCGCAGGGTCTGGATGATGAACCGCGCCGCCCGGTCGTAGCTATAGGTGGTCGCGTGATCGATTCGAATGCGCACGCGTCAGCTCAGATACTGGTCATGGATGGCCTGCCCCAGACGACCGTTCTCGCCGAGGAAGGCCTGGATGTATTCGTGCAGCCCGGACTGGAAGATGCCGTCGATGCGGGAACTGTCGAACGCCCGCATCCGATCCGCCGCCAGCCGCTGGGCCGGGCCGCGCCGGCCGTAATCGTTGGCCAGCAATTCCAGATAGTGCACGATCGACGCCTGGCAGCTGGCCAGCGAGCGCGGCATCTGGCGGTTCAGCACCAGCAGATCGGCCACCAGCCACGGCTTGACCGAGTCCCGATAGACCCAGCGATACGCCGTCAGCGCCGACACCTCGCGCAGCAGTGTGGTCCACTGGAAATAGTCCAGCTGCCCGCCGACCCGCTCACCTTCGGGCAGCAGCAGATGGTATTTCACGTCCAGCAGCCGGGCGGTGTTGTCGGCGCGCTCGATCGCGGCCCCCAGCCGCAGGAAATAATAGCCGTCGTTGCGCAGCATGGTCCGGCTGGTCGCGCCTTCGACCGACAGGGTCACCGTCTTCACCCATTCCAGGAAGCGCGCGAACTCGTCCCGCCGGGTCGGCTGGCCCTGCTCCTCCAGCCCGTTCCAGGCCCCGTTGATCGCCTCCCACAACTCGACCGTCAGGGCCGTGCGCACCGAGCGCGCATTGGTCCGGGCCCGGGTGATGCAGGCGGTGATCGACGACGAGCTGTCCGGGGCAAAGGCCAGATACTCGCGCACCGACTTCTCGGTCGGCGACCGGCCCAGCGCCCGGGGCGCCCCCGCCGACGCCAGGGCGCTGGCCCAGACCGTCTCGGCGTCCCCGTCGCCCCGCGTCGGAATGGCCGCCAGCCTCAATGTGGCCTCCAGAATCCGCGCAAGAAAGTCCGCCCGCTCGATATAGCGGCCGGTCCAGTACAGGCTGTCTGCGGTGCGTGAGAGCATCAGACGTCCAGCACCCAGGTGTCCTTGGTCCCGCCGCCCTGGCTGGAGTTGACCACCAGAGAGCCCGGCTTCAGCGCCACCCGCGTCAGCCCGCCCGGTGCCACCTTCACCCCCTCGGGGCTGGACAGCACGAACGGCCGCAGATCGACGTGCCGCCCGTGCAGCTCGCCCTTGTCCAGCGTCGGGGCGGTTGAAAGCTCAAGCGTCGGTTGGGCGATGAAGTCGTCGGGATCGTTGATCAGCCGCTTGCGGAAAGCCTCGATCTCGGTCTTCGACGCCGCCGGGCCCACCAGCATGCCATAGCCTCCGGAGCCGCCGACCTCCTTGACCACCAGCTGGTCCAGCTTCGACAACACCTCCCTCAGCGCCTCCGGCTCGCGGCAGCGCCAGGTCGGCACATTCTTCAGGATCGGCTCCTCGCCGGTGAAGAAGCGGATGATCTCGGGCATGTAGGTATAGACCGCCTTGTCGTCGGCCACGCCCGTGCCGACGGCGTTGGCCAGGGTCACCGTGCCCGCCTGATAGGCCGTCATCAGCCCGGGCACCCCCAGCGACGAATCCGGCCGGAAGGTCAGGGGATCGAGGAAGTCATCGTCGATCCGGCGATAGACCACATCGACCTGCTGGCGGCCCTGCGTCGTGCGCATGAAGACCTTGCCGTCGTCGACGAACAGATCGCGCCCCTCGACCAGCTCGACCCCCAGCTTGTCGGCCAGAAAGCTGTGCTCATAATAGGCCGAGTTGAACGGCCCCGGCGTCAGCACCACTAAGCACGGATCGGCCCCCGCCGCCAAGGGAGCCCAGGCCCGCAGACAGCCCAGCAGCATCTACGCATAGGTCACGACCGGCCGCACCGGATAGTCAGCGAACAGGTCAGGGAACAGCCACATCATCATCTCGCGGTTCTCCAGCATGTAGGAGACCCCGCTGGGCGTGCGGCAATTGTCTTCCAGCACGTAGAAGCCGTCCTCGCCGGTGCGCACCAGATCGACCCCGGCGATCTGCACCCAGACCCCGCGTGGTGGCCGCTGACCCTGCATCTCGGGCACATAGTGGGGGTTGGTCAGCACCAGTTCGGCCGGCAATATCCCGGCCTTCAGACACTCCTGCTTTCCATAGA